>DGKB01000047.1 GCA_002386905.1 Akkermansiaceae bacterium UBA4581 | reverse complement strand
TCTAATTATTGTTTTGGTGAGGGAGGGGCTGGTACTTTTTCGGATGGCAAGCTCTACACCCGTGCTAAAAAGCGTGGCTCAGTCGCTTTGATTTATCAGATTTTGGTGGCGCATGGCGCTCCAGAGAATATCCTCACCGAAGCCCATCCACATATTGGCTCTAATCTATTACCTAAAGTGGTGATGGCTATTAGAGAGTCGATTAAGGCGCAAGGAGGCGAAGTGCATTTTGGGCAAAAGGTCGTTGATTTCGTGTTGGAGCCTCAGGACAATGGTCAGCAACGATGCACAGGGGTTAAAACTCAATTAAGGGCTGATGCCAAAGAAGAGGATTATGCCAATGGCCAGACTCATGATGACTTCTATTTGTGGGAGGCTGATTCTGTGATTCTTGCCACAGGTCATTCTGCACGTGATATTTATTATTTACTCAATGACAAGGGGGTCGCCTTGGAAAAGAAATCTTTTGCTATGGGAGTGCGTATTGAGCACCCGCAAGCATTTATTGATAAGTTGCAGTACCACCTCAAGGGTGATGAGAAACGCTCATCAGTACTACCTGCATCGCGTTACAGTTTAGCAACTAAATTAGATAATCGTGGTATCCATTCATTTTGTATGTGTCCAGGTGGTTTTGTTGTGCCAGCCGCCACCGAAAACGACGAAGTGGTGGTTAATGGTATGTCGCTTTCACGTCGTGATTCTTATTTTGCCAATAGTGGAATGGTGGTCACCGTATTGCCAGAAGACACCATTCCTTATGGAGATGGCCCAGATGATGTGCTAGCAGGTATTAAGATGCAAAAGCAGGTTGAGCGCAATGCGTCTATGGCTGGAGGTGGCAAGCAAAAGGCACCAGCACAGCGCTTGGTCGATTTTATGGAGGGTAAGGTCTCCGAGACCCTGCCTAAGACGAGTTACTTTCCTGGCTTGACCTCTTGCGACCTTAATGAACTCATCACGACGAAAATTTCAGGGCTACTCAAAGAGGGCTTTAAAAAGTTCAATCAACAAATGCGTGGTTATATCTGTGAAGATGCTTTGCTCATAGGTTTTGAGACACGTACCAGTTCACCTGTCAAAATTCCACGTGATCCAATGACTTTGGAGCATCCCGAAGTTAGAGGTCTTTACCCTGCAGGTGAGGGTGCTGGATTTGCTGGTGGTATTATTTCTGCGGCTATGGACGGCATTAATATTGCACATAAAATAAATTAATCAACCTAGAGTTGAGTCTAAAGGCTATAAATTGGCTAAAGTTTTTTTGTTTTTAGAGTTGATTAAGTAGAGGGTTCAGAGGCAACATACAACCATGGATTTTGTAGAAAACAATCTAGACCCAGCAGTTGAAATTAACCGTGAGTTAATGGCTAAGCAGATTATTGCACAGTCTGATAAATATCAGATATGTGAAGGCTGTTCTTCTATTGTTACTAGAGAGGCTTGTATCTGTCCTAACTGTCATAGTTATCAATTTGATACAGATCTCATTAATATCAAAATGCAGGCTCAAATCTTGGCTAAAAAAGTACCAAGTTCAGTCACAGCGCAAGATTTACTCTAATCTGTGATGAAAAAAAAAGGTTCTTATAAAAACCTCAAGCGTGTATTCCCTTACATGGGACCCTATAAGGCGGCCTTTATCCTGGGAACGATTGCATTGCTTTGTACGGCTGGGTTGAGCTTGCTATTCCCTTTTTATCTTAAAGAATTTCTAGGTAATGTTACGGATGCTCAGGTGATTAACCGAGTATTGATAACTTTGCTCATTATATTAGCTATTCAAGGGCTGATTACTTATGTACGTATTCGTTTTATGGGTATAGCTATTGAAAAAATGGTCAGAGATTTGCGTACTGATATATTTGAGGATTTGCTTAGGCTACCATTGAGTTTTTATCATGAATACAAACCAGGCTTGCTCACGGGTGGCATGGTGCATGATTTATCAGTGATTAAGGAAACTCTGCAATCGAGCCTAGCTCCCTTAGGGCGTCACTTGGTGATTCTTATTGGTGGTTTATGTTTTGTCTTTGTTATTTCTTGGCAATTAAGTGTATTACTCCTACTAATCATTATTCCAGTAGTGGCATTACTGGCAATTTTTGGCAAAAAGGTTAAGAAACACACCCACGGAGCGCAAGAAGCCTTAGAGGAGAGTGAGTCTGTTCTAGAAGAAAGTGTGCAGAATATTTCTGAGGTGAAAGCTTTCTGTAACGAGAGCTACGAAGCTGTGCGTTATACAAAAACCTTAGATGCCTACATTAAGGCCGCTTTTTATGAGATAAAAGCCCGCTCTTGGTTTGTTGCTTTTGTGATTTTTGTGATGTTTGGCAGTATTGCTTGCATCGTGTGGAGAGGTGCCCACCTTGTGATTGCTGGTGATTTAACTGAAAAACAGCTTACTGGATTTATTTTGTTTAGTGTCTTTGTGGCTGCGTCATTGCGTGCAATACCTGAAGTCTTAGCTCAATTTCAACGTGCAGATGTAGCGACTAAACGTTTATTTAGAATCAAAGACTTAGCCCAAGAGCAGCAAGCAGCGCAAACTGGTTCACAAGAGCTAGAATTAGATGGTAGTTTGAGCCTGAAAAATATCGAGTTTGCTTATTCAAGTAATCCTGATGAAGCTGTATTAAACAAGGTGAGCTTTGATATAGCCGCTGGTCAGTCGGTGGCAATTGTTGGGGAAAGCGGGGCAGGTAAATCTACCCTCATATCTCTACTCTATGGTTTCTATACTAACTACAAAGGTGAGATTTCCTATAACGGAATTGATATCAAAGAATTAGATATAGCCAAGTTCCGCAGTCAATTAGCGATGGTCTCTCAAGAAGTTTTGTTATTTGGAGGCTCGATTGCTCAGAACATTGCTTATGGCAATGCTGATGATACACAAGAACAAATACAACAAGCAGCGATACAAGCGCATGCGGATGAGTTTATCACCGAATTCCCTGAGGGTTATGAAACTTTAGTAGGGCCTCGCGGGGTCAAACTCTCAGGTGGTCAACGTCAGCGCATAGCTCTTGCACGTGCGATTTTAACTAACCCTAAAATACTCTTTTTGGATGAAGCCACAAGTGCTTTAGATGCAGAAACCGAAGGCAAGGTGCAAGATGCTTTAGAGCAATTAAGCCAAGGCAGAACCACCATTACTATTGCGCATCGTTTAGCTACGATTAAGTCTGCAGATATGATCCTCGTGTTTAAAGATGGTTGTCTCATTGAGCAAGGTAAGCATACTGAGCTTATTGCTGCTAGCGGGTATTACAATGAATTAGTCTCTAAGCAAAATTTATAAAGAACCCGTATAATTAGTTGGTTATGGCTCAAAATAAGAAGGCATCTAAAACTCAATTTAAGACCATTCTTATTGCGTGTGGAGGCACAGGAGGTCATTTGTTTCCCGGTGTAGCTGTAGCGCATGAGTTAAAAAAACAAGGGCATAACGCTATTTTACTCTTATCAGAAAAGGCTATAGACGCTAAAGCGGCTTCTAAATACGCCGAGTTTAAGAGCCTCACATTACCAGTGATGGCCAAACCTAAAACCTTGTCTCTAGCTATGGTGGTGTTTTTATGGAAGCTTCTTATTAGCATTATTGGAGCTCTTAAAATTATCAAAAAATACGATATTGATGGTGTGCTAGCTATGGGTGGATTTAGTTCATTAGCGCCAGTTATTGCAGGTAAATTAAAGGGCAGAGGGACTTGGGTACACGATTCAAACGCCATTCCAGGCAAGGCCAATTTACTCAATGCCAAATTTTGCCAGCATATTTTCTTAGGATTTGAAGAAGCAGGCAAGTATTTTAAGCTCAAACAAGGGCAAAAAATCAGTGTCGTAGGCACGCCTATTCGTCAAGAGTTACTAGCTAACAAAGATCAACAACAGGCTCGTGTGGATTTAGGTTTAGATGCCGACAAGCTTACCATCCTTGTAACAGGTGGGAGCCAAGGTGCAGCGAGTCTTAATACCAAAGTGCTCGAGGCAGCAGCACAATTAGAGAAATTAGGGCAAGAGATACAGTGGATTCACCTTGCTGGCATGAATTACAGTCAATCTGTAGCACAGCAAGTTGAGGTATTAGGTATAAATTCCAATACTTATAAAATCATAGATTTCTGCGAGGATATGCTCAGTGTCTATGCGGCTAGCGATTTAGTCATTAGCCGCTCTGGTGCTTCGGCGATGAATGAGCTCTCTGCATTGGCAAAACCCTGCTTACTCGTGCCTTACCCTTATGCTGCAGATGATCACCAAGCTAAAAACGCGCAAATATTTGCGAGTAAAAAAGCTGCAGTGATGTGCTTAGAAGCAGACCTCAGTTCTAAAACCATTCAAGCATGGATAGAAGAGAGACAAACTATGCCTCTTCTAATTGAACAAGAAAAACTATCACTACAGCAATTATTTATCAGTGAAGCAGAAAAGACTATGGTTAATTATATTTTAGCTTAGCCAAAGTTGATTTATGAACTTAAATAGATAGCTAAACTAGACTAATGATTGACTAACTAGAGTGATTAGATATAGCTTAAATAATCATGTCTGATTCTAGTCTAAACCTCTATTCTGCAAAGTTAAGGATTCACCTCATTGGGGTGGCTGGTAGTGGCATGAGTGGATTAGCTCGCTTACTCCTAGAGATGGGCCATGTGGTCTCAGGCTCAGATAAAATTCATAATACTGAAGTAGCTAAGCTTATTAAGCTTGGATTAATATTTTCTTCGCCACATTATGCTAATGCTTTAGATATTGACCCTGAAAAAGAATTAGGTGAGTCAAATCGTCCCGTTGAATTAGTGGTTCACTCCGCGGCGATTCGTGAGACAAACCCTATTATGGTCGAGGCACGTAAGCGTGGCTTAATTTGCTGGCCTAGAGCTCAATGCTTGTCAAAGATCATCAATCATCAAAATACCACTGTTGTAGCTGGCACACATGGTAAAACGACGACAACGACCATGTTGTCACACACTTTTAAACAAGGGCTGAAACAACCTAATTATTATGTAGGGGCAGAAACCCCTGTATTAGGCGAGAGCTCTGCGTTTAGCGGAGCAGATAAACCATGGTTGGTAGAAGGAGATGAGAGTGATGGGACTTTAGCTCTTTATGAAACACAGTGGTTGGTGGCACTGAATTTGGAATTAGAGCATTTAGACTTTTATCGTGACGAAACCCACTTAAAAGAGGTGTTTGGTACAGCGCTAAATAAGGCTCAAAAAGGAGTGATTTATTGCGCTCAAAGCCCACTATTAGTAAGCTTGATTAATGAATTAGAGCTGAACGCCATTTCTTATGGGTTTGCAGATACAGTACCTAGTGCAAATTATTTAGCTAAGAATTTAAAAGAAATAGGTTCGCAAGTTTTCTTTAATGTGGAAGAGTTTGGCGAGGATGTTGGTGAATTTGATTTGTCAATTCCAGGTAGGCACAACGTGCTGAATGCTTTAGCTACTATTGCTTTAAGCAGGGCGCAAGGTTTATCATGGCAAGTGATAAAGGAGGCGTTAGCTAGTTTTTCTGGTGCTAAGCGTCGCTTTGACAAACGCTATGCCTCAGATCGTTTTACATGGATTGATGATTATGCTCATCATCCTAGCGAAATCGAGGCAACTCTAAAGACAGCAAAATCCACTCAAAAAGGAGCTTTACATATAGCTTTTCAACCGCATCGTTACACTAGAACTCAGGCCTTTATGCAGGAGTTTGCAGAAGTCTTATCTATAGCTGACGCTATTTATATCTTACCTATTTATGCTGCGAGTGAGGACCCTATAGACGGCGTTTCCCATGAGTCATTAGCAGAGCTAATCAGAGTGAATGGTCATGGACAAGTCACATGCTTTGATGATTTTAAATCAGCTCAATTAGCGATAGGTAATAAACTTAAGTCAGGTGAAACTCTGCTGACTTTGGGTGCAGGGAATATTCATCAAATTGGCGCATGGTTGAGTAAGGATTGGGAACAGTTAGAATACCTCCAGCAAGATATAGATTTAGCTGAGCTTAGCATTAAACTCTACGAGCCTATGACCAAACATACCACCTTGCTCATTGGTGGTTGTGCACAGTTTTGGATAGAGCCTCAATCAAAGCAAGCCTTTGCCAAAGTAGTCGCAAGAATCCATCAAGTAGGCATCGCCTTACATGTAGTAGGTAGGGGATCTAATCTGCTCGTCAAAGATGGAGGAATTAAAGGCGCTACTATTTCTCTCGCCAAAGGCGAGTTCATTCAATTAGCGATCCAAGGCTTAGAAATGACAGTAGGGGCTGGGGTACGCCTTAAGAAAATTGCTAATACAGCTAAAGCTAAAGGGTTAGTAGGCTTTGAATGGATGGAAGGTGTGCCTGGACAGTTAGGCGGTAGCTTGCGTATGAATGCTGGTGCCATGGGGCGCGAGATGTTTGATCATGTGGTGTCCATCACCTTGTTAACTCAAGAAGGGGAGATTAAAACTCTACTAAAAGAAGAGTTTGATTATGGTTACAGAAGTGTAGGTAGCCTTGCGTATAATTATGTGCTAGAGGCCGTATTAGAGGCTGACTATGTCGCTCAAAGTATACAAGATGAGCAAAAAATTATCAATTTGCATCAAGAGTCACGCAAAAAACGTCTAGAAACGCAACCAATTGCGGCTAGTGGAGGCTGTTCTTTTAAAAACCCAGAGTCTATCCCTGCAGGCAAACTTATTGATGAGCTTGGTATGAAAGGCTGCAAGGTAGGTCAAGCTCAAGTCTCAGATGAACACGGGAACTTTATCGTTAATAGAGGCGGAGCTACAGCTCAAGATGTGCTAGGTTTAATTGAGAAAATCAGAGAACAAGCCTCGTCACAGAGAGGAGTTAGGTTAAATTTAGAGTTACAAGTCATTGGTAATGACGAAGTGATGTTTTAAGCTAAAACAGTAGAGCCATAAATAATATGAAAAAAGTAGTCGTTTTAATGGGAGGATTGAGTCGTGAGCGCGAGGTGTCGATTGCCTCAGGCTCGGCCGTAGCTCAAGCCTTGCAAGAAGTAGCACAAGAAAACAATTTAGAAGTAGAGGCGAGAATTATTGATGGGCCTGAGGATATTACAGAGCAAGCGTTTGCAGGTGTGGATATGGTGTTTAATCTTATGCACGGTGTGTTTGGAGAGGATGGACAATTACAAGCCTTGCTCGAAGATTTAGATGTCGCCTACACAGGCGCTAGAGCTAAATCTAGTCGTATTGCTTTTGATAAGATTAAGAGCAAAGAATGTTTTAAGAAGGCAGGCGTCTCAACGCCTTTTTACCAAACATTAGAGCTTAGCCAAGAATTAGACATAGATCAGACAAAAGCTCCAATATTGCCTTGTGTAGTGAAGCCTCCACGTGAAGGCTCAAGCTTTGGTGTGTTTAAAGTGACCAATGAGCAGGAGTGGGTTGAGGCTCTAAAAGAACTACAAGCTACTTATGATGAAGTGCTAATTGAGCAATGGATTGAGGGCAGAGAGCTCACAGTCGGAATTTTAGGTACGCAAGTATTCCCTATTGTAGAAATTGTGCCAGAAAATGGTTTTTATGATTCAGCGAATAAGTACCCTTGGTTGATAGGTGATGGCGGTGCTAAATATTTCTGCCCAGCTCATTTGGACGCAGAGGTCACGGCTCAAGTTCAACAACAGGCGTTAGCAGCCCATCAGAGTGTGGGCGTCGAGGTTTATAGTCGAGTCGATGTGTTGCTAGATGAAGCTCTGCAACCTTATGTTCTGGAAATTAATACTTTGCCAGGTATGACTCAGTCGAGTTTATTGCCAAAATCAGGAGAGATTTATGGCTTGAGCTTTACTGAATTATGCTTAAGAATTATTAAAGATTCGATATAACTAAAATAATTGGTGATGAAGGTTATCTAATAAACATATAATGATATTTTCTAGAAAGCCAAAAACCGCCTCAACTAAGGCAAAAAATGTAAAAGTTACGAAGCTTAGTTGGCGCTTATTATTACTTAAGATATGGAAGGTCATTAAAATAAGTATTATTTTAATGGGGTTAGTCGTGTGCTTTTACTTTATCGCTTCAGAAGGCAAATCATGGTTTGAGAGTAAAGTGTTGATGCATAAAAAGTTTTTACTAGAAGATGCTAATATAACAGTCGAAATTGAGGGAGGACTGCGCAGAGAAGAGGTGCTGGCGATTAGTGGTATTTTACAAGAAAAATCCCTACTTAAAATAAATGCTAATAGGGTAGAAAGCAGATTGTTAAAACTGCCACAGGTTGTCTCTGTAAAAGTAGCCAAAACCTTTCCCAACCAAATTTCTATTTATGTGAAACAACGTGTGCCACAAGCTTGGGTATCTAGTAGGGAGTTAGGTATTGAGGGACGTAATTGGCAATATGGATTCTTATTAGATGTGGAGGGTTATGTATTTAAAGCTGATAAAGATTTTAATGAAAGTATATTGAAGTTACCAATTATTGAGTTACCTATTTTGCCTGATTCTTTGTGGGAATTAAAATTAGGTGAGCCGCTTGAAGATTTAAATTTAAAGCTAGTATTAGCATTGGTAAATGTGATGCAAGAGCCTCTAGCTAGACGTGATAGAGCCATTAATAAGGTTACTTTTGATTTACCTTACAAAGTCATTATTTATTGCAATAATGGCTTAGAATTGCATTGTGATTATTTTGAACCAGAACGCCAAACCCAGAATTTAATTAAAATATTAGACGGTCTCACAGGTCAAAAAACTCCTAAACTTATCAATTTAATTCCGAAGCGAAATATTCCGGTAATTTTCGAAGATGAGTAAAAGGTTTATCACCCTTTACTATTGATTTTTTCGTCCTTAATAGTTACTAATTTTACAAAAATAACATGGCTCAATCCAAGGTATATGCAAGTTTAGAAGTAGGGACAGACAAGGTTGTCTTTGCTATAGCTGAATTTTTACCTAGGGGAGGAGAAATTAAGATTCTCGCTCTTGAGCAAGTGGTTTCCTCAGGTATTCAAACGGGGGAAATCAGAGATGTACAAAAAGTAAAGCAATGTATTAAACAAGCCTTACTAAAAGCAGAAGATAAGAGTAAGGTTGCTGTCAAATGTATCCATGTTGTTATAGCTGGAAAAGGCTACCTGTCTATTAATCAGGGAGCTAAAATTGACTCACCTGAGCCTGTAGCTGTAAATTCAGCAACCATTAAGGCTATTGATACAGATGCTAGTAGTCACCGTTTTTCTAAGTCGTATCAAATAATCCATAAGATTAATCGAGGCTATGTCTTGGATGGTAACTACAGTTTGTACCCACCTTTGAAATTAGAGGGTAGAGAGTTGCGCTCATCGTTTCATATTATTGCTTACCAGGAGAAAGAAATTAATAATCGATTGCTAGCACTAGAAGAGCTAGAATTTGATATTGATCAAGTTATTTTTTCACCCATTGCGAGCGCTCAGTTATTGTTAGATAATAAAGAGTACAAGCAAGAAGGAGCTTTACTTATTGATATAGGGGCAGGGACTACAGATTATATTTTATACCATCAATCTAAAATAGAAGCTTCAGGGAGTCTACCCATTGGGGGAGATCATATCACGAACGATATTAGTGTTTTTTTTAATTGTTCATTTTCAAAAGCAGAAGAAATTAAAAAGAACTATGTTGATTTAGCAGAGCTTTCAAAAATGAATAAAGTTAAAATTAAAGACCCCAGTGGGTTTAGTGATTTTGAAATAGACGCAAAAGATTTATACGCAGTGGTAGACGCTAGGCTACAAGATATTTTTGATTATGTTAAGGAATCAATTAAAGACACTCAATTAGCTGAGATTAAGTCAGGCATCTTCCTCACAGGAGGTACAGCACTGATGAAAGGGCTAGTGTCATGGGTAGAAAACTACATGAAAATAGAGGTTAATAAGGCAAGTGTTAATAAAAATTTAAGTGGCTTTAATGATATTCCTTGGCAAGATCCTCGCTATAGTAGTGTTATTGGGGTATTACGTTATATTCAAGAACAAGAGCAAAATAAGAAAAATAGTCAGAAAAAAACTGGTCTATTTAAATTTTTCACTTAATAATTAATTTGATGGGTGAGCAAGAAATTATATTATTGGGTATAGGCGAAGAAGCTAAGCTCATATTTTCGCAAACAGAGCTTAAGAAGGAAGCTTATTGGCACCCTATTGCTATTACAGAAAGAGAACTAGAAGAATCTAGTAGTGCTTCTTTAGTAACAGCACTGTTTTCAGAGGAAGAAACAGAGCTGATTACTGTAGCCTGTGAAAACCAGCAACTCATTGTCGTGGCCATAGATTTAAACACAATTTGGGCGGAACATGTGATTAGCAGGGTTAATGAGTTTATTAGTGATTATAAAACTAATATGGTAGTTATTAATTTAGCTTCTTGGAGCTTAAATCAAATTGACGCTAATAGTGAACAGCAGAATAAACTTTATGATTTTTTAGATGCGAGCTCTATAGCTGTTATTGACGCTACTTATGAGCAATTAGTAGTAAACGCAGGAGAGAGAGTTAAACTAAAGGAGTCATTTGCCTTATTTTATCAAAAGGTTGAACAGCGCCTTCATTATTTTACCAGCAATAAATTTCTTGGAGGTTTAGGATTTTCAGTTAAAAAAGCTCAGAATCTACTAAGTTTAGCTAAAGCAAATAAACAGAAGGCCTCCATTGAGTTTCTTCCTATTTTTGATCAAGCAAATCTCAACGAATCTATTGAGCATTTACAGACTAGGCTTAGTCAACGAGTGACAGATGTGTACCTTAAATTAAGTGTGAGTGATGATGTTTATATTCAAGATATCCGACTATTAGCACAAGAGGTTAGAGCTGCTTTTCATGCTGAAGTGAACTGTGAAATTAGTTTTGATTTGATCGAAAACTATTCTGTAGAGCAAGTTGCGATAAGTATTTTACTTGTGGAAAATTTACCTGAACTAGAAAAAATAGAACCAGTTCAAATAGAACAAGATCAAACTGTAGAGCTAGAAGAAGATCTACAAACTAAATTAGATGCCGAGATTTCAGCAATAGCTAATCAAGAAACCGATAAGCTTAAAGAGCCAGGTACGCAAACTTTCATTAGCAGCTTAGAGCAAGATATTATAGAGGCTAACGAAGAGATTCGTTCGGTAACCTTAATTGATGAAGTTGATGAAGTTGATGAAGTTGATGAAGTTGATGAAGTTGATGAAGTTGATGAAGTTGATGAAGTTGATGAAGTTGATGAAGTTGATGAAGTTGATGAAGTTGAT
>DGKB01000039.1 GCA_002386905.1 Akkermansiaceae bacterium UBA4581 | reverse complement strand
GTAAGGCTGGGCTCATCAAAAATCGTGGCTCGCAGTGTAGATGAGCTACATGAGAACTGCGAAAGTTTGCAGAGCAAGTGCTATAGACTCAAAAGTGATTCAGCCAACTCATTTTGGTAAATGGTGATTCAATTACCAAGGGAGCTATAATCAATGCCGCCTGTCACCCCTGTGAACAGCAGGCGCATTGATTATTAGCGAGTGCCTCTTATTTATCTGGGTGCAGTGAGCCTGAGTATATATCCCTATATACGATGGCGAACGGTCTTTATTCCTGTAAGCTTGCTGCTCTAGCAATCAATAGTACTTTTTAGCTTACTTGGTTTTCGAACAGGTGGGAATTCTGGTTAGTTATCAAATCAGCTAGCGACTAGCGTGGCTGATAAGAGAAAATCATTTATGATTTTGCCCGAAGGGTGAGCGACGCTCTGAATAAGAGCGGGCGAATCAAAAATCAAAGAACCGACCCCAATTACGACCCCAATTACGACCCCAATTACGACTCAATATA
Organism: Akkermansiaceae bacterium UBA4581; assembly: GCA_002386905.1. GTDB lineage: Bacteria > Verrucomicrobiota > Verrucomicrobiia > Verrucomicrobiales > Akkermansiaceae > UBA4581. Next base: position 17,858 of record DGKB01000039.1, on the reverse strand, counting down.
TAATGCTAATTCTTTTTGCATTTCAAACATTCGAAAATTTATTTTATTTTTCTAATTCTGTTAATTGACAAAGCTTTAGTTTGCGTTAGCTAGTAGGCGCGTGAGGTGAAGCTGTAGAGACCTACTGCGAACCTTACGCAACAACCTAGATGACGTGAAATAAAGTTTTTACCCTAGCAACAACTGGTGCCGTCGTCACCATTAGGCTCACAACAATTGCTCGCCTGGGTAGTGGCATTGTAGCCTTGCCCTTTGGTTTCTTGAGCTGGCCTTCTTGCGTTGGCTTTGCAGTTGAATTCTGGTGCTTCTTCGAGAGGGATATTGGTGATAGGGTCGATGAGTTCAAAGCTCTCTTGGTAAGGAGCTTTGCTATAAATGTTATAGGTTTTATCACAGACAGCGTAGCGGATACCTCGCTCAAAACTGTGACCATCATCATCGAGGACTTTCTTAAATGGTCCTTTGTAAATCACGGCTTGATTGCGATCTAAGCAGGCACCTTCCTTGCCTTTAAAGGCTTCAATGGTCACTGAGCGAAATTCTATGCCTTCCACGGTTTGCCATGGCTCAGACTCGTATTTGACTAGAGTGACACCGTAAAAACCTACTTCTTCGAAGGCTTTGACAAAGGCTTCTTCGCTGAGTGCTCCAGAGATACAGCCACTCCAGAGGTACTCGTCTTTTTGCATTTCTTCAGGCACATCTTGGTCAGATACGATGTCAGAAATGACGGCTCTACCGCCTTTTTTTAGCACTCGGAAAATTTCTTGGAACAGTTGAGGTTTTAAATCAGGATCTACGAGGTTGAGCACACAATTGGACACCACAACATCAACGGACTCTGTGGCTATCATCGGTTTTTCTCTGCGTAATTTTTCCGCTGTCGCTTCTAGCTCTACCCACGCATCAGCTGATTGAATAGGTTGTTGACTGAGAACCTCCTCTAAATCATCGAGATTAAGCGCCAAATCCTGGATGCGTCCTTTGACAAATTCCACATTTGAGTAACCTATAGCTTTTGCTACAATAGGCGCATTACGGTAGGCGACTTCGAGCATAGAGTCTGTCATATCGACTCCGATAACCTTGCCTGTTTCGCCTACGACCTGTGAGGCAATAAAGCAGATTTTTCCTGTGCCGCTACCTAAATCCAAGACGGTTTCCCCAGGTTTCAACCATTGAGAGGGGTCTCCGCAACCGTAGTCTTTGTCTATGACTTCTTGTGGTATGACCTTGAGGTATTGTGGGTCATAGTCAACGGGGCAACACAAGGCCTGTTCTTGAGCTTCTGCTGCTGAGGCATATCTGGTTTTAACGGCGCTTTCTTGTTTCATAAATTTATAATTTTAGGAGCATACATAACCATCTACGCTAAGGTTTCCAATTTCCTGCATGATTTGTTCACTGATTAAATTGTATTGCTCTTTGCCTTTTGCTTGTTTAACTGCTTCATTCCAAACAATAGGTTTACCTATCACTAGGCGTACAGGGTGAGGTTTAATAAATGTTTTTCCCCTGGGCAAAATCTCACGAGCTCCAAACAGACGCATAGGCTGAACGGTCGGCCATGATTTAGCCACTATCATTCCAACTCCTTGTTGCCCTTTACCTAATTCGCCATTATAGGTGCGCTCACCTTCAGGAAAAATAAGCACCTGACCTTTGTTTTTAAGGCGATTAATCATCGTACGCAGAGTCTTAAGCTCTGGATTAGCTTGATCAATAGGCACGGCATTAAAGCGTGGATAAAGAAACTTTCCGATACCTGTAAATAGTGTTTTGCGTGCCAAATAATCTAACTCATGATTAAACGCCTGACCAATGAGCGGAGGGTCTAAGTAGCTTTCGTGATTACAAACATATAAAACGGGGGCCTTATCAACTAAATTTTCTTGTCCAATCACGCGGTAACCACAAAAAGCTGAAACCAACGAACGTGGTAGCTGGTACCCCAAATGGTACCAAAAACGCATTTTAGAAAAAGGCTCTGGAATGTCATCTGAATAAGTATTTGATTCGCGTAATTCCATCATCATTTATAAATTTCTCTAGTTAAACAGATTCAATTAATTCTATCACTTGGTGGCGAACAGCTTCAATGCTTAAGTTTGAAACATCGACGACCTGTGCACCGTCCGCAATCACCAATGGGGAAGCTTTGCGAGCTGAGTCAGCCGCGTCACGCTTAGCAATGACATCTACCTCACCTTGATCTGCTCTGCGTGATTGTCTGACTTCTTGAGTGGCCTTGAGATAAAACTTATAAGGCGTATCTGGGAAAACCACTGAACCAATATCTCTACCTTCCATGACGACAGCCTGCACTCCTTGCTTATTTAAATAGTTACGCTGTATTTCAACTAACTTAGCGCGCAATTCAGGTAAGGCGGCTACTTGAGACACCCCAGCATTCACCTGAGCTAAACGTAGTTCTGTGGTGAGTTGCTGACCTTGATACTCAATCGCTGAGGTGTAGCCCTCAACCGTGTAATTAAGTTCATCGACAATTTTAAGCAAGGCCTCCTCATCTGATAAATCTAAGTTTTTTTGAATAGCTAACCATGTAACCGCTCGGTACATCTCGCCAGAATTCACCATAACCAAACCGTAATGCTCAGCTAATCCTTTGGCTAATGTACTCTTGCCTGATGCAGCTGGACCATCGATGGCAATAGCCTGTCCTCGTAATTTATCTTTAATTGCCTGAGTCATTTTTATGCTTTAATAAACTGTTGCAAAGTTTGCTCAAATGTTGGGTATGACGTTTTGACACATTCCACATTATTCACCACTGTTTTTCCTTGGGCAAATAATCCAGCAATCGCAAAAGCCATAGCAATACGATGATCTCCGTAACTCTCTAATTCTGCTCCCTGTAAAGTGGCGTTGCCTTGCACCACCATGCCATCTTCAAATTCTTCTACTTGGGCTCCCATTTTGCGCAAGTTTTTGACAACCGTATCAATACGGTCAGTTTCTTTGACTCTTAGCTCTTTGGCTTTACGAATTTCAAAGCCCCCCTTAGATAAAGCTCCAGCTACAGCAAGTATCGGGACTTCATCAATAAGGTTAGGCACTTCCTCTTCAAGCACCTCGAGACGACCTAGTTCTGAGCCTTTGACGAGCAAATCACCTACTGGCTCATCTCCTAAATTACGTTTATTTAAAATCTGGATATCAGCACCCATACGCTTTAATACTTTAACTACAGCATCACGAGTTGGGTTAAGCCCAATATTTTTAAGCAGAATTTCAGCACCAGGCATCGCACTTGCTGCTACTAACCAAAATGCGGCACTTGAAACATCAGCAGGAACTTGAATTTCAGCTGCTTTGAGTGGTTGACCACCTTCCAATCTCATCGTACGGCCTTCGACTTTTATATCTACACCGTACGCACCAAGCATACGCTCTGTGTGATCACGGCAGGGAGCTGGTTCGTGAATTACAGTCGTGCCCTGCGCTTTTAATCCTGCTAATAAAATAGCGCTTTTAACCTGAGCACTAGCCATAGGCATAGTGTACTCAATTGCTTGCAACTTACCTCCCGTAATTTCTAGCGGAGCACAGCCTGGCTTCTCTCCCAAAGACTTAAACTCAGCACCCATTTGGCTCAAAGGAATAATAACTCTATCCATCGGTCGGCTTGATAGAGACTCGTCGCCAACAAGCATTGACAAAAAATTCTGCCCTGCAAGCAAGCCAGCGAGTAGACGCATCCCTGTACCTGCATTACCGCAATCAATCGGCCCACACGAAGGCTGTAACTCTCCATCACGACCCTCAAGATAAAATTCTGTAGGACCAAAACCTGCTAACTCTTCAATAATTTCAATCTTGGCGCCTAAGGCTATCATAGCTTGCAAGGTGTTGACACAATCTTCACTAGGCAAAAAGTTCTTAATATGCGAACGCCCCTTAGCTAAACCACTAAAAATAGCAGAACGATGTGAAATACTCTTATCCCCTGGCACAACAATCTCGCCTTGGAGTTGATTAATTTGACTAACTGTAAATTGATTCATCATAATAAATTAAGAAAGCTGATCTCGATTGACTTTAGCTTGCTCTAGCCAAGCCTGTAATTCCTGACTGTCTTTTGCATTTAATAAATTCTTTAGCTTAACAATTTCTTGAGTTGCTTGCTCTAAATAAGGAAGAATAGCTTGGCGGTTTTCTTGAATAATCTCTGCCCACATAGCCGAATCACCAGAAGCAACACGTGAAGTGTCTCGTAATCCTTGACCGGAAAGAGCAGATTCATCTCTGTCATCGATAGAAACAGTAGCCACTAATGATGCCATAGCATGAGGGAAGTGGCTGATTTTTGCAACTAATGCATCATGCTCTTCTACACTCATCCAGCTCACTGGATTGCAACCTACTTCTTTCCAAAAATCCTCAAGAGATTTGACAATAGCTTGGCTCACTTGAGTGTTTTGTCTTTTTGTTATTAGGCACGCACCGTTCACATAGAGCTCTGCATTAGCAGCATCAAGCCCTGATTTTTCTGAGCCCACCATAGGGTGACTACCTATAAATAATCGTCCATCAACCAAAGGTTCCAATTGATCATGAGGAAGCTGCTTAACACTGCCTACATCTGTAATAAGCGCCGTTTTAGGCAAACCTGCTGCAATAGCTTGCTCTAGCAGGTCAGCCATAACGCCGACTGGCGTGCTTAGTACGAGTAAGTCGACATCGTTTACAATAGCAGCTAAATCAGTTGAAGCATTTATACCCAAACTCAAGGCTTGTTTAACTGATTCTTGCCTACGAGCCCAGAGCCCTACTTTAGTTTGAGGCGCTTTCGATTGCAAAGCTAAGGCGAGCGAGCCCCCCATTAGTCCTGAACCTAAAATCGCAACTTTTGCAAACATTGTTAACTACTGACTCCTCAATTATTGCTTTTTCGTAAAGCTTGTCTTTATTAAGTAACTATTTTAATCATCAAGGAATACGAAAGTATTTCTTTTCGCTCCTTGCATAGTAAGGATCTAAAACTAAATCTCCTGATTGTTGATTCCTCACATCAAGAGGCTTTTGGCTATAAGGGCTGAGCACATAACCTTGCTTACCTGGAATCACTGTAGCATACGGGTAGTCATCTTCGTTAATAACGACATTTTGCTCCTGCTTATGCTGCTGTTTTTTATAAGCTTCTTGTAAATAAGAATATTTCTTTTCTTCTGCTTCCTCTAGAAGACTTTCATCTTTCTTAGGTTCAGGAGCACAATTCACTAACAAAGCTGTAACTACTGACAGTATAAAGATTAAACCTAAATGTTTCATGTTACTTTTATGTTCTTATTTATTCTCAGCTTCGCCTTCTTTAGTTTCATCGCTGCCTTCAAGGTTTTCGATTTCTAACTCTTCGTCTTCGTTGTGCTCGATATCGTCTTCCTCTAAATCTTCAAATTTAACTTTTTTAAATTTACGTATCCGCTGATCCTTAGGCAAAGGAGAAACTACCATAATCATAAAGCGACCATTGATACGTGGCTCTTGATCTACTTGCGCCATGGTTTTAAAATCTTCCTTGACTCTGTTCATGACCACAAATCCAATTTCTTTATGCGCATTTTCACGCCCTTTGAACATGATTTGAATACGTACCTTATGCCCTGCATCGAGAAAACTCTCAGCTCTAGACATCTTAATATTGTAATCATTTTCTTCAGTACCTACACGAAATTGAATCCCCTTCATTTTCGTATTAGTCTTCGGCTTTTTCAACTTAGACTGCTCGTATTTATACTTGCCGTAATTTACAATCTTACAAACAGGTGGCCTCACATTAGGAGAAATCTCCACCAAATCTAAGCCTCTTTCTTTGGCTTTTTGAATAGCAAATTTGGTATCATGAACACCTAGCTGCTCTCCTGTTGCTGCTACTACACGAACTTTCGGCGATCTAATTTCTTCGTTTACACGAATTTTAGGCGCTCTGTATCTTTTTGGGCGTGGTTTTTTTATAAGATTATTGGGTTAAAATTAATATGAACAGAAATTACTGTTTTAATGCGTATAAATCAACCTTTAAAAACAGAATCCACTGATTTTAGATTAATTTCTTTGATTAAGCCTTCAATAAAATCATCTAAAGGCAATGAAACATCCTGCTCAGAATTGAAATGACGAATTGAAACCGTTCTCTGCTCAACTTCTTTAGCGCCTACTACTAAAAAGTAAGGAACCCTATCTAAGCGAGATTGACGAATTTTAGCGCCTACTTTATCTGGCGACTTATCTAATTTGACTCGTATTTTTTTAGCTCTTAATGCTTGAGTAATTTCCTCGCCATAATCCAATGTCTTATCCGAAATAGGTAGTACTCGCACTTGCTCAGGAGACAACCACGTAGGGAATTTTGCCTCAAAATGCTCAATTAATAAACCTGTAAATCTTTCCAAAGAACCAAATGGAGCACGATGAATCATCACAGGACGATGTGGTTGATTGTCCGCGCCAATATAGCTCAAGTCAAAACGCTCAGGCAAATTATAATCAACTTGTACAGTGCCCAGTTGCCAGTCACGCCCAATCACATCCTTGACCACAAAATCAATTTTTGGCCCGTAGAATGCAGCCTCTCCCTCTTCCTCAGTGTACTCTACATCCATTTTTTGAACAGCTTGACGCAACGCATCTTCTGCTGCATCCCAGTTCTCAGTACTGCCCACATATTTATCACTATTGGGGTCTCTTAGGGATAAACGCACTTGATAATCTTTCATGCCTAATGTTTTGAGCACTTCTTGTACTAAATCGAGACAGGACTCAATTTCTCCTGCCACCTGCTCAGGCGTGCAGAACAAATGCGCATCATCTTGGGTAAAGCCACGCACTCGAGTCATCCCTGATAATTCACCACTCTGCTCCCAACGATACACCGTACCAAACTCAGCCAAACGCACTGGCATATCACGATAGCTACGATGCTCGCTGGCAAAAATCTTAATGTGATGTGGGCAATTCATCGGTTTAAGCAAGAATCCTGAAATAATCCCATCACGTAATTGATTCATTAAATCCGAACAACTAGAGCCATCTTCAGCCAAATTTTCAAAACTATCTCTATCAGCTAACGGTACAAACTGACTCTCCTCGTAGTACGGGAAATGCCCACTCGTGCGATACAAATCTAACTTGCCAATATGCGGAGTGAATACCTGACTGTAACCCTGAGCATCTAGCTTTTCAGTAATGAAATCCTGTAACTCACGGCGAATAATGCCCCCCTTAGGTGTCCAAAGTATCAAGCCCTGCCCTACCTGCTCATCAATATGAAAGAGCTTCATGTCCTTACCTAATCTACGATGATCACGTTTTTTGGCCTCTTCAAGACGCACGAGGTACTCCTCGAGCATGGTCTTGTTTTTAAAGCAAGTACCATACAAGCGCTGTAACTGAGGGAGGCTATCATCACCCTTATAAAAAGCACTCGCAACGCTCATTAATTTAAACGCCTTACAATTACCTGTACGAGCCACATGAGGCCCTGCACATAAATCCCAAAACTCACCATTTTTGAACAATGAAATTTCCTCATCTTCAGGAATATCAGCAAGTAAATCCACCTTGAATCTCGATGGCTCTGCACGCTCAGATAACGCACTCAAGCGTCCAGAATTAGCAAGCTCCATAGCCTCGGCACGAGACACCACCTCTTTTTCAAAGACTTGATTCTCTTTAACAATCTTTTTCATCTCAGCCTCAATCGCTGGAAAATCCTCAGGACTTAGACGATGCGGCATATCTAAATCATAATAGAACCCATTCTCCACAGGAGGACCTGCTGCTAATTGAGCCTCTGGCCAAATACGCAAGACCGCCGTCGCCATCATATGCGCACAAGAGTGACGCAAACGCTCCAAATCAGACATTTGGTAACGCTGCTCTAGGGTCTTTCTAGTCGCATTTACAGCTGATGAATGACTAGAAATAGCAGAAGAATCTTGATTTTTATCGGACATGATAGCCCACTATTAAAGCCAACCCCCACAAAATTCAACAAAAAAGCTAAGTAGACACAGTATTTAAACTCACTAATAAATTTACAATAGCTACCCCTAAATAAATTAGTGACCAAAGTTTCACCGGGATCAACCAAAAGGTATGCAACATCATATAGTCCATTGGGTTATATAAAACTTTTTCTGTTTTAGTACTTTCTAAGCTATAAAAAGTATTTTTTACATCTTTTGCATCAACTTTCTCTAATTTTTTAACTCTTTTACGATATTCAAACCTATCTAGAGCTTTACTTAGAAAAAAGTTACATATCGCAGCAAAAAATAAAGCAACTGATAGTAACCATGAGTTGTCCTGATAGTAAGTTTCCTCTTCGGTTATATATTCTGAAAAAAGCTCTACAACGAGCAGACAACTAAAGGCGGTAACAAGAGTCAAAAAAACCTAAATTTAACCTTATCAATTTTAACAAAATCAGAAAAACTATTACTTTTTTACCTCCAATCAAACATCACCACCTAAATAACGAGGGATTTTGGATGAAAAAAGGCAGCGCAGGAGCATTTTGAGGGTGAGTGTAGAAAAGCTACTCGATCCTGAAAAAATGTGATTTAGCTGCCTTTTTCCGCCAAAAGAACCGTTATTTTATTTTTTAAGTTTATCGAAAACGGTAGTCATCGACGCCACAGCTCCCCCCACATCTGCGATATTCGCGGGAAGAATGACTGTGTTGGTTTCTTTGGCTAGTTTGCCAAATTCTTTGATGTATTGCTCGGCTACTCTGAGATTTACTGCGTCTTGGCCTCCTTTGTCTTGGATGGCTAGGGCAATGTTTTTGATTCCTTCGGCTGTGGCTGTGGCAAGAAGCTCAATTTCGCGGGCTTTACCCTCGGCTTCATTAATTTGGCTGAGCTTGGTAGCTTCTGACTGCTTAATTGCGGCTTGCTTCTCACCTTCGGCACGGTTGATTTGCGCTTCTCTGTCACCTTCTGAGATGGCAATTTGTGCACGACGTTCACGTTCAGCACGCATTTGTTTCTCGAGCGCGTCAGTTACGGTTTTAGGTGGCGTAATGTTAGATATTTCATAGCGAGTGATTTTGAGTCCCCATGGTTCACTGGCTTTGTCTAAAGCTGTAATAATGTTAGCATTGACGGTGTCACGCTCTTCGAATGTTTTATCAAGCTCTAATTTACCAATTTCTGAACGCAAGGTAGTTTGGGCTAATTGACTCGCAGCAAAGAAGAAGTTCTCAATACCATAACTAGCTCTGCGTGGGTCAAGCACTTGTAAATAAAGTACACCATCAATTTCGATAGCTATGTTGTCCTTAGTGATACACATTTGTGAGGCAACATCTACAGCAAACTCTTTGAGGGAGTGCTTGTAGGCTACTTTGTCTAAGAACGGGATAAGTATGTGAAATCCAGCTTCATAAGTAGCGTAGTATTTACCAAGTCGCTCAATAATGTAGGCTTGTTTTTGTGGAACAATACGAATCGCATTAAATAATACGATAATAGCTATTACAGCTATAATGATGAATACAACGACTCCTGCGTCAAGAGTAGCTAATAGGTTTAAGTTTGGTGTTAGTTCTTTCATAATAATAATTAAGTTTTAATAAAAAATTACAGTTCCACAGTAAAGCATAAGGCGTCTTTACTAGTAATAGTGACTAGTGATTTCTCTGCTATATCTACTGCTGCAGTTGCTTTCCAGCTAGTGCCATTATACTCGACTCGTCCATAGCCATTGGCGGGTATATCTTTGATGACGACTACTTTTTTGTTGACCCAATCTTGCTCATTTAAGTCAGTAGATACGATATTACTCTCTTTGCCATTAAACCATGTTTTAATATATTTGCGTAGTATAAATAGTGAGGCAAATCCAACTGCTGTAAAAATAACTAGTTGAATTATTAAATTTTCTGGGAATATGCCGCACACAGCAAGCAAGCTAACCACCCATGCGGAAAAAGCAAAAAAGATGAGCACCACTCCTGGAACAATAAATTCCAAGATAAGAAAAGCTACACCAATAAAAAACCAAAGTAAGGCGGGATCCATAATTTAAAAAAACGAAGTCAACGGTGATTTTTGCCTTTTAATATAGCCAAAATACACACTATTAATAATCCTAGAGCGATTATTCCCCATTGCAAGAATAAAGTCCACACAGGGTGCTGCCATATCCCTAATATTGATCGCTCTATATAAGCTTGGTAATAGACAACGCCCACACCGGTCCATAGCCATAATGGCCATGTTTTTCTTATACCCAACATCGCAATAAAGACCACTATCCAGCTTAGGTACCAGTAAGTCAGTAATGGAGTCGTCATTAACAGAGCCGCTAACACCATAAACATAAGATGCTCTATGCGCTTACTAGCAAAACTAATGAGCATAACTAACGCCATAAAAATTTTAATACACCAAGCATTCGCTAATTGTGGCTCAATACCAGAATAAACTAACAAGACATGTAACCCAGAATTTCCATGAAAATTCTTACCAAAATATTGAGTAGCCTCCCACCACGTGGTCATATCTTGCAAATAAGGCAGCCACAAAATAAAAAATAAGCTAATTGCTAACGCAGGCTGCCACCACCATTCTTTGAGCCATTGCCTTTTATTAAATGCCTTAATCCATGTAGTCAATATCCATAAACCTAACCATGGTAAAAAAAATACAGCGACCAATTTAATCTGTATGGCACAAGCCAGCGCAACCCATGCCCAAGGCCTGGTCGACGTGCGTTGCCACGCATAAGCCATCACAACCATACTCAAGACAAACAGATAATCATAATGCCCTTCCCCCATGAAACTGAGCAAAATACAAGGATTCAACGCGTAAATAGCTAATACACTCCACCTAGAAGACCAGGATAGCTTGGGCTTGTTCTGTAAACGTGACCATCTCCACAAAAAAAAGAAAATCAAGCCTTCAAATAACCCTGCTAATAGTTTGAAAACACGCAAATCATCCCAAATCCATGCAGCAGCAGCAAAATAGTACTGAGCCAAAGGTGGATATACTGTCATGACATCTCGATGGTTCATCCCTTGCCAAATTTCATCTTGATAAATAGCACGACTAGGGTCATCAGCCACCACCTCGTAAGGACTTTCCCCAGCTAACACTAACCGACCCTCCCATAGGTAACGATTCACATCATCTGAGGCAGGCACTGCCACATACACCCAATATCTAGCTAAGCAAGCGAGCACTATTAATACTAAAATTAAGAGCTTTTTATTAGCAGGTGCAGAGTTTCTAACCGCATTGATCCACAGCAAAAAACTAGCAGTTAACCCTAAAAATAGACAAATAAATATCAATCTTCCAGTCAAATTAAGGTTGTCTATCGGTATTTCCATAAATATCCAAAGTCTAAAAAATAAGTAAAAACAAGGGTTTCAACCATAAAAAAGCATTTTTTTTGCTTTCACAATACTTTTTCTTTGACAACTGAGACTTTTTCAAGCTTTGATAGAAACGTCATGAATAAAGCACAACTTATTGAATCAGTTCAGGCAGCTCTTGGAGCAGACGCAACTAAGCGTTCTGCAGAAGCAGCTGTAGCCGCAGTCCTCGGATCTATCTCAGAGGGCATCAAAGGAGATGGTAAAGTACAACTTATCGGGTTTGGTACTTTCGAAGTAAGAAGTCGTGCAGCCCGTCAGGGTCGCAATCCTAAGACTGGTGAAGCTATGCAAATTGCAGCTTCTAAGTCTGTAGGCTTTAAAGCTTCTTCAGCTCTTAAAGGATCTCTTTAATTTTTAAAGAGATAAACAATCTACGAACTGGTTTTAGCCTTAGGGTTAAAACCAGTTTTTTTATGCTCTTATCACCTCTAGAAAAAGTCTATTTATAAAGCTCTAAGCTTGATTTTAATAAATGATATAACTAAGTTAATCCCATGGCTAAGAAAAAACGTCGTAACAGCTCTATTGTTATCAAAAACCCTACAGAAATTGAATCCATGCGCAAAGCAGGGTTTATTGCTAGTGACGTCCTCCAAGGCCTAATTGCCGCTTTAGAAATTGGTAAATCCACCAAAGACATGGATGATTTAGCTGCAGAACTTATGAAAGAACACGGTGTTAAATCAGCCTTTCTTAATTACCACGGCTTCCCTGGACAAATCTGCATCTCAGTTAATGAAGAGGTTATTCATGGAATAGGTAGCCCAACGCGCATACTCGCAGCAGGTGATGTAGTCAAAATGGATGTAGGTGTCGTAGCCAACGGCTGGATTGGGGACAATGCCAGCACTCATATCATGGGTGATGTGCAAGCCGCAGACCTCGAAACCCGTCAACTCCTACATGCCACTGAGCAATCACTCTTTGACTGTATTCCTTACGCCAAAGACGGTGTCAATCTAGCTGATTTATGTGGATCTATTGAAGACTCTGTACGTAATAGAGAACAAAATTTTGGTATTGTCAGAGAATTTGTTGGTCACGGTGTTGGCTCTATTCTACATGAAGAGCCACAAATCCCTAATTACCGCCCACTAGGCAAGCAACCTACCTTACGCTCAGGCATGATACTTGCTATCGAGCCAATGATGACCGCAGGCAAACCCAAGGTCAAAATCCTCGATGATAATTGGACAGTGGTCACTACCGACCGCAAGCATTCAGCGCATTTTGAGCATACTGTACTGGTTACAGATAATGGTGGCGAATTGCTCACAGATAGGCCAAGAGCCGCTCTACCTAAGCAAATGCTCCTTTGAGGCGACATCCAGATTTGAGCAGCTGCGTCGTTCTGCAAGGCTCGCAGTAGCTACCTACAGCTTCACCTCGCACGTCTAGCATCTATCTCAACCTGAATATCTACAAGGTAAGTTTTTTCTATTAAGAGGTTTACCATCCTAAACTACTCGTTATCGTCAATCGTAGATCAGCTTAATATAAACCCAAATTCAGATTATTTAGGTAACATTTCAAGTAGATATTTGCAGCCATCAAAACCTTTAGCTACTGACTTTACTGTATCTATAAAGTCTTCAGTTTGATTTTCATTCGAGTATAAATAGCTTGGTAAAATTTCTATCGCATCTAAAAGCTTAGCAATTTTAACCTGATCTTCCTTTTTATAACTCCAAAATCTTGCTTGAATTATTGTTTGTTGCAAAATTTTAAGTGCTTCTACTTCAAAGTCTTTATTTACCATACCAATTATTCACTTTTAGCTATTTATTTACTCATCCTTACACTGACGTGGGCTGTGTTGGGGAGGATGAATTTTTTGATTTCAATGTCGATATGGACATTGGGGTTGGTCTGGCTAAGGGTGTTGATGATGTCCTCGGCAAGGGTTTCGAGGAGGTTTCTATTGCGAGATTTAACCACTGCATGAATCGCTTGGTAGACCTTAAAGTAGTCGAGAGTGTTCTCAATATCATCAGCTAAATCAAATAAGCTCTGCTGGCTATTATCAAGGGTAAGGGTGGTAGTAATGAGCAATCTCTGAGCATCAGCTTGTTCTTGTGCTGTGATACCAATATGCGCCCAGACCTCTTGGTCTACAATAGCTATAAATCCATTGTTCATTATATTTATATCAAGATTAGTTTGATTCAATGTAATTACTTTTTTAATAACAGAGAATTTAAAAACTCTTGTCTATTCAAAGGTGGCTTAGGTTTATCAGCCTCATGATACTGTAAATAACATTCAACACCTATTTTTTGGCAAGCTTTTAACATAATTTCTCCAAAAATGGGACTATGGATACCATTGCTAGATTTAGTAGTGGGAAACTCACGGTTAACATTGTAAAAAAGAAAAAGTGGAGGATCGTCTGTACTTAGATGCGTGATAGGCGAACATTTTAATGAAAGATCTTTGTAGTTATCCCAATTCTCCATAAGCTCCTCAACAGTCTCTGCTCCAAATGGAGCGTAAGGCATTGGATTGCCAAAAGTTTTTTCTCCAATAAGTTCTTTTATAGTAAATGGATTCATAGTTGTTTGAGCGCCTGCCACACAAGCGCCTGCTACACGTGAAGAAAACCTTTTGACTGGGTCGCTACTATTTGGCTCGATAACATCATCATGTAGAGCAACAAGCAAGCTAGAGCATCCACCTGCTGAACCTCCACCTATAACAATTCTTGAAGGGTCAATATTCCATTCTTTCGATTTATAGCGCAAATATTGAACTGCGCGTAATGCTGCATTAAGCATAGCTGGTTGTCTAGCTCCCTCTTTTACTATAGGGTAATTGATTGCTGCTATATGGTAACCTTGTTTAAGCTCTTTTTCAGGAAGTGTTTCACGTTTATTTCCTCCCATCCAACCTCCACCATGGATTTTAAGAAATATACCTACTGGCTCCTCTGATTGAAACTGCCAAAAATTCATCGCCTCTCTTTCATGATTTCCGTAAGGCACATCTTTTAAAGTCGGTGTAATCTGATTCTTAGGCTCAACTTGTCCTGCATAAATACAGCTAAATAAATAACATATTGTAATTAATAAGTATAAATTAAGTTTACTCATATAGATTATAGATGGATTCAGCTTGCTAACGCAACAAAATGCTTAAATCAGAGTAGGCTATTTTAGGCAGTTAGTTCAAGTTCAAATTCTATGAGTTTTTTCCAGTTGAAGACTTTTTAAAGTCTTGCGTTTATCTCTGCTCAAAATATAAATTTAAAACAAAACTAAAACAATTTGCGGACTTGTTCGATGATTCTTCCCGCTGTAGGTAACTGCTCGTCTTCGACAAATGGTGAATAGATGGCTGGCGCATCGAGCGAACATACACGCTTAACAGGGCCGTCTAGGTCGTCAAAAGCCTCCTCTTGGATAAGTGTAGCAATTTGTGCTGAAACACCCGCAAATGGCTTGGATTCATCAACAAGTACTGCACGATGAGTTTTACGTACACTTCTAAGTATAGCTTCTTCATCAAGTGGTCGAATTGAGCGCAAATCCAAAACCTCAGCATTGATACCTTGCTTTGCCAGTTCTTCCGCGGCTTCAAGCGCTGTGAGCACGGATCTACCATGAGCAATAAGTGATACATCTGAACCTAGCTTTTTGATATCAGCTACACCTATAGGAATGATAAAATCTCCATCCTCTGGGTCTGGCACCTCGCCTTCTATCCCGTAAAGTAATGTGTTCTCCATGACATAAACTGGGTCGTTGTCACGAATAGCTGCCTTGAGTAATCCTTTTGCGTCGGCAGCTGTGGCTGGAACCACAACCTTAAGTCCTGGAATATTAGCAAATATTGCTTCTGGACAATGTGAGTGAGTTGCACCCACATTAGTGCCTCCATTCGCAGGGCCACGCACCACAATCGGGCAATTAATTAGACCTCCTGACATGTAGCGCACATAACCTGCATTATTGACCAATTGATCATACGCCACAGAGTGAAATGACCAGAACATGAGTTCACATACTGGACGTAAGCCCAACATAGACGAACCAATTGCCATACCGATAAATCCTGCTTCTGAAATAGGCGTATCAATGACACGTTTGTCTCCCCACTTTTTCCATAATCCTTCGGTGACTTTGTAAGCTCCGTTGTATTCTGCGACTTCTTCGCCTAAAAGGTAGACGCTTTCGTCTCTAGCTAATTCTTCATCCATAGCCTCACGAAGTGCCTCACGGTAAGTTATTTTTCTCATGATAAATTTAGGCTAAAATTAGTTGATGTTAAAAAAGTGACTGCCACGTACAGGATTGCCTTCATCAATTTCTGAGTACACATCTTCGTAGATGGAATCGATGGTTGGAGCTGGAGAGGACTTGGCAAATTTTACAGCAGCTATCATCTCATCTTTCATCCGTTTGTCGATAGCGTCTAGCTCTTCTTGGGTGATTTCCCCTTCGCTAAGTAATTGATTAGACCAGACACGTAGAGGGTCGTGGTTTGCTTTGTATTGTTCGATTTCTTCTGGGGAACGATATTTTTTATGATTAGCATCCGCGATTGAGTGGCCGTAATAACGATAGGTCTGAATTTCTAATAAGGTTGGCTTGTGCTCTTTTTTAGCGCGTTGCATTGCAGCGTCTACTCCTGCTCGCACTTCGTATACATTATCGCCTTTGAGTGATTGACTCGCCATACCGTAAGCATCAGCACGTTTTTCTAAATCTACCATAGCGCTTGAGCGCTCTAATGAAGTACCCATAGAGTAGCCATTATTCTCAATCACAAACACTACTGGAATGTCAAATAACGCTGCGATATTGAGGGTCTCATGAAACACACCTTGATTAGTCGCACCATCACCTAAAAACACTAATGCACAGCCATCTTTTTCTTGGTATTTTAAAGCAAATCCTAGACCTAAACCTAATGGTGTCTGCCCAGCTACAATCCCATGTCCACCCCAATAGTTTTTATCTGGAGCAAAGAAATGCATCGAGCCACCCTTGCCCTTGGAACAACCTGTGGCCTTGCCTAATAACTCAGCCATACATTCATTTGAGGTCATGCCTACAGCGAGAGCATGACCATGATCTCGGTAAGCGGTGATTAAGTGATCATCATCTCCACAAAGAGATACGCAACCCACAGCGACAGCTTCTTGACCAATGTACAGATGTAAAAATCCTCCTATTTCCCCTTGATTGTACAGCTTAAGTGAGGCTTGCTCAAAGCGCCTGATTTGACACATTTGCTCATAAATAAAGAGCTTATCTTTCTTGCTAAGATCTTTATTAATAGGATGTTTTGAATAATCGTCCATGTTGAGGTGAGTTTAAATTAGTCTAGTTAATTGTCAATAGTTGTTTAAGTCTGATGCTTGACCGCTTAGGTTAAGTTATTTACCTTTGAAGTAATGTTAGTATTCTTGTACTTATTTGGCTCATTCATACTAACTTCTTTTTTATATTGCAGAGGCGATAACTTAGTTTTTTGAAAAAATACAGTAGAAAAATATTGAGCACTGGCGAACCCACAGTCACGAGCAATTTCAGCCATTGATTGTTTAGAATTTTGAGATAGTTTTTCTTTAGCAATAGCTATTTTGCATTCTGTTAAAAACTTCATAGGCGTTTGATTAGTAATTTGCTTAAAATAATATGAAAATTGACTGCGTCCTAAATTACAATATTCCGCCATGCTTTCTAATGTCCACAATATATGAATATTATCAGGCAAGTCATTAATAAATATCTCAACAGCTCGAGAAGCTATTGATGATGGTGAAGTATATTGAGAGCTTTTTTCCTCTAGCATTTCAAACATGCTAATTAATAGCTCATTAATATGGAGCTTTAAACGAGTCTCGGGGACTTTTGCTTCTTTATCTATTGTATTTAAAAAATCAGTGAAACGTAAGAAGCTCTTGCCTGCATGTTGAGCATTATTCCATACATGTTTTTTATTTTGACTTAAATAAGCAGCTAGTTTTTTAAGGTCTGCAGGTGGTAAAATTAGCCAACTCGGCCAAACCCAAGGGTCGCTAGACTTGGTAACTTGTACATCCAAAATTAAATAATGAAGACGAGATGCCATCACATGAGGTCGCCCAACTTGATGCAATTGCCAAGGTCGTGTGACAGTTAAATCACCAGGTTTTAGCTCATATTCATTTTGATCAACCTCAAAGTTTAATCTTCCTTTTTCTAAATAAGTGATTTCAATCCCCTGATTTCTATGCTTATCCAATCCCCAATTTTGATTTTTGGCCGCATCCCAAAATCCAATTGATAAAACCTCGGGCAAAACAGATTTAGGCATCTGCTTCCCAGAGTAAGGATAATGGCAAAGATTCTTATGCACGCAAGCTCCATTTTTTGCCGCTGTTATTAATGGGTCGCAAGTATCAGAAAGGTACTCTGAATTAGCTTGGAGAAGTTTATCATTAGACATCATTAGGGGGTTT
>DGKB01000042.1 GCA_002386905.1 Akkermansiaceae bacterium UBA4581 | reverse complement strand
TTTTAGGTTCTATTTTAGGTTCTACTTTAGGTTCTGCAGGTGCAATTTGAGTAGGTAGTGGAGCTGTTATTGATGGGTTAGCATCTAATGCTTCTTGTTTGAGTTGATTTTCTATTTCTTGTTTTAGGTTGTTAATATCAGAGTTAATATTAGTAGAAGATATATTGTAGGGCTGAGTTTCTTGAGTGGGCTGAATTGTTTGAGGTTGTTGAATAGAAAGCTTAGGTGTTTGGTTTGCTCCTTGTTCTTGATCAATTCTTTGTTGGATTTTCTGCTTAAGATTATTTACATTAGATTCAAAACTGGACTCTACATTATCTTCTAGCGAGATGGCTGAGTTAATCACCATGTTTTTCTGTCTTTGAGGTAGAGAGTCTAGGACTAATTGAGCTTCTTTGTAGCCTTGTGCGGAGCTTTTTCTTAGCCAGAAGATGGCTTTAGACACATCTTGTGGAACGACGATACCTTTGTAATAAAAAGTAGCTAGCTGGTATTGCGCTTTAGGGTGATTAGCTGAGGCGCTTTGCTTTATGAGATTTAATGCTTTTTTATTGTCTTGAGGGTAATGAATGCCTCTTAGGTGCATCATGCCTTCAATATAAGCTGTTTTGCCATCATCTGAAAATTGGTCCGATGAATCAAGCGCAGCATAAATTAGAGTGGTTGAAAGTATAGAAAATAAAAGTAGGATTTTCAAGGTAGTGTAAAGGCTGTTAAAACTAAATATTTATAGGGTTTGTTCGCTGATGGAAAGTAAAATTTACGACAAACATAGTAAATAATCACAGTTAATATGAATCGTTAATAAAAAGCGTTAGTATGTATGTAAAAAACAGCTATTTTCCTTGACCCTTTAATGAGAAATCTATAAACCTCAATCTTCTCAACTTTTGATAAACTATTATGATTGATTTAACCTTACTTTTAGAAGCTCCAGCACCTAGTAATCCTTTTGGTGGAATTGTACCTATTATCGTATTTATAGCTATTTTTTATTTTATTCTCATTCGTCCTCAACAAAAGCAACGTAAAGCTAAAGAGGCAATGATAGCCGCTCTTAAAAGTGGAGATAAAGTCGTCACCACAGGCGGTATTCATGGTCTAGTCCAGCATGTATCTGATAAGGCTGTTAAAGTTAAAGTAGCTGAAGGAACCGTACTTGAATTTGATAGAAATGCTATTCAAAGCGTGATACCTAAAGCTTCGAAAAATACGGCGAGTGAAGCTTAATTCACGTGTGACACCCATCTTAGCTTTTAAATTATGAATTTCGAAGACCCGTTATTTTTATTTCTTGTTGGAATTGTATTGGTTGTTTTATTCTTCCGTTACTTTCTTGCTCAAAAAGATCAACAGAAGCGAGGTCGCGGCACATGGTTTATCTTAGCTATTACGGTTCTTTCTATTTTTACTATCATTCCTCCAGATGAGCGCTTAAAGAAAGGTCTTGATATTGCTGGAGGAACAGCTTTTACATTAAAAATTCAGGCTAAGCCTGACAGTGTTATTACTAAACAAACTGTTGATTACACTATTGATGTTATTAATAAGCGTTTAAATTCATTAGGTACTTCAGATATAGTGATTCAACATCAAGGGGTTGACACTATTGTAGTTAAAGTACCTGGCGCCTCAGAGGAGGAGAGCAATAGAATTACTGAGATTCTTTCAAAAACAGCTAAGCTAGAGATGAAAGGTGTCAATCGTCAAAGTGATATACTCGCTCAAGCTGTGCAAGACGGCACTCAATTTATACCTAATTACCAGGTTTACCCTTTTAGTCGTGATGGAGGTCCAGCCATTCCAATGTTGCTGGCTTACCGTAACACGCTAACAGGTCAACATATTGCTAACGCTCAACCAAACCAAGCTGTTCCTGGTAATTTGGACATAGAGCTTACAAGTGAAGGTGCAAAAATGATGAAAGCCCTAACCAAGCCTATGGAGGCTGGTCAAGACAGAATTGCTATTGTACTTGATGATCAAGTAATGAGTGCTCCAACTTTGCAACAAGATAGTTTAGGCAAAAACTTTCAAATTACGGGTATGGGAACTTACGATGAAGCATCAAAGTTAGCTACTGCACTTAATAATCCTCTTGAAAACTCATTAATTATCGAGGAAAAGCGTCAAGTTTCTCCAACTTTAGGTGCTGCCACAGTTAAGCAAGGGGTTATTGCTGGCACAGCAGGTTTAGGTCTTACTTTGTTATTCATGTTGATCTACTATCGTTTAGCTGGTTTTGTAGCTCTTATTGGCCTTACTCTAAATATTCTCATCCTATTTGGTTCGATGTCTATTCTAGGGTTTAATTTTACTCTTACAGGCATTGCAGGAATTATCCTTACTATTGGTGTGGCTGTAGATGCTAATGTACTTATTTATGAGCGTTTGCGAGAAGAGTTAAAATTAGGATTTAATTTACGTGTGGCGGTTAAGCGAGCTTATGAAAAAGCATTCTCTGCTATTATAGATGCTAATATCACAACTTTGCTTATTGCTTTTGTCTTATTTGCTAAAGCAGGAGATTTTGTAAAGGGTTTTGCTGTGACTCTAACCTTAGGTATTATTGCTTCACTCATTAGTGCCTTAATTGCTACACGAGTCTGCTTCTCTTGGTTCCCAGAAAGTATTAAAGGAATTAAATTCCTTTCTATCGCACCTAAAAAGCAGTTTAACTTTATCAAGCAGCGCAGTAAGTCACTCGTTATTTCGACTATACTTATTATAGCTTCGGTTTTTGTCGTATTTGTGCAGAAGGATACAGAGCTTGGTGTTGATTTTACAGGTGGGACACTTATTGAATTTCAATTAGGTCAGAAAGAATTAGCTAAATCAGCAGTTCAATCATCAATTGACAAAATGGAGTTAAGTTCCTCTCCAATCGTTGAAATGCTCAATTCTCCAGCTACAGGTAATTTGCTCTCTATTCGTTGTGCTATCGATGATGCTGATAGTTTGGTTAGTCAATTGCGTACAGCTCACCCTGTGTTAGCCGCTGACTCAATAGAATTAAGTCAGAATCAAGTTAGCGCTACATTAGGTAAGCAAGTGCTCAATCAATCTCTAATTGCTCTAGTTATTGGTTTGGTTCTTATCTTTATTTATATTACTTTACGCTTTGAATTCTCATTTGCTCTTGCTGCTTGTATTGCTCTTTTCCATGATTTACTCATTGTTTTAGGCTGGGTAGTCCTTGTATCTGGAGAGTTGACGCTGATTCATGTAGGCGCATTCCTAACTATTGCAGGTTATTCAATTAATGATACTATTGTGGTTTTTGATAGGGTGCGTGAACAGTTAAAAGTAACTGAGACCAAAGCAAGCCTTGCTAGTATATTTAACACCGCTATTAACGCGACACTCTCTAGAACAATTCTTACTTCAGTAACGACTTTCATTGCTGTATTAGTTCTGTTTATCTTCGGTGGAAGTGCTCTTAAAGACTTCTCGTTTGCTATTTTAGCAGGTGTAGTGGTAGGTACTTACTCTTCAATTTGGGTTGCTTCACCTGTAGTTTACTTACTTGCTCGTAAGAACACGTCTGCATTACAGCAAGAGATTAAAATTACTGATGACGAGGGCGTAGAAGAGACTGCTTAATTGCTAGTTAAAGCTACACTTTTAAGTGTTGCTACTTTCTTTCTATGAAACTTAGTAGAAATTAAATGTATGCAACATAGGTTAATTAATCATGCGATTGCTTTTACATTAGGAGCTTTTTTTTTAAATGGTACTTTATTGGCTCAAAGTAAGAGTGGTATTGATGAGGTAACAAATACAGATCAAACTAAGGTTGCGGTTTTATGTTATCACGATTTTAGTAATGGTAGTATAGCTACAGAAACTACTATCCTTACTACAAAGTTTAGTGATCAGATTGCTCAACTCAAAAAAATAGGCGTACATTTTCTTACTCTAGAAGAGTTTATACAGTGGAAAATTACGGGTAAAAAAATACCTAAAAAAAGTGTTCTTATTACTATAGATGATGGTTGGTCAAGCGTGTATAAGTATGCCTATCCAATTTTACTTAAGGAACAAATTCCATTCACCTTATTTATTTACACTAATTATTTAAATAGAGGAGGTAAATCTCTATCTAAAACTCAGCTCTTAAAGATGCTAAATGATCAAGCTTCTCTTGGGAGTCATTCACACACACATCCATTACCTCCATTTATCAAGCAACAGCGATCTAGCTTAGATGAGAAAGCTTACTATGACTTTATTAAACAAGAGTTTAAAATATCCAAAAATAAACTTGAAGAAATTAGCAGAAGAAATATTGATACTTATGCCTATCCAGGTGGATACTTTCAGACTGATATGTTTGATATTGCTCATGATTTAGGTTATCAATTGATGTTTAGTGTAGAGCCTGACTTTGTAACTATCAATTCAGCTAATAAAACTTTACCACGTTTTATTATACATGGTGATAATGATAATCATTTTAATTCTATTATCCGTACTTTTGAGAAGACAGATCAAAAACATGAAAAAAATAAACTCATACTTTTCCCAGAGCCAGAGACTTTCACAACGTTAACCCCAGAGCTTAAGTTAGATTTTAGCATGATAAAGGATGCTAAAATAAATTCAGTCAAACTTGAGCTATTAGGTTTAGGACCAGTTAAATTAAAGCTTGATACTGAAAATAAAACAGCTAGTTGGAAAGCAACACGTAGATTGTATCAAAAAACTATCAAAGCTAAAGTTTCATGGAAACAAGCAAACGAAGATAAATCATTCTTGTGGACTTTTTATACCTCTGATAAATTCTAACAACAAAAGGTGTTAAGACACTAGATAACTATTAAACTTATGCAGACTCAATCTATCAATTTAGGAATCATTGGTTGTGGCAATATGGCGCAAGCGCTCATTAAAGGTTGCCTCATAAAAAACCAAACAGAGTCAACAGGGGTTGAAATTGACTCATTATCTCTCTTGAGTAAATCAGGTGTCCGATCTGAGTTGTTTGCCCAAGAGTTGCAGACTGAACTTTCAATTAAAGCTAGAGTTGCGAATAGCTTACAGGATACTTTAGAGCAAAGTGATGTATTACTATTAGCGGTCAAACCACAGCAAATTGAATCAGTACTTACTGAGTTAGCATCATTAATGAGTCAGACAGTAAATAAAAAATCTAGTGATTATTTACTGATTTCTGTTGCAGCAGGGATAACGCTTAGTGCTTTAGAGCGACCATTTCTCAATGGCTCAACCAATACATTTGGTATTAGGGCAGTTCGCGTCATGCCAAATACACCATCATTAGTAGGCGCTGGAGCAGCTGGTTATAGTCTAGGTGCCTCGGCCACACACGAAGATCAATTAATTGTAGATAGCCTTTTAAAAAGTGTCGGATTTGCAGTGGAAGTTGAAGAATCATTATTAGATCCTCTCACTGCTATTTCAGGTAGTGGACCAGCTTATATATTTAGAATGTTAGAATCAATGATAGCAGCAGGGCAAGAAGTAGGCTTATCTCCTGAGTTAGCTAGAGATTTGAGTTTACATACTTTTTACGGTGCTTCACTCATGGCATTGCAATCTCCAAATAGTCCAGAAGAATTAAGAATCAAAGTAACTTCACCTAATGGAACGACAGCTGCTGCATTAAACTCATTTAATGAAGCAGGGATAGATGAAATATTCAAAGCTGCTATTGTAGCTGCTAGCAAAAGAGCTCAAGAATTAGCCCAATAATATTTGACTAACCTATTGACTAACTAAAACACTTAAACCATAGTTCTTTACATGAAATTAGCTACTTTCACACTTTCTTTAACTGCTATTTTAAGCTTGTTGCTACTCACTAGCTGTCACTTAACTAAGCATGATGTGCTATTAGAGGAAAAAGACCTCAATGAGGATCAGGTTGAAACTAAAGCGCAGAGACTCTACCTCAAAGGTAAAGAAGCTCAAATTAATGGAAAAAGCGATAAAGCTATAAAAGCTTACAAAGAAATTCAACGTAAATACCCAACTACTATTTACAGTGCTGAATCACTTTGGCATTTAGCTGAATTACAAGTCAAAAGCAAAGAAGATTATAAAGATGGGTTTGACACTCTAGAAACGCTTATTAACCGTTTTCCTCAGTCTAAATACAGTGCTAAGGCTATTTATAAACAAAGAGAAATTATTAAATCAGTAGTTTCAGGAGACTTTGAAAACTCTGTTTTTGGTGTATTCACTATAAATTTCCCTATTGATATCATTCTTGATATGATTGAAAAATCTATCAAACATACACCTAAATCTAATTATGCATCTGAGACTATATATAATTTAGCTCGTTATTATGATGATCAAAAAGGAGATTACGAAAGCTCTATGATTTACGATAAACGTATCCTTACTAAATACCCTAATAGTAAGGAGGCTCCTAAATCTCAATATCACATTAGTCAATCTCTACTTAAACAATCGTTAAAAGGCAGTCACAATCCAGCCACTCTTAGGGCTGCTTTAAATTCTTATAATGCATTTCTTAGTCTTTACCCTAAGCACCCCTTAGTGAAGCAAGCTAAAAAAGATGTTAAACAAGTCAAAGCCCTAATTATTGAACGTTATGAAATTGTTGCTGATTTTTATAGAGCTAAGAACGACATTCCCGCAGCCAATATTTACGATACTATTATCATCAAAGAAGCGTCTAAAAACTCAGACGAATATAAACGAGCCCAACATTTTCTTAATAAGCCCAATGAGCCGCTTCCTGAGGAGTTGATAAAAACTCAGCCCAAAAAAGTATCGGATTCAGATGATAGCTGGATAAAAGCCTTCTTACCAACAGGTGAGGGTTATGGGATTAGTTTTTAATAAGTTTTATTATGATACTATTATCTAAGTCTTTCACTTTACTTAGCCGTACTTTTGTTGTCTTAGGTACACTACTATTGATAGCTAGTTGCTCCTTTTATCAATTAGGGCAGAAAACATCTAGTAAATTAGAAGGAGTAGAAAGTATTTATGTTACGACTCCTGTAGTCTCTATAAATCCAACTATTACTCAAGCGCCAATTTACTTTAAAAACCACCTGCATACAGCGCTTATGCACAAGACACCTTATCGGCTAACCCCTCAAAAATCAGCTGACGCAACACTCATTATTCAAATTACTGATCAAAATAACCGTGTTATCCAAAGATCAGATGACAACCTACTTAGAGGTGCTGCTTACAAGCTTAGGTTAAGGTCTCAATGGAAAATTGTCCAAGACAACAAAGTGTTATTATCTGGAACTATCAATGAAGAGGCGCTATTCGTGGCTCAAGACCAGCAAGAGACCAGTAGTCTTACAAACCTTAATCGTAGCTCATGGATACTGGCTCACCAAGAGGCAGTCAAACAAGCTTTGGAAAGCATCTCTAATAAGGTAGCTGCAGAATTGATTTTTGACTTTTAGTAGCTCACACACGCTATTAGGTGAAACAAATAATTAAATTATGGTTGAATATGCCCTCTACGTAGTACCAACACCCATTGGTAACTTAGGTGATATGAGCCTACGTAGTATAGAGATACTCCAATCTGTCGATCTCATCCTTTGTGAAGATACTAGACAGAGTGGACGCTTACTCAAGCACTATGAAATAGATACGCCACTACGTAGCTATCATGAGCACAACGAACAAAAAATAACCACTGAACTAACTGAGCAACTTCAAGCAGGGACTACCATGGCAATGATTACTGATGCAGGCATGCCTAGTATATCAGATCCTGGTTATAGGCTTATTAACGCATGTCAAGAGCAGGGGATTAGCTACACGGTTATTCCAGGCCCATCTGCGGTAATTACAGCGCTTGTAGGATCAGGCATGGCGTGCCATCATTTTGAGTTTGCAGGATTCCTAAACGTCAAAAAAGGCAAGCGCACCACTCAACTCGAGCAGGCGATAGCAGATGCACACACTCATATTTTCTTTGAATCTCCACATAGACTATTAGGTACTCTTGAAATACTCAGTAAACTAGCCCCAGAGCACCCTATATGCGTCGCTCGTGAACTCACGAAAAAGTTTGAGACTTATCACAAAGGCACGAGTCAGGAGATATATGTCTACTTTTCAGAACGCACGGTCAAGGGAGAGATTGTCCTCTTGGTAGGAACGCAAGGGTAAGTAAAACGGCTCTTTTGGCGCTGGAGCGATTTATTTCGACCTTTCGCTGTGCTCGAGTAGCTATTGCCTACACTGTGCGCCACGAGTCTCTATAAACCGCTCCAGCATCCAAAACCGTGATAGCTGAAATTATCAGCTAACCACTTAGCTCGTTTTATGGAGTAGTTAAGTGATTAATAAAGACAGCTATTCTTATCATCCATGGCTTTGTTCTTTAAGGGCATAGCAGTAACTCTTTACAGCTTCACCTTAAACGCCTAGCATCTTAATCAATCTAAACGTTTAATTCTCTTGATTGAGGTTTATTTTTTCAAGCTGTTCTAAAACTTTGAAAGTATTATCTATATAAATCCTTGGTTTACCACTTACGTTTAAATATAGTTTTTCTAAATTTTTTAAATTTTCTATATAAGATTTTCTTATATTAAAATTCCTATGCTTTACATTACTTGATTTTAAAGGAGTTTCTAATATAGGAAGGATTTTGTCTACACCATTACTTTTAAGTAATGATTCTTTATTTTGGATTATAAATTTTTCAAAACTATGATGAGTTACAACACCTAAGTAATGTATTTCCTGTTCGAGTAAATAAGCATCTATAAGGGCTTGACCAAAATAAATTTGATTTATTGTGTCTACTGTTAATTTACCATAAGCTAAACTACCTTTTAAAGGTAAAAGTACATTGTCACGTAATGAGATATTTAGTAGAAAGCTTGTAGATTTAACAATATCATCAAAACTTTCTACACTATTATCTTTAGAAAAAATAAAAATAGAATCTGAAAATAGAACTACTTTAACTGAATTAGTGAGTAAATTGGTGCTTTCTACTATATCTCTAAATTGAGAGAATTTTTCAAGACTCTGATATATCTCACCATGAGTAGAATTAGCCACTCTATCTTTAAATCCTAGTATATCTAAGCAAGCAACAAACCTTTCGCAGGTTGGATTCCAGTCATCCTCTGTTTCTTCAGTTTTATTCATATTTTATTAAAATTAAGAGGTTTGAGGTTGCTTTAGATGCTAGGCGTTTGAGGTGAAGCTGTAGAGACCTACTGCGAGCCTCAAAGAACGACGCAGATGAAGTAATCATCAGACCTCTCTACGTTGTTTTGTAATCTCCGCTCTTACCTCCAGTTTTTAAGATAAGCTTGGTGTCTGATATGATAATACCTTTATCTGCGCCTTTGCACATGTCGTAGATGGTGAGTGCTGCGACGGAGGCTGCGGTGAGAGCTTCCATTTCGATGCCTGTTTTGCTTACTGTCGTAGCGGTGGTTGTGATAGTAACCTCGTAGTCGCCTGTGATAGTAATATCGACTTGGCAATCATCAATGAGGATGTTGTGACATAGAGGGATTAGATTGGCTGTTTGTTTGGAGCCCATGACACCTGCAAGGGTAGCAGTTTGAAAAACTGAGCCTTTTTTGCTGAAGATATCGTTGTTTTTGCTTTTGATGCTTTCTTTGAGTAGGTCTGTGCTAAAAATAAGTTTACTTTGAGCGACAGCTATACGTTTGGTTTCTTGTTTGTTAGACACATCGACCATGCTTGCTTTACCGTCTTGGTCGATGTGTGTGAGTTTGTTTGATTTTTTATCAAGTTTATTTGGTAATGCCATGGTGTTTTATAGTTGAAAATTGAGCTTAAGGCGATTAAATGAAAAAACTAACTTATCAACAGTTAGATAAGGCGGGGTTTGAGAATAGATTGCTTCAATGGGTCTTGTCTGCTCAGGTGAGCGTGAGCAATAGCGAGTGCATCTGCCGCATCTGATTGAGGGGTTTCCTCCAGCTTATAAAGTAAGCGAGCCATGAAAGCGACTTGGTCTTTATTAGCGTTGCCTTTTCCTGTGACTGATTTTTTGACTTCTTTGGGCGAGTATTCGTAGATGTCGAGTTCGTATTTAGCACCTGCGATAAGGGCAGGGCCTCTTGATGATCCCATACTAATTGCCGTTTTAAATGATTGCACAAAAATAATACCTTCAATAGCTATTTCATTGATTTGCCATTTTTCAATAAGTTGACAAATATGTTCGTATATTTGATGTAAAGCTACAGAAGATTTATGTTTGACAGGGATAGAAATACAACCAAATTCCAGGGCTTTGATGATATTGTCTGCTCCAATTTCAGCTACAGCGTACCCTGTATTTCTAATGGCAGGGTCGATAGCTAAAACTCTCATAATATCAGTTAAACTTTAGCTAGTGACGGTGTAGCTCTCCATAAGAGCTTTCATTTCTGCTGTGGCAGCAGTTAAACCTACAGCAATAGAACGACTAATAATACTATGTCCAATATTAAGCTCATTTAAATGAGGCAGCGTTAGAATATCCTCAATATTATGGTAATTAATCCCATGGCCTGCATTAACAATGATGCCTAAGCTATGAGCCAAGCAAGCTGCCTCATCCAAACGCTCTAAACTGTCAGCTCGTGCTTGTGAGTCAGGCTCGGTGTTGGCGAATTGACCTGTGTGCAGCTCAATTTTTGCTGCACCTATATCTGCGGCTAGTTCAATAGCTTTTAAATCAGGGTCGATGAAAAGGCTGACTAAAATACCTGCGTTTTGAAGAGTCTTAGTGCAGGATTTTATTGCAGCAAAATTAGTTGTTACATTAAGTCCTCCTTCTGTGGTGACTTCTTGGCGATGTTCAGGTACGAGACAGACATCATCAGGAGAGAGCTCTAGAGCAAAATCAATGAGCTCTTGAGTAAGCCCCATTTCTAAATTAATGGGCACAGATACACTTGACTTGATAGCACGAGCGTCCTCTGGCTGTAGATGACGCAGGTCTTCACGAACATGCATGGTGATAGAATCAGCGCCACCAGCGATGGTTAGGTCAGCGGCTGTCTTGGGTGAAGGTTCAACGTTAATAGAATAACGGTCATCACGATAACGCGCCTCACGTAGCGTAGCTACATGATCAATATTTACACCGAGTTTTAACATAGATTTTTTAATAAAAATGAGTAAGAATTAAATAAGCTGAAACTTCGAAGAAGTGTTTTTTGAATTTAAAATGTTGTGTACAAAAACCGCCAAGCGGAGTTAAAAAAACTATTCGAGCATCGTAAAAGCTGATGCAAAGGCAGGTTAAACTAAAAAGTATCCAGTTATTAGTGTTTAAAGTGACGATGCCCAGTAAACACCATAGCTATACCTCCAGCATCGGCTGCAGCAATAACTTCTTCGTCACGAATGGATCCACCTGGTTGGATACAGGCGCTTACACCAGCAGCAATAGCGGCTTCGACGCCATCTGCAAATGGGAATAAGGCATCTGATGCTATGACACTACCCTGCAGAGAAAGTCCTGCTTCTTGTGCTTTCCATACTGCAAGTCTTGATGAGTCTACACGGCTCATTTGACCAGCTCCTATACCTAAGGTGCGATCACCTTTGGCATAGACAATGGCGTTAGATTTCACGTGGCGTACGACTTTCCATGCAAATTTTAGTGCTTTGAGCTCTGCTTCGGTTGGAGGGCGTTTAGTGACGACTTTGGATTCTAAATCATCGAGTCCCATTACAGAATGATCCTTGTCCATGACCATGAGGCTTCCTGCTGCTGAGCGTAATACTGGAGCCTTTTTTACTTGTAGATAGCTTTGCTCCATTTTAATTAGACGTAAGTTTTTCTTTTTTTGCAGTATTGAACGAGCTTCTGACTCAAATTCTGGGGCAATAATAACATCAGTAAATATTTCTGAGATGATGCGTGCTAAATCTTCGCTGAGTGGACGATTGCATACAATGACGCCTCCAAATGGTGCTTGGCGATCAGTTTCAAAGGCTTTTTCCCAAGCTTCTCGTAGATCACCGCTATCGCTTTGACCTATGCCGCAAGGATTAGTGTGTTTTAGAATGGCTACTGTAGGGCGAGAAAAATCAAGAATAAGATCAGCTGCAGCTTCAATATCAAGGATGTTGGTGTAACTAAGAGCCTTGCCTTGAATTTGAACAAAATGTTGATTGAAGTCTCCGTACAGTTTAGCTCCTTGATGCGGATTGTCACCATATCGCAAAGTTTCAACTAAAGGCAAATCAAGGGCAAAACTAGAGGTTGGTTTTTTGTAGCTAGCGCTCAAGTAATCCGCTATACAGCGGTCGTAAAGAGCCGTTTGATGATAAACTTTGACAGCTAAAGCTTGGCGTAGACCTAGGGTTGTTTCGCCTTGGTTAGCTTTTAGCTCGGTGATGACTTGCTCATAATCATCTGTATCGATGATGACAGTAACATGACTGTGATTTTTGGCAGCACTTCGCAACATGGAAGGCCCTCCAATATCAATATTTTCAATCGCTTGCTCTAGTGTACAATCAGGCTTAGCGATGGTTTCTTTGAAGGGGTAGAGGTTAACCACTACTAAATCAATTGGGTCAATGCTATGCTCTAATGCTGCAGTTACATGAGTGTTGTCATCTCTTTTGTAGAGCAGACCTCCGTGTACTTTAGGATGGAGAGTTTTGACGCGACCCTCAAATAGCTCTGGAGCTTGGGTGTAATCGGAAACGTCAGTGACAGGAAGCCCTGCATCGCGAATTGCTTTGGCTGTTCCACCTGTGGAAAGGAGTTCATAGTTAAATTCATTAACAAGCAAAGTTGCAAAGTCAATGAGTCCTGTTTTGTCTGATACGGAGAGTAGGGCTCTTTTCATAAATACGGCTTATCTATAAAATTATCTACCACTAAAAGCAATGAAAAAGAGTCTTGCTTTTTCAAGATCAATCGGGCAATTTATTTATCAAATATGATGGCTAATTCCAAACCAAACGCCTATACAGAAGCGGATATTAAAAGCTTAGATTGGAAAGAGCACATTCGTCGTCGCCCTGGCATGTATATAGGTAAGCTTGGAGATGGAACCATGAGTGAAGATGGTATTTACATCTTGCTCAAAGAGGTGGTTGATAATGCTGTTGATGAGTACCTCATGGGGTTTGGTAAAAAAACCGAAATTACAATTGATGTAGAAACAGGGCATACACAAGTCAGAGATTATGGTCGTGGTATACCTCTAGGTAAGCTTATGGACTGTGCGTCTAAGATGAACACGGGAGCTAAATATGATAGCAATGCCTTCCAAAAATCAGTAGGCCTTAACGGTGTGGGTATTAAGGCTGTCAATGCTCTTTCTAGTAGTTTTACTATTCAAGCTTGGCGTGAAGGTGAGACTCGTCTCATTGAATTTAGTAAAGGGGAAGTTGTTAGCGATAAGACTTTCAAAGAAGCTAAAGAAAACGGAACTAGAGTCACTTTTGATGTGGATAAGTCGGTCTTTCCTAAAAAAGTTAAGTACAAATTAGAGCTAGTGGCTAAAATGTGCCAGTACTATGCCTACCTCAATCCTGGATTAGGTTTGGTTCTTAATGGTAAGAGGTTCTATTCAAAAAACGGCTTGCTTGATTTGCTTAAGGATGAGATGGGAGAGCAAGAGCCTTGCTACGATTTAATTCATCTCAAGGGCAAAGATATTGAAATAGTATTCACACATACAGCCGATAGTTCTGAAGATTATTACAGTTTTGTTAATGGGCAAAACACTCATCAAGGAGGTACGCATTTACAAGCTTTTCGTGAGGGAATAGTCAAAGAGGTTAGAGAGTTTTATAAAAAACAATTTGAGCCTTCTGATGTGAGGTCGGGGATTGTGGCCGCTATTGCGATACGTATTCAAGAGCCTGTCTTTGAATCTCAGACAAAAACTAAACTTGGCAGTAGCCATATGGCTCCAGAGGGCGAGACTCTGCGTACTTTTATAGGTAACTTTATTAAGCAAGAGCTAGATAATTATCTTTATAAAAATACGGACATAGCTGAACTTATTCATAAACGCATTTTGCTTGCCGAGCGTGAGCGCAAAGAACTTTCTGGGGTTAAAAAACTAGCTCGTGAACGAGCACGCCAATCTAAAATTCATAATAAAAAGCTCAGAGATTGCAGGCTCCATCAAAACACTAAAGATGGCGCAGGCAAGCTAAGTACTTTGTTTATTACTGAGGGTGATAGTGCTAGTGGATCTATTACCAAAAGCCGTGATGTTAAGACACAAGCAGTTTTCTCTTTGCGTGGTAAGCCTTTGAACTGTTATGGGCTTACTAAAAAAGTGGTTTATGAAAATGAAGAATTTGCCTTACTTCAAGCTGCTCTAGGAATTGAGGAAGGTATTGAAAATCTACGCTATGAGCGAGTGGTTATATCCACAGATGCTGATGTTGATGGTATGCATATTCGCTTATTATTATTGACTTTCTTTTTACAGTTTTTCCCAGATTTGGTGCGTGATGGCCATTTATATTTATTACAAACTCCATTATTTAGGGTGAGAAATAAGAAAAAAACTCTCTACTGTTATGATGACGAAGAGAAGGAAGCTGCGCTAAAAGAGCTAGGCAAAGCCTCAGAAATTACACGTTTCAAAGGTTTGGGAGAAATTTCGCCAGATGAATTTGGCTTTATGATTGGCAAAGATATGCGTCTTGACCCTGTTAATTATTTTGAAGGGCGTAGACTACGTGAAATGCTAGCCTTCTTTATGGGGAAAAATACTCCAGATCGCCAAGTCTACATTATGAATAACCTACGTGAGGAAATTGACAAGGTTGACACTTCAGAAATTGAAACAGTAGTAGAATTATGATGAGTTTAGATAAATCAGACAATCAAGATGAATTTAGTTTTGATGGAGATAATCGTAGCTCCTTTAATCATGTTAATGACGATTCAGCTGCTTCTTTAGAAGAGTCTCTAAAGAATAAAGAGAGCTCACAAGAAGCTGACATTTCAAATGATTCTCAAGAATCAGAAAATAAGGCTGAAATTGAAGCAGAACATACAGAAGAAGAGCACTTAGAAGAAGTGTTTTTAAATGAGGGCGCTAATGAAAGCCTCGGTGGGATGTATGCCCACTACTTCCTTGATTATGCTAGTTATGTGATTCTTGAACGCGCAGTTCCTTATCTAAGTGATGGGTTAAAACCTGTGCAACGCCGTATTTTACATGCCATGCGAGAGCTTGAGGATGGGCGTTACAACAAGGTAGCTAAAATCATAGGTAATACTATGGCGTATCATCCTCACGGAGATGCTTCAATTGCTGACGCAATGGTGCAAGTAGGTCAAAAAGACTTGCTCATTGATATGCAGGGTAACTGGGGAAACGTGCTTACAGGAGATAGAGCTGCTGCTTCACGTTACATAGAGGCTCGTTTAACACCGTTTGCTCTAGAGGTTTTGTACAGCCCTAAAATTACGGAGTGGATGTCGAGTTATGATGGTCGCAGTAAAGAGCCTGTATCACTACCTGTTAAATTTCCTTTGCTGTTAGCGCAAGGTGGTGAAGGCATTGCCGTAGGGTTGGCCTGTAAAATTCTGCCACATAATTTTCTCGAGCTCATTGATGCCTCAATTGCTGCTCTACGTAATCAAAAATTTGAATTATTACCAGACTTTCTGACTGGCGGTCTTATGGATGCCTCTGATTATAAAGAGGGTTTACGTGGTGGCAAAGTGCGCTTAAGAGCAGAAATGAGCATTATAAAAGTGAATCGTAGCCAAGTGATTAATATTACAGAAATCCCAGCTACTACAACCACTAGTTCGCTGATTGATAGTATTGTTTCAGCCGCAGAAAAAAATAAAATCAAAATTAGTAAGATTGAAGATAATACCTCAGCTGAGGCTAATATATTGGTTTATTTACCTGCAGGATCTGATGCTGAATTAGCCATGGAAGGGTTGTATGCATTTACTGATTGTGAAGTTTCTATTTCTTCTAATGTCTGTGTTATTTCAGAGGGTAAACCACAATTTATAGGGGTCAATGAGGTGCTTAGGCAATCGGCTTTTCATACTAAGCAAATGCTAGGTCAAGAGTTAGAAGTTAAGCTTGATGAGCTTAAAAATCGCTGGCACGCACTAAGCTTAGAAAAAATATTTATTGAGCAAAAGATTTACCGAGATATAGAAAGTTGTGAAACTTGGGAAGAAGTATTAGCAGCAATCATTAAAGGGTTGAAACCTTTTATTAAAGAGTTAGAAAAACCGGTGAGTAAAGATGATATTATCAAACTCACAGAAATTAAAATTAAGAAAATTTCTAAGTACGATCAAGATAAAGCACAGAATCAATTAGATTTACTCACTCAAGACATTGAACAAATTCAAAAAGATATTAATCAGCTAACTAAATATGCGATTCGTTATTTTAAGAATTTAGCTAAATCTTATGGGAAAGGCAAAGAGCGCAAAACAAAAATCACCAGTTTTGCTAAAATTAACCGTAGCCAAGTAGCTATAGCCACTGAAACACTACGCTTAGACAAAAAAGAAGGATTTGCTGGGTGGGGGCTAAAACGCACCGAAGGAGAGGAACTCTGCAAATGTTCAAAATTAGATGATATTTTAGTGATTGATAAAGATGGCGTTCTAACTGTGAGAAAAGTCACAGAAAAGTTCTATGTTGGTAAATCTCCATTATATGTAGGAGTATTAAACAAAGAGAAACCGCTTATATTCACCTTAGTTTATCGTAATGGTAGAGCAGGAGATGTGATGATAAAGCGCTTTAAAGTTGGTGGTGTTACGCGTGACAGGGAATACCCATTAACTCAAGGAAAAGCAGGAAGCAGGGTTCTTTACTTTAATTATCATGAAACCGAAGAATCCAGTAACCAAGGAGGTGTGATGTTGCATCTTAAATCGGATTTAGCATTGAAGAATTTATCTCGATTAGTCTTATTTGAGAACTACCGTATTAAAACTCGTTCTTCAAAAGGCAACCTACTAACTAAACACCCTGTAGATAGAGTGGTGAATGCGCTTAAAAAAGATTTAGAAGAATCTAATTAAAAATAAGCTTTAAAAATAACTTTTTCTTCTCTTTAATATCCAAAATACATGAGTTTTGTAAATTTTAGATTATTATTAACTGTTTTATTCATCGGTTTACTGAGCTTTAATTTAACCAGTGCTCAGTCTTTACAAGGTGAATCTGTACGAGCAAAACTTGCAACTATAACGCCTATTAAGCTCGACTTAGAAGGGGTCACACTCGTAGAAGCAGTAGAGATGCTTAAGAATATCACGAGTGCTAAAGGCATGTCTGATTTTAATATTATTTATGACCTAAGCTCTCAAGAAGGATTAGCAGAAAAAACAGCTAATTTATATTTAGAGCGTATTAATGCTGATTTTGCTCTAGAGCAAATTTTGCAGACTTTTGGAGTCATTGCCATTTATGATGACTATGCAATTAAGCTTATACCTTCTCAGGGTAATAATATGAGCTTTATTAGTAAAAAATGGCAGGTTACTCCTGTATTTTTTAAAGATTTAGCGCAAAAAGTATCAGGAGATCCCAATAGTATTAATACTGTAGCCGTGCAGAAGCCTATTGATATTTTAAGGCAACTAGGTGTAGATTTACCAGAGGGTTCAAGTATCATTTATCTGGCTAGCAGTAATTTTCTCGAAGTCAGAGCACCTGCACAAAGTATTGAAATTATAGATCAATTTATTATAGAGGCAAAGCAAAGAGAGGCTTCACAAGTCAGCTTAAAAATTAAATACATCACAATCAAACAAGATGAGTTAGATGAATTAGGCTTTGATTGGGTGACAGGAGGGTTTACTAACATTACAGGTGGCGCAAATATATCAGATACAGTAAATGCTAATTTATTAGACACAACTACCAATCTAACTACTAGTCCAACTCAAGCAGTCACCGCTGGTAACAGAACGATTACTGAACTTGGTGATTTCAATAAGGCTTTAGATGATTTAGTTGGTGATATGACCAGAATTCAAGATGGATCAACCCAAAGAAACAGAACTCCTGGTGTCTTATCTTATATTGATAACCTTGAAAGCTCAGAACAGGTGTCAGTGATGCTCAGAGCTCTTTCACAAGCAAAAAGTTTTGATGTAATGGAGGTGCCGCACGTAGTCGTTAAATCAGGTCAAAAAGGAACATTTTTCAAGGGTACTGAGATACGATATCCAACAGCTTACGACCAAGCTGAGATTTCAGAGAGTGATAGTCGCGTCAGTATAAATAGCTTAACAGGTGAGATTTTTAATATTGTTCCATCTACTTTTAGTGTCACACCATCACATCCTACTGATTTTGAAACTCAAAAGTTAGGTATTGAGCTCATGATTGAGCCAACACTATCATCTAACAATCAACTAATTAATTTAAATATTAACCCTAAATTTCATGAATTTCAAGGATTTCTAAGCTTTGGAGAAAGAATGCTCAATGTCTCTTACTATACCGAAACTTATCCTGATAATGATGGAGATGGTATTGTATTAGTCGGGGTCAACTCAGACGGGAGAAAAGTAGTTATTGAAAATGTTCTTGGAGGGTTACAAAATAGTTTAGTTTTTATTGATTCTAATGGTAATGGCTTTTCAGAAACATTGATAGACTTTAATAATAGCATTAGTATAAGCGGTTCAGATCCCACCACTTTTACTGTAATTAATAAACAGGGTAATGTTGACACTTACACTAGTACTTTACTATATTTTTATTATTATAATAATGAAAATATAGTTACTACAGCTTTTGCAGGATTTCCTATTAGAACAGGCGTTTTAGATGGGGATACTTTTCATCAAGTTGTATTTGATTTAGATATTAATGATCAATATTTATATACTATCGAAGGGACCGGTAATATTTCAACTATATCTGGGATAGGATATATATCTTTCGTCGATCCCGATGATTTTGATATTTACGAAGCGACACCTAACTTTGTGGTTCAGCCTATTTTTAATAAAACTGAGCTAAATACACAAGCTACGATAAAATCAGGTGAGACTGTACTTATCGGAGGGCTTATGCAGCAAAATAAAATTGCTCTTGATGATTCAGTTCCATTGTTAGGTGATATACCGCTACTTGGTCGTTTGTTTAATAATGAAGGCGAAGATGCAAGCGATACAGCTATTCTTATATTTGTTGAGGCTGTAGCTCAAGACCCATTGGGTAATCCTGTATCGGAATAGTACTGTAGCACTATAGTGTTATATAGGTCTAATATTGGAGGCCTGTATGATGCGCTGTATTTTTGGCTCTTTTCCTTGCCTAGCGTTTGGTGGTTGTTTTTCAATTAATAAGTAGCCTTGTTTATCAATACCTCTGATAATTCCACTAATAGTTGTATTTCCAGAGTTTAAATTAACTAACTGGTTGAGGTATAGCTGGTTATCTGTTAAATAAGTGTAAGCATCAGACCAAACAGATTCCAAATTGCTAAAATGACTTAATATAGGGATTAATGCCTGTATCACTTGGTTTAAAATGGAGCGGGTATCATAGCTAATTAAAGTTTTACTCATACGAGTTTGATTTTCAGAATTCAAACAATTAATAGCCGTAGCGCCTAGAGGCTCTAATGATTGAGTATAGTTAACATTGATTCCGATGCCTATAAGGCTGTAATCATCATTGTTTTCTATGAGGATTCCACCTAATTTTTTGCCTTTGTAGTATAAATCATTAGGCCATTTAATGTTAATAAGCTCGTTCTTATTAGTTAGCTGGTTGAACTGCTGTGCTAGTAACACACCAATAACAAGAGGTAAAGGTACTTGACTACTACTCATAGTCGGAGCAATGAAGGTGCATGTAAGGCTATCTCCAGTTTGAGAATGCCACTGGTGATTACCTCGACCTCGTCCAGCTAATTGTTCATGACACCAGACAATATCACCAATAATTGCTTGATTTAATTCTATGAGCTCTTTGGCTTTTGTTTGGGTAGAGTCTAGTTGCTCAAATTCATGAATCATGATAATTGCCTGTGGTTAGCAAGCTTAATAAATATAAGCAAATTTAGCGACCTATACTGACATACTCAAAACCTAGATTGTTCATCATAGCCGGGTCGAGTAAATTACGTCCATCAAAGATAAGCGGTGTCCTCAAGCTCTGCTTAACTTTGGGAAAGTCTAAGCTTGTGAACTCTTGCCACTCTGTAGCAATCACTAAAGCATCAGCTTGCTCAAGTAAGGCATACGGCTCATTATAGTAATGAATATCTCCACTGAGTCCACCAAATTTCTTAGCTGTTTCCAAGGCTTTGGGGTCATAGGCGTGAACACTCGCTCCTTGAGCTAATAGCTCTTTGGCTAATTTAATAGCAATGGATTCACGTACATCATCTGTATTTGATTTAAAGGCTAAGCCCCATAAAGCAATTTTTTTGTCTTTTAGCACCCAGAGTTTTTCTTTGATTTTATCTAAAAACTGCTCGAGTTGACGCTCATTGATTCGCTCTACTTCCTTAAGCAAGTCAAAAGGTTGGCCTAACTCCTCAGCAATCGCTATAAATGCTTTAATATCTTTAGGGAAACATGAACCACCATAACCTAAGCCAGCATTAAGAAATGCACTACCAATACGGTGATCTAGTCCTATACCTTTAGCTACTTCTTCAACATTGGCATCTGACTTTTCACAAATAGCAGAAATGGCATTAATATAAGAGATTTTAAGAGCTAAAAATGAATTAGCCGCATGTTTAATAAGTTCAGATGAATTGATATCAGTTTCAATCATGGGGGCATTAAATGGCTGATAAATTTCACGCAAGATACTTAAAGCTTGAGCTGAGTTAGAGCCAAAAACGACACGGTCAGGATTAAGTAGATCATCAACAGCTGAACCCTCACGCAGAAACTCAGGGTTAGAAGCGACACTAAATTCTGAGCCAGCTGTAGCATAACGAGCAATAGTCTGCTCTACTTTATCTCCTGTTTTTACAGGAACGGTCGATTTATCAACGATGACACGATGGCCAAGGTCGGGACTAAGACATGCAGCAATTTCTCTTGATACTTTTTCTATGAAGCTTAGATCAACAGAGCCATCAGGTTGAGGAGGGGTAGGTACAGCAATAAATATGGCTTCGCCAAATTCAACACCTTGCTTGGTAGACGTTGTGAAATTAAGTCTACCTGCATCAACATTTTTTTTGACTAAATCAGCTAATTTAGGCTCATAAATAGGAATTTTACCTTGAAGCAATGTTTCAATTTTAGCTTGGTCGTGATCAACACAAATAACATCATGTCCAACCTCTGCAAAACAAGTGCCAGAGGTTAAGCCTACATATCCTGTTCCAATAATAGTAATTTTCATAAATAAAGTTGGTGGTTTAGAGCATATTTAAGAACTTGTGGATGTAAATTCTCTGTGCTTGTTGCGGTTTTTTCTCTAATTAAAGTCGAGCTTATAGGTAAATAAGAAGCCTGGTCAAGATAAATGCAGTTATCGTCAATACCTAAATTTTTATGTGCTAATATTTTTGTTTGAGCATGAGTTAAATTGATTTTCTCAGATGATTGTTTTCTTGGGTAAACAATTATAGTTACCAGTTTTAAAACACGCACATACTCATGCCAAGAACTTATGTTTCTCCATTGGTCTTCTCCCATAATCCAGTATAAATCAGCCAGAGGGTATTGAGATTTAAAATGCTCAATAGTATTGAGACTATAAGAAGGTTGAGGCGCTGTTAGCTCGTATTCGCTGACCTGTGCCCAAGAGAGATCTTGTGTAGCGAGCTTAAGCATAGCTGTACGATGCTCATGAGCTGTATATTTTTTTTCAAGCTTGTGTGGAGATTGAGCGCAAGGAATAAAGATAACTTGATCTAAATTAACCACTTGCTGAGCATAAGTTGCCACAGCTAAATGCCCTTGATGAACAGGGTCGAAGCTCCCACCAAATAAAGCTATTTTTTGCTTAGACATTAATTTTGTATAGAGTGTTTCTATATACTGTTGGGCACACGCTTTAGGTCTGCTCCTAGATCTTGGAGCTTGGTGTCAATATGCTCATAACCTCGGTCAATATGGTAGAGTCTGTTGACTTGAGTGGTCCCTTTTGCTGCTAGCCCAGCTAGTACAAGCGCTGCTGATGCTCGCAAATCAGAGGCCATTACAGGAGCTCCTGTAAGTTGAGTCACTCCATGAACAATGGCTTTGCCTCGATCAACTTCTATTTTAGCCCCCATGCGATTAAGCTCTGCGCAATGCATGAAACGCTCAGGAAAAATCATATCTTCAATCACAGAAATACCAGGTGTTAATGCTAATAAAGATGTGAACTGAGCCTGAGCATCTGTAGGAAAAGAAGGGTAGGGGTCGGTAATAATCTCGCAGCCTTGAGGGTTAGATGTAGGTGATACGGTGACTTGAGTTTCATCAGCATTGTAACTGATATAATGTCCGATTTGCTGAATCTTCTCTTCGATTGTTTTGAGGTGGGGACGACAAATATTTTTGAGAGTAATTTCACCACCTGTAATAAGCCCAGCCATCATGTAAGTCGCAGCTTCAATACGATCAGGAATCACCTCATGATGAGCGCCGTGAAGCGATGTGACGCCTTCGATTGTAATGACACGTGTGCCTTGCCCTGTGATTTTAGCTCCCATATTGATGAGAAAATCAGCTAAATCTTCTATTTCTGGTTCACGAGCTGCTGACTCAATAATAGTCGTTCCCTGTGCAAGTGTTGCTGCCATCATAATATTGGCTGTGCCTAGCACTGTAGGACCTGATTTACCTCGTAAATCTATTTCACAACCTATGAGTCCATTTTTAGCTTCAAGCGTTAAATTGCCGCCATCTTGAGTGATGGTTGCTCCTAAGGCTTTTAGCCCTTTAAGATGTAAGTCAATAGGTCGAGTACCAATGA
The DNA here is from genome assembly GCA_002386905.1 of Akkermansiaceae bacterium UBA4581. Taxonomy (GTDB): domain Bacteria; phylum Verrucomicrobiota; class Verrucomicrobiia; order Verrucomicrobiales; family Akkermansiaceae; genus UBA4581. The sequence goes on along the minus strand of DGKB01000042.1, from coordinate 36,105 downwards.
CGCAGCCTCCTGGCATAGAGATAATCGCTTTGCCTGTGCGAGCCAGCAGGGGGCCCATCATGCAAATTGACGCACGCATTTTACTTACGAGCTCATAAGGAGCTGCGGATTGAATCGTTTTAGCTTCAGTAATGACAGTGCCACTGTAGCGCTCGATAGACACACCTAATGAGTTCAAAATTTGAACCATATAGTTAGTGTCAGATACATCTGGAACATTTTTAATACTACAGCTAGATTCAGTTAGCAAAGTTGCAGCTAAAATAGGAAGTGATGCATTTTTAGCACCTGAAATTCGAATGCTACCGTGTAGAGGAGTTCCTCCATTAATAATAAGTTTGTCCATGATTTATTAAAATGTTGCGATGACGAAGCGGGGTTGTTTATTTAAATCGCTATGCACATCTACCTGAGTAAATCCTGCTTGTTTAAGTAAGTCAGCTGTTTCGTGACCTTGATTATAACCAACTTCTAGAGCTATTAAAGCTGATTTTTCTATGTAGTTAGCTACTTGACTACAAAAAGCTTTGACAATGTCCATACCGTCTTCGCCACCAAATAACGCCATGGCAGGATCATTCATAACCTCAGGAGTCAGTAACTCTTTGTCCGCTTGAGGTACATAGGGAAGGTTTGCGATAACAAGGTCGTATTGATGACTTTTTTTATCACTATTTGTATTATTGTCATGAGTAGCTTTAAGAGCTTCAAATAAGTCACTCTTAATAAAATTTACATTTTGTAATTCTAGTTTTTTAGCATTTTCTTGAGCTAAATCTAGAGCATCTTGACTTAGATCGAGACAGGTAATCTTAGATTCAGTATATTCATTAGCCAGAGTTAACCCTATGACACCAGACCCACAACCTACATCTAATATAGTTTGAGGTTTTTGATCTTTAAGTTCATTAATGGTAAGCTCGATAAGCTCCTCTGTTTCTGGACGAGGTACTAAACCACGCTTATCACAAATAAAAGTTTGATGATAGAAACTAACCTCACCTAGAATGTGCTGTAAAGGTTCTCTCTTGGCTCGACGTTGTGTCCATTCACGTAATGTATCTACATGGTCTTTATTTAATGGTTGCTCAAAATTAGTGTAGAGCTCCATACGGTTTTTTTTTAGTAGATGTGCCATCATACACTCCATTTCAAAACGACCTTTCTCAACACCATTTTTTTTAAGAAAGGCGGCTCCTTTAGTTAGAATCTCAAGAATAGTTTGCATAGTGACTAGTTTAGTCTAGTTGAGCTTCCTTAAGTCTTGTCTCCATTTCGGCTTTTTGCATATTAGTAACAAATTCACTAATATCTCCATTGAGAACAGCCTCCATCTGATGCGAGGTAAAATTAATCCGGTGATCGGTAATCCTACTCTGAGGGTAATTGTAAGTTCGAATTTTTTCAGATCTATCCGCTGACCCAATAAGTGATCGGCGTTGAGCACTATAAGCGTCAGCTTGTTCTTGCTGTTTTTTTTCAAAGAGCTTTGCCAAGAGAATTTGCATGGCTTTCTCCTTATTCTGAGTTTGAGAGCGTCCATCTTCACAGCGCACCATGGTATTAGAAGGAATATGTAAGATCTGCACTGCAGATTCAGTTTTGTTAACGTGCTGACCACCTGCGCCACCGGCACGACAAGTTTCTATACGCAAATCAGTTTGTTTGAGCTCCACATCGACTTCTTCTGCCTCAGGTAAAACCGCGACTGAAGCAGTAGATGTATGGATGCGACCTTGGGTCTCAGTTGCTGGCACACGCTGAACACGGTGCACTCCTGACTCATATTTCATATAGCGAAACACATCTTCACCACTAAGTTTAATCACTGCATCTTTAAAGCCTCCTGTTTCAGAAGGGCTACTACTTAAATGCTCACATTTCCAGCCTTGGTTTTCAGCATAGCGTTGATAAATACGCAATAAATCACCAGCAAAAATAGCAGCTTCGTCACCACCAGCTCCAGCCCTAATTTCAACTAAGGCATCTCTGTTTTCAGCAGGATCTTGTGGGAGTAGGGCGTATTGCACCTCTTGAGTTAAACCCTCAACTAATTCCTCTAATCGAGGGATTTCCTCAGCCGCCATAAGCGCTAGCTCTTCATCATCTTCTTTGGCTAGCTCACGATTATCTTCTAATTCTTGAGAGGCTTGTTGTAAAGTCTCCCAAGTTTCTAATAAGCGTTTAATTTGACTATGCTCACGAGTTGTTTGAGCTGCAGCTCGCTGATCATTAAAAAATTCAGGAGCAGACATTTGCTCCTCAATCTCATTAAGTCGGAGAGTTCGTTTTTCTATAAGAGTTGAATAATCCACAGGGTAAAATCTAAAAAAGGTTAAAAACTATCTTTATATGCATAAAACTTATCGTGTTTTGCGCTCATTTATTTAACTATGAGATAAAGGAAAGCTCAGTAAATAACAAGTTTCTATTTACTAGTGTTATGAACTAGCCAGTTTTTTAAGTCAGCTAGAGCTTGAGCTCTATGACTAATTTTTTGCTTAATTGCAGAACCTAAATCAGCAAAGCTATGTTCATAACCATCAGGTATAAAAAGAGGGTCATAACCAAAACCTGTCTGCCCTGATAATTCAGTGGCTATTTGTCCCTTAACTGAGCCTTCAAATGAGGTTAATACTTGCCCTTGTTGTGCTACAACTAACGCACAGGTAAAATGCGCGCTACGTTCTGAATGACCTAATAATTCTCTTAGTAGTTTCGCATTATTTGTCTCATCAGTGGCGGACTGTGTAATCCCATTTTGACTTTCGTTGGCATAGCGAGCAGAGTAGATGCCAGGAGCTCCATCTAGAGCATCAACACATAACCCAGAATCATCTGCAATGACAAGATGAGGGCTGAGTTTACTAATAGCTACTGCTTTTAGGCTAGCATTGCCGAGAAAACTATCAGCATTTTCTTCAACCTCTGGAGGGTTAATAATACTCTCTAAACCATGAACTTCATAACTAGCCCCTAGTAAAGCTTCAAGCTCAGCTCTTTTTTTAACATTAGTGGTAGCAATGACAATAATCATGATTGATTAGGCTAAAAGTAAATTTAGAGCAGAGATAAGGGCCTTGAGACCTGCTTTTTCGATGGAGCTATCAACTCCAGCTGCCCAAATATATTGCTGATTTTCATTATTTTTTAACTGAACATAGGCAATAGAGTCAGCTTCTGAACCACCACTAAGAGCGTGTGAACGATAATCTGTGACTTGAAAATTAATGGATACTAAGCCACTTGAACGTATCGCTGAAACAAGCGCGCTAATGGGCCCGTTTCCGCTACCTGTGACTTCTTGGGTTTGTCCATTAAGTCCTATGTTAAATGAACCTTGAGTTATATTGTCAGCATTTGAACTCAATTGAACAGTGGATTCAAAACTTATAGGTTTATTGATATTGACGAAATTTTGCTTAAATAACTCTTTGATCTGCTTATTATCTAGTTCTTTACCTTCTTCATCAGCTTGTTGGGAAATATAAGCGCCCACTTGAGGTTGCATAGACTTAGGTAATTCAAAGCCGTAATCTTTTTCTAAAATAAAGGTCACGCCACCTTTACCACTCTGACTATTAATTCTTACAATGGCTTCATAGTTACTTCCAATATCTTGGGGGTCAATAGTGAGGTAGGGGACCTCCCATGGGATTTCTTGTAAATTAGCATCTTGCTCTTCAGCTGCTTTATTACGTAGATCAAACCCTTTTTTAATCGCATCTTGGTGACTACCAGAAAACGCAGTGAACACCAACTCACCCGCATAAGGGTGTCGCTCATGAATGGTCATAGCTGTAGTTTTGGTATAAATTTCTTTGACCAGTTGCATATCAGAAAAATCAAGACCTGTCTCAATACCAAGCATATTCATATTAAGCGCTACAATGACTAAATCCAGGTTACCTGTGCGCTCTCCATTGCCAAATAATGTGCCTTCCACACGGTCAGCTCCAGCTAATAATCCTAACTCAGTCGCGGCAACTCCTGTACCTCGATCATTATGAGTATGCAGGCTAATAATTGCAGCCTCACGATTTGATAAATGTTGAATAAACCATTCGATTTGATCTGCATGCTGATTAGGCGTTGTCCATTCCACTGTTGCTGGCAGGTTAAGAATCACTGGGTTTTCTTGTGTTGCACCCCAAGCATTCATGACAGCCTCACAGACTTCTAAGGCATAATCAGTTTCTGTATCTGAAAAACTCTCTGGAGAATATTGCAATGTCACTTCTGTACCTTCTAACTGGTTGAGACGAGTTTTGATGAGTTCTACTCCTGAAACTGCAATATCTAAAATACTCTGTTTAGTCGCACCTCTAAATGTCACCTTGCGTTGCAAAGGAGAGGTGGAATTATAAAGATGTATAATTGCTTTTTTAGCACCTTTTAAACTCTGACAAGTTCTATCAATCAAATGCTCACGAGCTTGTACCAATACCTGTAATGTCACATCGTCAGGCACTAAATCATCCTCAATAAGCTGACGTAAAAATGCAAATTCTGTATCAGAAGCAGAGGGGAAACCTACCTCAATTTGCTTAAAACCTAAGCTCACTAAGAGTTTAAATAGCTCTAGTTTTTGCTCTAAATTCATCGGTATAGCGAGCGCTTGGTTGCCATCACGTAAGTCAACGCTACACCAGATAGGTGCTTTAGTAATAGTATTATTGCACCATTGACGATCTGTATTCGCTACGACTGGAATAGGCTTATATTTTTTTAAAGACTCAGGTTTCATAAAATTTTGTAAATCTTCAGGCTTATTGACTCAAAGAGTGAAGTTATTATGAATGTTGTTATAGATGAAGCTTGAATTTTAATCAACTATTGAATAGCTTCAAGCCATGTTTGAAGTCGTATTTAATCAAGTTAGCGCAGCAGAAATGTCTGCCCTAGACACTCTTAGCCAGTTAGAACTCATGGATGGCTTCCAATTCACCAAAGAAGAATTAGCTGCTGACAGCGATAAGTTTGGAATACTTAGCCTCGATGATCGCAAGCTCTACCGTTACCGTCTAGGTGATTATCGCATCTATTTTGAACTCGATGACAAGCACGCTATCGTACATCGTGTACTACACAAAAACACACTATCGGATTTTTCCTACAGAACCAACCCCTCAGATACCACCGAGGACGAGGCGCTGCAAAGCTCGAAGCATTTTTGGAGCTTGATAGACGAAGGCAAAAAATCCTGATTTTTGAGGATGGAGTGGCAAAACTTAGCTCACTTCATCTACTTCGTTTTTTGCGGGCATGGCAGTAATTCTTTACAGCCAACCCTTAAAAACATCGTATCTAAAGCAAGCTAAGTTTCTACAGGGTAAGGTTATTTAGTTATTAAAAAAGTAGATTAAAAAATAATCACATAAAGAAGAAAAACGCTCTATGCAAAAGCTTATAATTCCATCCATATCAATCATTATGAGTGTTTTGTATTATACACCTTGGATTTTTGGTGCGAGTCGAGCAAACTTGGGGCCTTATTTATTAGCTTTTTTGTGGTTTTTGGGGGTATGGGTTGTATCAATAGTTTACGCGATCAAGGCATACAAATTGAGAAAATTGAATCGCTCACTAAAAAATAGATACTTATTAGGTTTTATAATGATAGCTTTTTCTTATTTACTAGTTTGGATTGGTATTTTTAATGGATTAGTAATTACTGTTTAAAATTATTTAATAAATACTGCTACCTAAATAATTAGAAGATTTAAATAGTGATTTTTAAACTAGATAAAAAAACACTAACTTAGCTCAGATAGTAGGCGTTTAAGTGTTGGCTGTAGAGACCTACTGCCATGCGCTTTAAGAACAACCTAGATGAGTTAAAGTAGGGTTTTTCTGCATCAAAGTAATAGACTCGCTTCTGCGCCCCAGAGGGTTGGGTCGATGTGCTGTTGGGCGCGTTGGAGGATGGTTTGTCCTTGAGTGCTCTGTTGTGTGTTGCTTAATTGGTCTTGTTTGAGGTAGGCGACGATGGTGGAGCCTGAGCCGGTCATGAGGGCTTGGTCGATTTCTGGTTGTTGGTTGAGCCAGTCTTTTAGTATAGCTAGGAATGGGTACTTGATGAATACAGGGTATTCGAGGTCATTGTAGAGGTTGACGCCACTAAAGTTAAAACTTTGATGCTCAGGTTTACACTTTTTTTCTGTATTAGTTACGTGTTTTTTGTAGAGTTGGTAGGCCTCAGCGCTGTTGACGCCAAACTGAGGCTTGATGAGGAGTAAGCTTTGTTGCTTTAAAGCATTAACAGTATCGGGAGAATCGATGTGATAGGGATTGCTGATTTCTCCACGTCCGGTGCATTGTACGAGTCCTTGGGTCATAAAGCAGGCCATGTCTGATCCTAGTTGGTTCGCCAGTTTGAGTAATTGTTGCTCACTAAGTGGGTGTTGATGGAGTTCATTGAGGGCTTTGAGTGTGGTCACGGCATTACTACTGCCTCCGCCTAGTCCTGCGCCATGGGGGATATGCTTAGTTACATGGATATGGTAATGAGACGTTAGTCCTGTTGCTTGCTCCCAGAGACGTAGAGCTTGGGTGATAAGGTTGTCATCGATAGGGCAATTGGATGCTGAGAGTTGAAATTCATTATCCGCAAAGCTTAGCTGATAACTATCAGCTGGAGTGAAGCTCAGTTCATCGCATAAACTGATTTTGGCGATAAGGGTTTCTAGCTCATGAAAGCCATCAGCTCTGCTTACATCCTTAATACCTAGATTAAGATTGATTTTAGCAGGGCTAAGGTAGGTTTGAGAGTTCATAACCTTTATAATGTTATGTCTTTAAGGTATTGAGGCACGCGTAGTGGTTTGCCTTCGGGCATTTTAACCAGTGCTAGACATTGTCTGCAAGTGATGAGTAGGGTGTTGGTAGTTTTTTCTCTCATTTCAAATTCAAACCAGAATTTAACACGTCCAACTTCGGTTAGTTTGCCTTGAATTTGCAATGTGTCTCCAAGCTTACCTGGTTTGATGTAATTTATATCAGTGTTAACGAGTACAGGAAATTCCTTGGTTTCACTCATGCTAACTAGATCCATGCCAAGTTGTGCTGCGAGTTTGGTGCGGCAGGTTTCAATCATGCGTAAATAAGCAAGGTTGTGCACAACCTGCCCACAGTCAGTATCAAAAAACATAACTTCTTCCTCGGTGGTTAGAGTGGTTAACATGGCTTATATGATGATGTTTGAGCGTGGTTGTGGTTCATTAAGAATTAGAATTGGAACTAGAATTATGCTGATTAACTAATGATCTAGGCCAAGCTAAATGGATATGATTAGAGTGGTCAGCATCACCAGGTCCTAATACCTCGGTCGCCCCTAATTTTCGGCATAATGCCATAAATCTTTTATAGTAAGGATTACGATTGTTAACAGGCCTGCTGTTAAGCTCGTTGATATCAAAAGCTAAACCTAAGTAATGTCGAGAACTAAACGAATGTTGTCCTCCTGCTATTTCGGTAATTCTAAATTTGAAACCTCGGTTAGCTAGAGCTAACATAACTTGGAGTAGTACTTCGCTGATTTCTGTAGTACCACCTGGAGCTCTACCGTAACTACTGAGCTTGGATGGTCTGCCTTTGCCAAAATCAACCACATTTAAGTAAGGAGTGGCGGAATCTTTTATGCCGTTAGTATGCAGTTTAGATAAACCGATATTAGGGTGATTGATGACTTTGTTAGCTAGTTCTTGACGGGTTAATTTTTGATAGGGCTTAAGCTCTGCTTTAAGTGTGTTAATATTTGCCACGGCTACAGTACTCGTCATACTAGCGATAAAGCATAGCATGGTAAGCATTCTAAATTTATAGCTGTATAAGTAGCTTTTAAGGTAGCTTTTAAGCGACATAATTAAACAATAAATTAGGCTTGCGCTGCTTGTGAGGCTTCCCATTCTTGTTTCACAATGGGGCGGCAACTAGCGACCAGATGGTTGCAAGGCTCTTGGCAAATAAGAGGTAATTGAGGAGCTATGGGGGTGTTAGGCATTTGAGTGTGCTCACTATCATAAGTCCAGAGGCAAACTTTGTCACAGCTAGGGGCTTTACAAGCTTCTGCAATAAGCTTAGTCGCTCCATCTTGAGATATGTTTTTGGTTCGACCATACATACCTGTTTGTCTAGATAGTTTAGCAAATAGAGATTGGCTACGTATAGTTTTATTGTCATGTGCGACCAGTAATGAAATGCAAGCAGGGTAGATCACTTGCAAAGCGCTCACTAGATTCTCTAAATCATTAGCTATGTAATACCAGCCTGATTTGAGAGTTGTCGAACCTTTGAGGAAGCGATATTCACCATCTGTTCCCCATACAGTTATGGCTTGCAGCTCTTCTTCATTAGAGAGTAAGTCCAATTCACTGATAGCTGACTCATTATCGGACTGATGATGTATGATGTAATGATCATGATGATTTTTAAAGCTAACTTGACCAATTTGGGAAAAGCCATTTTGCATGCTTTGAGTTAAATAATCTGTATAAATTGACATAATAAATGAGGATTTCTAGAACTATACAGGTAAAGCTAAAGAGACTGATTTATTGAGGTAATTCGCATCAAAGTGACGGACTTGCTCAAGAATAACCTCGCCTAATTGAGGGTCTGTACCAATAGAGCTACAGAAATATAGAGTTTTAGATTGTAGGTAATAAGGGTTGTTTCTAAACACGCTTTTTTGGCTTGCTGCTAACCCTTCGTCTTTTTGCATGCCCAACATAACGGGAATATCTTGATAACTATGTAAGCCATCCGCAATGAAAAAGGGTACAACGATGACAGTTTGAGTTGGTGACATTTCACTCCAATCTTTAATAAAAGGGGCTTGCTCCATATAGGCCTCTAATACTGTATGAAATTTACCAGTTTTCTTGATAAGTTCAACTTGGTCTTGGATAGATTTAATTGAGTTTTTGTTGAGCCCTGTACCGTGACCTACAACGATTAGTGTGCAATTTTCTAGAGCTTCATCTTTAGAGTCTTTATCTGCTCTTTCTAAGAGCCTATCTGTCATAGATGGATGAATACCTACAGGGTCACAATAATGGTAGGTTTTTCCGTGGCGCTCTTCAGTACGGTTGTGTAATTCTAATTCACGAGGTATGACCTCTTGAGTAAAATAGCCCTCACTAATGAAATCAGGTACAACGTAAATTTCATCTGATTCAAAAAGATAATCAGCCTCCCTTAATGAGGGTTCTTCTTTCCAAAAACAGCAGTGTACTTCTTTAAATATGCCTTGTTCTTTGATGTAATGAGCGTGATCTAAATAAGGTTTTGATGAATCAGGATTTTCAGTTGAGCCATGTCCAACTATAAGTAAGCCTTTATTTTTGTAATGTTCCATATATTTTTATTGGGCTTTGTAGTAATTATCAGGATTGTGTAAGTAGAAACAATCATAAGGAAACAGTTGCGGTAGTTCACGTGACCCGCGATCTGGATATGAACCTAATACTGATTGATATTGCCTATTCTTAGGTGCTTGAGGATTTGGGTTAGCTCCTAATGCCAAATCATTTTGATGATCTGGATGAATGAGCACAGAGGTTTCCTCTATATGGTCTACGACATAATCCACCCATTTAAGCTTTTGCGCTTCGTCAGCAAATTCCTCCCAATCACCAGATTTAGTCTCGGCATACATTTTTTCGATAAAGGCATCGAGAGTTATCCCCATTTTTTTTGCAATTGGTGTAGCTAATCTTCTCCACCATTCTTCTAGAGATTCTAGAGATTCACGTTGATCGGTTAAATTACCATAGGTAAATGTTAAAATTTGATGATGTAAAATAATAGCATTAGGGTAGGCATAAGATTTGTCTGCAAGAGTGGTAATGCCTGCTGCCATAGAAGCTGCAAATGATTTAACCACTGTATAAACTGGAGCTTTACTGCCTTCCATGGCTTTGAGAATTCTAAAGCCAGCCATAACTGAGCCACCTGGTGATGCGTCAATGACGATGAATATAGGCTTCTTATTATCTAGATTATTAAAAAAGGCTATACGTTCTGTTATAAAATTAGCAGTTTCATAAGTGATGACTCCGTTGAGGGCTATACGTCTATCTGAAATGACTAAAGTTCCGTTTTCTAAAAGCGGTTCATCTAAATAGGTTGCTGTTTTTTTAGCAAAATATTGCTGTTGCTGCTCTATTTTTAAAGTAGCTAACTCTGTTTGGATAGCTTTGAAATCACTTTGAGATTCAACTTCGTTAACTTTGGCATTGTTTAGGGCGATGGTTGTCTCTGTTTGACTTTGGGCTAATTTTATATCATTGAGCTCTTTTTGGTGTTTGAGTAATTGAATTTCTTTTTGGTGCGAAGCTTGAAGTTTTAAATGATTCAACTTTAGCTCTTCCTCAAGTAGTGTGCGTTCTAGCTTTATTTTAGCGATGGCTTCTTCCTGCTCTCTTAAGGATGCTTTAAATTTCTCAGATTTAATAGAGTTTTGACTTTTAAGAGCTTGAACAGCTTCTTGCATTTTTTTTAATACTTCGTCTTGAGACATTGGAGCTGTGTCGCTTGCTTCATCCTCAATCTCTATTTTTTCTTCTACACTAGCATTTTCTTGTGTTTTGTTATCTTCAGCTTGATTTGTAGTCTCTGTTGCAGCTAAAGCATTCCAAGATAAAGTAGCTAAAATTAAGTATATAGGTCTAATCATCATGTTAGGTTTAGCGTACTTCATAGCTGATTTTCTTTAAAAAGTAAATAGTTTGAAAAGAAAGATAATTCACCATGTCGCTAAAGGCATTTCAACGTGGCGAAAAAAATAAATCTTTCTTAAATAATAGGCATATAAAATTATTTAAAAACTAATTACAAGGTTGCATAATTAGCCTGTTTGCTTTAGTTTTTTGACATGTTAAATCAAGATTTTGAAAGAAGTATAGGTTTTGACTTTGTTAGAACTACCGAAGCAGCAGCCTTAGCTGCATTTCCATGGATTGGCCGTGGCGAAAAAGAGTTAGCTGATGAAGCTGCTTGCGATGCTATTAGAGGCATGTTTGATCTTATGCCAATTGATGGTGAAATAGCTATTGGAGAAGGGATTAAAGACAATGCTCCAGGTTTATTTAAAGGAGAAAAAGTAGGCATGAAAGGTGAGGGGCATCCTAAGTTTGATATTGCTTTAGACCCAGTAGATGGAACATCTAATGTAGGCAAGGGCTTACCTAATGCCATTAGCTGTATTGCAGCTGCTTTACGTGATGAAGGAGATACAGAGCCAGCGCTATTGGATGTCCCAGCTTTTTATATGAATAAATTAGCTTATGGACAAAAAGTTCGTGATGCTTTTGTTAAAGACCCTAGTTTGCCATTAAGTGTAGACGCAGATCCTGAAGACACGATTAAATTAGTAGCTAAAATTTTAAATAAAAATGTTACAGACATGCTTGTAATGGTGATTGATCGTCCTAGAAATCAATATATTATTGATGCTATAAGAAGGCTAGGAGCGAGTTTACGTATGATTACTGATGGTGATATTACTGCAGCTCTTGCACCAGCATTACCAGATTCAGGAGTTGATTTATACATGGGCATTGGAGGTAGTCCAGAATGTGTTCTTTCTGCGGCAGGTATGCGCTGTTTAGGTGGAGGCTTACAAGCTAAAATTTGGGTTATTGATGATGCTGAAAAGCAATTTCTTATCGAAGAAGGCTGGGAAGATAGAATTGACAAAGTATTTTTATCACGTGATTTAGCTCGAGGTAAAAATATTTTATTTACAGCTACAGGTATTTTAGATAGCTCACTTATTGATGGAGTTATTATTAAAGATCGAACAGCCATTACCTCATCTGTACTCATGAGAGTGAATTTTGGGACGGTGCGTCACATAGAAACTCATCATAACTTGGATAAGAAAACATTAAGGTTCAGAAGTCAAAACGCAGAAGTTAACTTCTGGGATTATAGTAAAAACACTGTAGATGCTTCTATTAACTAATTATTTATCAATGTTTCTTTATAATTTTTTCTTTTTTTTTAAAAAAACTTGCAAAAGAAATAAAAAATCCTAAAATAAAAAATGTGTTTAAATTAACTTTTTTTTTAACTGTCAGTTTATTAATTAACCCTTTGTTTGCTAGGGATAAAGCTCAAATAAATCAAGCGGCTCTTGATCTATTTGAAAGTTCTCAAGTGATAGAAAGTATTAATGTCTCTGATATTTGTGCCAATATTAAGTATAGCAAATTAACTCCAGCTGAAATAGCTGTTAATAAACAATCTATTGAAGATACTGTAATTAAAAGTATCGAGAAAATGAAAAATATTAACTGGAGTAAAAAGTTTGCCAGAGCTTATAATGAAAATTTTACCATTGATGAGATCAATCAGCTAATTACTTACTATTCTAATCCACAAAGTAATACAGCTCCACCTCACTTAAATAAATTTGTAGAGCTCAATCAATCGATGATTGATAAACATATTAACCGTTACATTAGTCAAATCACAGCAAGCCTCGAAAATATTTTTATTGAAGAATCCTTGGCTCAATAATTTATTTTCAGCCAATTGCAATTAACCAAAGGTTATATTTATACAGATAGCTTATCCCATTGACTGTAGGCTTCTGTAAGCTTTTTCTTTAATAAAGCTTGCTGTTTTAGGACTAATTGTAGTTGTTGAGTATTTTGATGCAATTCAGGGCTAGCTAACTGGATATTTAACTCTTTTTCCGTATTTTCTAGTTCTAAAATATTAGCTTCTACAACCTCTAGCGTTAATTTGCTTTTTTGTTCTTTAGCTCGCGCTTCAGCTCTTAGTTTGCGTAACTCTTTAGGTGAGAGTTTTTTACCTGTAGTAGGATTAACCGTTGGTATGGTTGATTGCTGAACTAAAGTAGTGGGTTGAGGAGATTTAGTTGTTGTAGCAACTGTATTTTGAGTAGGACTAGTAAGTGTCTGTTCTTGTTGTCGTTTATCTAGATAGTATGTCAAATTACCATGAAAAATACGTGGTGATTGATGAGCTCTAAATTCTATAGTTTTGCTTACAATAGGGTCTAAAAAATCTCTGTTATGTGAAACAATAATAATACTTCCTTGGTATTCTTGGAGAGCTTGTTGTAAAATTTGTTGTGAAATAATGTCTAAATGATTAGTGGGTTCATCTAAAACTAACAAATTAGCTGGCTGCATGAGCATTTTAACCAAGGCAACACGAGAGCGCTCTCCACCAGACAATACTCCAATTTTTTTGAAGACATCATCACCTTGAAATAAGAAGCAACCGAGGTAACTACGAGCAAGTGGACGCTGCTCAGCTGCAGCACTTGATTCAACAGTTTCTAATACAGTTAAATTAGGATCTAGTTCATCTACATGGTTTTGAGAAAAATAAGCAATAGCGACCTTAGCACTGACCTCTAAATCACCCTGATCCAATGATTCCTGTTGTGAAACAAGCCTACAAAAAGTTGATTTTCCTGCTCCGTTAGCTCCAACTAGGGCAATATGCTCACCAAAAGTAAGTTCAAAATCAAAGTTTTCTAAAATCTTTTTCTTTCCATAAGCTTTATAACCTTTTTGCATCTTTAATAAATGATGTGAACAAGAAGGGGGCTTAGCAAAATGAAACTGCATGTAGTTCTCATCATCTTCAATTTCTATAATATCTATTTTTTCTAACTGTTTTATACGACTTTGTACTTGTGCTGCTTTGGTAGCTTTAGATCTAAATCTATCAATAAATTGTTGAATCTTTTCTATTTCTCTTTGTTGTGCTGCAGCTTGTTTTTTGAGTATTTCTTTGCGTTCTACGTAAGCTTTCAAATAAAAGCTATAATTTCCATGATACATTTCAGCTCGTCCATGATGTAATGCTAGGGTTTTATTGCATAAGGTGTCTAATAAACCTTGGTCATGCGAAATAAGTAACAATGCTCCTTTAAATTCTTTTAAATAGTTTTCTAACCAGTATTGAGTATCGATGTCTAGATGGTTAGTAGGCTCATCTAAGAGGAGTAAATCTGGTTCTAGTACTAAAATCTTAGCTAATGCCATACGCATTTGCCAACCGCCTGAAAATTCAGAACAATCTTTAGTTAAATCATCTTTACTAAAACCTAAACCAAAGAGAATCGATTCTATTTTAGGCTTAATTTGATGTAAGTTCTGAGTGTTTTGATCAAGCTCCAACTCTCCAATTAATTGTAAATGCTCTAAATATTGAGCTGATGATTTATCTAAATTTTGTAGCTCTTCGCTTAATTTATCAATTTCTTTTTGTGTCGCTACTTCTTGCTCAAATCCACTAAGTACTTCATCGTACACTGTGATTCCTGAACGGTGGATTCCTTCTTGAGGTAGATAACATGTTTTAAAGCCCTGAGGAGATTCTATTTTACCAGTCTTGGCTTCTTCAACGCCTGCTAAACATTTCATCAGAGTTGATTTTCCAGCACCATTTTTGCCAGCTAAGGCCATTTTTTGTTTAGGAGGTAGAGCAAAAGCGACATCTTTGAAAAGGAATCGCTCGCCATATTGAATGCTTAAGTTAGAGATAGAGATCATGAGAAGGGTAGTTTTATTCTGAGCGCAATGCTTGCATATTTAGCTCTTTAGGGGGATGAATGGATATAAGCTTGCTTTGACCAGTTAAATTCAAGTGCTGGCCTATAGGAACAACTATCACTCTTGGCGTGAAGTTATCTATCAATGATCTAGTTGAAGCAGAGTTCTGCTTGGGCAGATAAAAATGAATGATACTAATAGCTTGAGATGATCTGAGCTCTAGCTTAGTGCCTTCTTCTAGAGGTAATTCATGAGTTCTAGTTTGAGGTAATAATAATGTTACCTCTAATGGGTAAGTAACCCAATTAGAAGTTAATTCATCATGAATCAGCTCAATAGCTTGTAAATTTATAGATAGACCTTGTGTGATCCAATCATCTTTTGTTAGCTCACGAGTTTCTACAACTTGATAATTGCCGACTAAATAATTGGCTGAATTTAATGTTTTGTAATTCGTTAAGTAATGATGTTTTAAATAGGTGTTAATGGCATTTATTTGCTCTGGTTTATTGAGCAGGTCTTTAGATATAGAATAAAGTTGCTCTGCTCTTAACACCTCTCCTTTAGGTAGTGTTGATTGCTTAAAGGTTTGGGGCGCAGGCTCCTGATTAACTGCTTTTAACCAAGTGTAAGATTTAATGTTTTCTGGAGTTTCAAAAATTTTAGAGACTCCATGCCAATTAATCCAAGCAACACAAATCATAGAGATATTTAGAACAACAGCTATATAATATTTATGTTTTAGAATAAAAGTTAACATATCTATAATTTAGCGACTTTGGGTAGTTCTTAAATGAGCAGGTAAATAACCTAATTTTTCTCTATAATAACTCACTGTTCTTGTAGGAATGTTATAGCCTAATTGTTCGAGTAGTTCAGCTATTTTCTTATCAGAAAGAGGGGATACTGAGTTTTCCTTGTTAATGAGCTGTTTGATTTGAGTTAAAATAGTATCCAAAGCTATATGCTCACCGCTTTTAAGCTGATAAGCCTTAGATAGTAAAGATTTAAGCGGATATATATGATCAGGAGTCTGTAGGTTCTTACTAAAGATACTTCTAGATACTGTGGTTTGATGAATGCCTAACGATTGAGCTATATCTTGCATGCTTAGTGGCATTAGAGGGCCTATACCTTTTAAATAAGCTAGCTGAGTTTCAACAATAACGTTCGTGATAGATAGTAGAGTCTCTTCACGCTGCTTAATTGCATACAGCCAAAATTTAGCATTCTGAACTTGATTCTTTAGGAACTTTATAGATTCGGCTGACTCATTACGATTCAATGCTAGTTGTTTATATTGCTGATTAATGCTCAGTGTGGGTATTAAAGCTTGATTTAATTCTAATTTATAACTGCCGTCTTCTTGCCAGAACAAATCAATATCAGGCATAAGAACTTCTGCAGCGGTATTTGATTCGTATATTAAACCTGGAGCAGGGTTGAGTGTGTGAATAAGAGCTAAACTTTCTTCTAAAGCAGTCTCTGTAGTTTTGAGGTTTTTGATAATTGATGCATATTGATGTTTCGACAGCTTAACAAACTCATCTTTGACTACCTTATAAGCTAATTGAATGACTGATTTATCAGATAACGAAACTGAGGCATTCATCATTTTTTCTAGCTGCATAATAAGACAACTTTGTAAATCAAAAGCACCTACACCAACAGGATCCAAATCCCTAAAAACTATTAGGGCAGCATCAAAAAAGTCTTTATAAGGTACACTCTCTATTAATGAGTCAGCACTTTCATCAAAATAACCACGATTATCTAAACATCCGATGAGGTACACACAGTTTGCTAATAATTCTGAACCTAAATCCAAAGTCTGAATTTGTTGATTTAAATACTCTGGTAATGATATATCGACAGATATAGAGTCATAAGCAAAATCGTACGATTCAACTGATTTTTCTTGTGAAGCTGTAGAAAAAATAATTTCATGTTCTCGTGATTCTCCGTCTATATCACCCCAATCAACAATAGATTTATCTTTTAAATCAGCTTCAAAAGAGTCTTTGTTTAGATCATCTTCATTCCAGTTATTGTAATCAAATTCATCAATAAACTCATCTTGATTAGATGGGGTATCTGCCTTATCCATCTGATATTCCAACACTGGATTGACACTTATTTCTTGAGAAATAAGTTGACCTAACTCCTGATTGTTAGCCTGCAAAATCCCAAAAAACTGCTGCATCTGTGGCGACAGGTTAGTTTCTTGCTTGAGGCTTAAATCAATATTCATCATATGAAAAAAAACACTATAAAATAAACAGCGAGTAATGTCATCTGCTTTGTTAAAATTAACTTGTTATCCTTTTGGCAACTCGCTGAAATAGTGTTTGATATGAATAAGTTTATTAAAAAAGCAATTAAAGTAAGCGTGATAGTCTTTAGTTGTTTGATAGTATTAGCTTTAATTCAGCAATCAAATATCTTTAAAAGTCAGAAAAATTATGAACTTATGATCAAAGTAAGTAATGGAAGGCAATTGTTTCGTTTATTGTCAGAATACAAAAATATTCATGGAAGTTTTCCAAGTGAATTAAAGTTATTAGACTTTGAGGATATAGAAAAACTGAAACCTGATATAAATAACTGGTATTACAAACTAAATAAGGATGGCACATTTGTTTTAACTGCTCATATAAAAAAGAAAAAAACAAGTGATTGTTACGCAAGACGGTTTTTCTTTAATAAAAGACATCTAAAGTCTTTTGCAACATAAGTCTTTTTCAACATAACAAAACCAAACGATGATAAATTTAAACTTCCAATGTAATGCAACATTAAACACACATTTAATGTTGCATTACATATATTGTTGGACTTTATAAATATGTGCAATAATTACACTGTATTTTACTATAGTTTAAGAACTCACCTGCTTTCATAAGTTTACAATTTTATAATTGATAAATTGACATAAAAAGATTGACCCAATTTCAATAATATAGGTATAGTCCACGCACTTGGTTTTGCTTCCGTAGCTCAATTGGATAGAGCACCGGATTTCTAATCCGTAGGTTACAGGTTCGAGTCCTGTCGGGAGCGCCAATTGTTAACATTAAACTTAAATGTTAATATTCATTAAAACCCACATATATTATGCCTATAGCAACTAAAGAGCAATACTCTCAAATGCTCAAAAAAGCTCAAGATGGAGGTTACGCTTACCCAGCCATCAATGTCACGTCATTAGCAACAGCCAGTGGCGCTCTTAGAGCCTTTGCAGAGAAAAAGTCAGATGGTATCATTCAAGTTTCAACAGGTGGAGCTAAATTTGCATCAGGAACAGCTGTTGCGGATGAAGCTTTTGGAGCTATAGTTCTTGCCGAAGCGATTCATAGATTGGCTGAGAAATATGATGTCTTAATTGCTTTGCATACAGATCATTGTCAACCAGCAAAAGCTGAATCATTTTTAGGGCCATTACTAGAAGCCTCAAAAGAGCGCTTAGCTAATGGAGCCTCAACCACCCTCTTTCAATCTCATATGCTAGATGCATCTGAGTTACCACTTGACGAGAATATTGCTCTTTCACAAGAATGGCTCAAAAAGTGTGCTGAACTTGGTATTATTTTAGAAATTGAAGCTGGTGTTGTTGGTGGAGAAGAAGATGGTATTGATAATTCAGAACTGCCTGCTGACAAGCTCTACACCTCTCCAGAGGATATGTTAGCCGTTTATGAAGGTTTAGATGGTCTTGGACAGTATATTTTTGCTGCTACTTTTGGTAATGTACACGGAGCTTATAAACCAGGAGCGGTCAAACTCGACCCTAAAATCTTGAAAGCAGGACAAGAAGCTGTTATGGCAAAGTATGGTGATGATGCAGAAATGGATTTGGTTTTCCACGGTGGATCAGGTTCTGAGCTCAGCGAAATAAGAGAGACTCTCGATTACGGTGTAATCAAAATGAACATTGATACAGATACACAATATGCATTCACCCGCCCTATTGTCTCTCACATTTGTAGCAACATCGAAGGTGTGCTTAAAATAGATGGCGAAGTAGGAGTCAAAGGTCAGTACGATCCACGTAGTTATCTCAAAAAAGCTGAATTAGGCTTGTGTGAACGCCTAAAATTAGCTTGTGATGACTTGCTCTCAACGGGCAAAAGTATTCTTGCTAAGTAATTTAATTACTTATTCAAATAAAAATCCTACTAACTTTTATGTTAGTAGGATTTTTTGTATTAATGTCAAAAAATAACTATAAATTATTCTTCTTTTTGAGAGCCAGATAACCTTGACTGTAGGTTTGATTGTAGGGAGCTAGTTCTATGGCTTTAAGCAAATATGGCTCCGCTTCTTTCCATGTAGCTTGACTATCTAGTGCCACACCGTAGAAATACTGGGCATTTGCATTATTAGGTTGTTTTTGAGCTGCTAATTTTAACCAAGGCATAGCTTTAGTATAATCCTTGTTACGAATATAGTAGCGAGCCATCGCATCAGCGACGACACCGTAACTGGTATCTGAAGGTTTCGCTGCTTCTAATGATTTTTGTAAATACTGATAACTTTGATCTGCATTCCCTCTTGTGTAATGAAATTCAGCAAAATTTAAATAAGCAATAAAATTATGGGGTTCCAACTCTATAGCGCGCAAGTAATGAGTTTCAGCTTGATCAAATTTTTGCTCCTGCTCTGCCGTATATGCAAGAGTAAGATGTCCTGCAGCTTTGTCCAAGTGAATGGCTTGTAAGGCTTTAAATTCATCTAAACCGATGAGGAATTTGCGCCACTGTGTATCAGTCATTTGCTGGCGTGGTACTTGGCGTAAGAACCTAACTGAGGCAAGGCGCACAATTTTAACCTTGTCTTGTAACCCAGCTATGGCAAAATTAATGATTTGTGAACTATTAACCGAGTTAAGGGCATAGATAGCTGAAGCTCTTACAAGAGGATTCTCATCCTCTAAGCAAGGCTGTAACACTCTAATATCTAAAGCGGATTGGACTAAATTTCCCCAATTATTAAGTGCTGTCGCTCTAGCAATGGCAGGCTGATTGCTGTCTTGTATTAACGCTATGAGCGCTTGAGGAGATTTTTTAGCATCTGTTCTAGCTGGTGCAAGTAACTCAGAAAAATGCAATTGCCTATCTTTTTGCTTTATAAGAGCTGAAAGACTCTCATTTTTATACTTGTTATCTGTCCAAGCATGAAAACTGTCACTGAGTTGCTGATCCGATAATATATTTTCACTATCCTGATTATGGCAAACTTGACAAGCATTAGGAGTTTGATATTTAACAGTTAAATCAGGGCGTGGAATTCTAAAGCTATGATCTCTCCTGCCGTCTACGACCATATAATGCTTTTCTGGCATGTGGCAGTCTACACAATTAACCTCTGAGGTATGTTGATGATGCTTAGGCGTGTTATACTCATTGGGAGCGTGGCATTGGAAACAGACTTGAGTCACAGGTAATTTGAGTTGATTGCTGTGTGGGTTGTGACAATCTGTACAACGCACCCCTTTATGATGCATTTTGCTTTGGATGAATGAGCCATAAACATAGACTTCATCAAGAATTTTCCCATCATCATGGTAGAGACCTTCCTGCAATAAACTTAATTCAAATTTATCATGATAACCGCTCTTGTCATTACTGGTCATATCCCCCGTATCCTCAAGTGCTCCACGACGTGAGTGGCAAGCCGCGCAAGTTTGGGTTTCAACGTGGTTGACAAGATGTTCTGAGCGTTTTGGCTTCTTAGTTTCTGGGTCTACAGTCCAAAATCCTTTATCATTAGCTGAAAAATCAACATTTAAACCCATATCTTTGGCTGTGAGATTTTTAAATTCATCAGTGCTGTAATTCTGGCTACCTACTGATTTAGCCCAGGCTACATGCTCAGCTCCAGCACCGTGGCAGGCCTCACAAGAAACATTAATTTCAGTGAAGGTCGTGTGATATTCTTTAAGACTATCATTATAATCACGTTTCAAACCTGTGCTATGGCAGTCTGCACACTGACGATTCCAATTAAAAAAAGCGCCTTGCCAATGTAGCATAGGGTCTTGAGCTTGATGAATATCAGGATATATATGATACCAACGCTGACCGCCTGCGTCTTCTGGTCTGCTATCCCAACAAACTGTTAGAGCCTGTAATTTTCCGCCATCAGCCTTAATCAAATATTGCTGCAAGGGCTCCACACCGAACGTATAGATGATTTCATAAGTTTGGGTTGCTAAACCTGGTTCAGTTATGGTCACCCAATACTTGTCATTCTGTATGGAAAATACAGATTTAACTCCTGCATGTTCAAAACTATTATTATGAGTAAAATCACCAAGAACAGTGCTTGAGCTAGCTACTTGCATAGCTTGATCATGATGTGAGTTTTGCCATTCTTCAAACTCTTGTTGATGGCAAGCTTTACATGTATCAACACCTACATAATCTAAATCTTTTCTTAAAAAATCAGAGGCAACATCTATCTTTTCTGATAATTTTGATTCCAAGGTGTCATGCTTATTGCAATGACATAAAGAAATAGTAAGTGATACTATAATGATTTTGCTGAAGTTATTCGGCATCTTTTTTTCTAGTGTAAGCTAGGTATTTTTTAAATTCAAGGCTGACAATAGGCACAAGAATAACTACCGCTATAATATTAGGAATAGCCATACCAAATAACATGGCATCAGAAAAATCTAATACTGAGCCAATTTTCATTGCTGAACCTAAAATAATAAATAAGCAAAAAAGGATTTTATAGGTATATTCAGCTCTTTGATTACAGCCAAAAATATAACGCCACGATTGTTGTCCATAATAAGACCATGAAATCATGGTAGATATAGCAAACAATATCACAGCAACTCCTAAAATAACCTCAAAGCTACCACTCACACTACTCACGGCTTTCGAAGTCATAGTGACGCCATCAACATCAGCAATTTGATAAGCGCCCGTAACAACTACTACTAAAGCCGTCATAGAGCAAACTACAACAGTATCAATAAATGGTCCTAACGCGGCCACCACCCCCTCACTTGCTGGATGGTTAGTTTTAACTGAGGCATGAGCAATAGGTGCTGAGCCAATACCTGCCTCATTAGAAAATGAAGCGCGCTGCAAACCAATAAGCAAAACCCCAAGTAAGCCCCCAACGACAGCGTCAGGGTTAAAAGCTTGCTGAACAATCAAATTCACTGCTGATCCTAGCTCACTAGCATGAGCAATGAGTACAATGAGTCCCATAATCAAATAAACTGCACACATTAATGGGACTAATTTACTAGTTACCTTGGCGATTCTGCGAATACCTCCAATAATTACCAATCCTACAACTACGGCAAAAACAAGACCTAATAACCAACCACTGCCAGTAGGCAGATTGAGTAAATGAGCAATCTGAGAAGAGGCTTGGTTAGCTTGAAACATATTGCCTGCACCAAAAGCTGCACCGATACAAAACACTGCAAAAATGAAGGCAAACACACTACCCAACCAGCCTACTTTTATTCGACTAAATGCTTCTTTAATGTAAAACATGGGGCCGCCTACAATTGTTCCATCAGGTTGTATCTCTCTATACTTAACACCTAGTGTACATTCTGCAAATTTAGTAGTCATGCCTAAAAAACCTGCTAAAACCATCCAAAATGCAGCGCCAGGCCCACCCTTGCCTATAGCAATAGCGACACCAGCAATATTTCCTAATCCAACTGTTGCGGCGAGTGCCGAGCTTAATGCTTGAAAATGTGTAATTTCTCCAGTGGCATCATCCTCGCTGTATTTGCCTCTTAGGGTATTGAACGCAAGTTTGAAAATACGTAAATTGATAAACTTAAACCACAAAGTAAAGAAAATCCCTGCAGCAGCTAACCATAATAAAATAATTGGAGCTTGAGCCTCTCCAATAGAAATTGGATAGAATAATACGGAAAATATTTTCTCTACAATAGGCGAAAACGCCTGATCAATACGTTCATCAATAGTTAAATGTTTAGCTTCCTCAGCTTTAACCAAAGAAAAGTAAGGTAAAGAGAGTAAATAAAAGTAGAGCTTTTTCATCATTACTTTTTAATCTAGCAAGCTTTCAAAAGCAATTTTTAAATCAGTATGCTTAAATTCATAGCCTGAATCCAGTAAAGCTTGTGGGGCAATATTTTGTGATTTGAGCAGCACTTCTTCAAAGCCTTGATATTTAAGTTTAAGTGCAAATGCAGGAACAGGCAAAAATACCCAACGATTTACTGAAGCTGCCAAAATTTCAGTAAATTTTTGATTACTAACAGGCTGAGGACTGACAAAATTATAGGCCCCAGAAAGCTCATTATTTATAATATGCAAAATAGCTCCAATAACATCATCAAGATGTATCCAAGCCATGATTTGTTTGCCGTCACCTAATCTACCACCTATTCCTATTTTAAATACTTGCTTGAGCATCTTCCATGCACGAGCTTCTTTACCTAAGACTAAGCCTATTCGCATTACAGCTACTTTGACTCCTGATGACTCAGCTTTAAATGCTGCTTGCTCCCAATCCACACATAATTGAGCTAGAGGATTATTTACAGCTGGTTTTGCACTCTCTGTAGTTATTTTTTGCCCTGTATCACCATAATAGCCTATAGCTGAAGCATTAATAAGTTGCTTAGGTCTCATCTCTACTGGAGTTTTTTCAATAGCGGTGACTAACATTTGAGTAAGGTCTATGCGACTAACTTCGAATTTATTCCAATTCTCTTTTGTCCAAGCTTGGGTAATAGTCTCACCAGCTAAATTTATGACGATATCTACTCCTTGATTAAGCGATTTAACCAAGCTTTCTAAACTTAAATCTATCCATTGTATATCAGTTTTTTCAGACTTATTTTTATAACTTCTGGAAACAGCAATAACTTGATGACCTTTTTGCGTAAGGTTTGTAATAAGAGCATTACCGATGAGTCCTGATGCTCCTAATATGAGAATTTTAGTTGAAGAGTTTATGGTCATTTTTTTAGATTTATAAATTTATATTTTGATTTTGCAAACTGAATTCTTGCATGCTGGGTAGTACTGGGGGTTCTATAGAATAGTTTTTATTACTTAAAGGTGAAACACCCCAATTAATTTCTTTAAGCGCTCCACTTCCTTTAAAGGTTAAAAATTTAGTTAGTGGAGTGAGTGGGTATTTTAGAATATTTAATAACCCTCTAGTCTCTGTCGAAATTACAATTTCTGATTGATGAGGGCTAGTTAAACCTATAACACCTTGCCCTTCAAATTTAAATGAATTAGTACGCAGGTCAAGTCTTTGAATATGAATGTTATTATTCGCAATACTTAATTTAGCATTAGATCGTGTTGACTGCTGGTAACCCATATTCTTATTCCCTGTCATTTTTGATAGAATAGTGGAAATAGGACCAAATATGGGAACTGAAAATAGAGAACCTTCCTTATATTCAACATAGGCATTGCCTATTAATGAGCTTAATTGATCACTTGTATTATAGAGTTGCAAGTTAGCATTTAGCACACCTTCTCCTGTTGATTTAAAGTTAAAATACTCGCTCATACTCGCCGCAATCATGTTTTTAGCGCTTAGGTTAGCTCTCCATGATAAAGGTTTACTCTGTTTTACTTGATTTGGGAGGTGGAATTTCACCATACCGGTTAAATCCCCTTTCCAAATTTTAGCAGCAACATTCGATATTTGTAACTCTTGTTGTTTTCGTGAAATTTTGACATCTATTTGCTCTATAGGCAAAATTGTCTTTCCTAATTTAATCTTAGCTATCTGATCATGTTTAACTCTAGCAAGCCATTCACTATCTTGATCACCTCCTAATCGTCCATTAAATTGAATATAAGGAGGATTACTAAACTGATAATTGCTCAAATAATCATTAGAGGAACGAGTAAGAGTATTAATTAATAAGTGAGGAAAAAACTGCCCTTCAAGTCCTCTAATCTTGTAAATACCTGTATTTTTATCTGATGTAATTTCCTCTGCTTTACAAAATTGATGCCATGTGTTTTCGATGAATGGTTGTGAAGATTCTTTATGGCTAGGACTTAAGGCTATTAAAGTGTCTTTATAACGAGCTTCATCTTGAGAAAAGAACATAGCGGACTTGAATTCAGAGATATGTAAATCTAAATATTTAATTTTTTGAGCATGCAAATCCAGCTCTGTTTGCCATACATGTTCGTTTAAATAATTCAGTCCCTCTGCTTTTAATTTGATTTTGGAGTCCTTAGTATCTACAAAATTAGCTAAATATTTTTTAAAATTAAATGGTTTAAGTAATATTTGGCTCCAAGCTAAATTAAGTGTTGATTCTACTTTGTATTGAGCTTGGTTCTCCCCTCTTAAATAAGTTAAGACACTTTTTTTATCTTTAGATATAAGTGTTAAATCCTGTAAAATTCCTTGATTATCTTTAAAGTGAAATTGGGCTTTTAAAGAATCAAAATATTGATCATCTATGAAACCTCGCGCAAGAGATAATCCACCCTTAATATCATAATGTGTTGGCTTTAGAGTAGATAACTGATCCCAACTAGCATTAGCTGTAACCTCTATATTTTCAGTATCAATGTCTTTAATTTTCCAGATGAATTTATTTGGAAAAAAGTCATCAAAATAGTTAAATAATCCTAAATCACTCTTCATGTGAAGATTAACTTTTTTACTAACTAAATTAAGATTTGCGTGAGCTTGTAATTGTTTTTTATTTTTGTGGAGCTCAATTTTTTCTATAACTAAGTCTTGCTCATTTAGATTAAACTCGCAATGCCCTTTGCTAAATAAAGGCTCATTGTTTATGATCCAGTTTTGAGCAAACAAGATTCCTTGAGCTTTAAACCTACCCTCTTTTAGTGAAGTTATAGCTATTTGACCTTGTAGAGAAATATTCTTTTGAGCTAATTGCCATTTTTTTAAATAAAGCTCATAAATACTTAATATTTCAAAAAACTGCTGCTGCTTTGTTTTTGGTAGACCTTGTTTTACTGTAACATTTTTTGTGGCTAGATTAGAGGACTCTGTGTCACCTTTTATTAGCTCATTAATTCTACCGCTAACTGTAACTTGACGGCAAATAATATCTAGAATTTGCCCTCTTTTGAAATCTAACTTGAACTCATTCTGAGCTATATCCCAACTCACTAGACAATCTAAGTTTTTAGCTAATTGCCAAGTTTTTGCAACATTACTACGCTCGCTTAACTTAAAATTAGTTTTTTGCAATTTGAGATTCCCTTTCTGGTTTAATTTTATTCCTGAAAGCCAGCTACCTATCCAACTCATATTTTCAAAATCAACTTCTATAGTTAACTCATCTCGATATGGTAGAGTTACACAAACACCTTCTGCACGCCAACCACCCAAATGGTAAAGCAGCTTTACGCTACCAATTTCTACTTGGGCGTTTAGCTTTTTTTCTGCTTGCAGGGTAATTTTATCAACCAAAAACCTGGGCGCTCCTACAAATACGAGCCATAGCCATAGTAAAAAAACTATAGCTAGTATACACTTAGCCACAATTAAACTGCAAAGCTTAGTGTTTCTCCATTTAATAGGTATGTGTAATTGGTGTATACTCAAAAAAATAAATGTTTAAATGATTGAAAAATATTTATTAAATAAACTTCCTACAGCTTCTAGCATATATCAACTAAAATAGCAGTTATTCATTACTTTTAGACCTATATTTAACCTAGCTGATAAGCTAATTTAATAGCTGCTATCATCGAACTAGGATTAGCTATGTTTTTCCCAGCTATATCAAAAGCGGTTCCATGATCAGGACTAGTTCTAGGGTGAGGTAAACCTAGAGTAACATTTACACCCTCTTCAAAATCAACGAGCTTAAAAGGAATCAAGCCTTGATCATGATACATGCAAAGTACCGCATCATAATCTCCATGGTAAGCCTGATGAAATAGCGTGTCTGCACTATGCGGTCCTGAAATTATAGCTTGAGGAAAGATTTTGCTTAAATTTACAATAGCAGGAGTAATTACAGTTTGTTCTTCATTACCAAAGAGGCCTTGCTCTCCTGCATGAGGGTTCAATCCTAAAACAGCGATACGAGGGTTTAGAATGCCTTTTTTAAGGCAAAATTCAGTCAATAAACCACCTGTTCGCTCGATTTGTTTCTGATTAAGTAATGTAGGTACTTTAACCAACGCTTCATGAATAGTTACTAGGCCAACAGTCAAGTGCTTGCCAGTCATGCACATGGCCACTGAATATGGTTGTGAATTAGAACTTAACCTCTGAGCAATAAACTCTGTCTGTCCAGGAAAATTAAAACCAACTTGTTGTAAGTTTTTTTTACAAATAGGCGCTGTTACTAAGGCTGCTATATTACCAGTTTTTAGTGCTTTAGCCCCTTCCTCTAAAGCATCTAGTGCGATTTTAGCACTATCTAAACTAGGTGCACCAGCTTGCACTCCTAGAGCATGACCATAAACAACATACTCAGCATCAGGTATCTTATCAGATTTAAGAGCTTTATCTATAATTTCTGGACCAATACCAGCTGGATCACCAATTGTGATTCCTATTTTTATAGACATAGCGGTAGCTAATTAGGTTTAAAGCTTAATATTAATTTCAGCTTTTTCACGCAATTGTTCAAGCCAACTTTGTAAAAATAAATTACGCTTTTTAATAGAGATTTTTTTTTCTAAAATAGGCTTAGCTTCATTCAAGCTCATAGATTTAGCTAATGTTCGTTCATTAATTTTGATAAATGTGTAACCCAGCTTATCTTCTAAAGGCCCAATAACTGTATTTAAAGGATTATCAAATATAAGCTCTCCAAACTCTCTGGACAAATCCTTGCGCTTAACTACAGGAGACTTACCACCAGCACTGGCATAACTATCTTGAGAATATTGCTTAGCAAGGCTAGCAAAATCTGAGCCTTGCTTGAGTTTATCCATAACTTCTTGAGCTTTTTTTTGTTGAGCTGTAGCTGACAAATTAGGGTTGTATTGATTAGGCTTAGGTATATAAATTTTATCAAACTGAGCTTGATCCTCTGCAATATCTCTAAGCTCTGGCTTTAATAACTTATATTCTGCGCTAAGTTCATCAGGTGTTAGTGGTGAAACCTTGTTCATTTGTTGTGATTTTAACGCTTGAACAGCTATACGCTTATAAATAATTTTTTCATAACTTTCTAAAGTCAAATTACTAGCTTTTAATTTAGCATAGAACTTAGTTTCATCACCGTTATAAACGTCTTCGATTTCATCATTAATTGCATTTTTAATAGCAATTTCAGGGATTTGACCTCCTAGGTTCTCAAACTCATCTAAAATAAGTTTTTCCTCAATCAAGGCGTCTAATGTTTTTTTCTGCACCTCCTTAAATTCTTCTTGGAATTGAGAGCCTTGATTAGGGTATTTTTGGAAAAGGATGCGTACCTGAGGTAGCATAATCATCTCTAATTCACTTTGAGTGATAATTTTACCATTAACAATAGCCACAACTCTATTAATCTGAAATTCGGCTAAAGCAACTTGAAAGAGCAAAACTACTCCCAATAATAAGTTAATTAAAAAAATGTTTTTATGTGTTTTTATCATCACGAAATGTATAAGTAAAAAATGTTGTAAGTTTTTAAAGCCTATCAATCATAAAACCAAGACTTTTTATCTAATGTTGTCATTATTCTATCTAAACTAGAGTATCCCAGCGTTTGAGTATTCTCATGTTTTGACTGTAGAGAAAACCATTTATTTTATGTTGTTTGCGCAATTTTTTGTTAGAAGTGAAATTGGTAAAGTATTCATCTGCAATTTGCCTCATTTTGTCAAAGGCCTCAGGTGAAGCATCATCAATATCCATAGACTTACCTGTCACAATCTGAAATCTTAGGTAAGTAGACTTCTTTTTTGCAAATAACCACATAAGAAACTGGGCTGTATGATGTGGAACTCTGCTCATGGTGTTAGCAAACAAATCCATAGCTAAAGACCACAACCCAGAAGAACTTTTAAGCCTCTTAATACCTTCTTTTTGCATATCCTTTTCACTGGTACCTACAGACATGCAGTGAATCACAGTATCTTGAAATAATGACTTTGCTATCCCTAATAAAGTTGGATTATTAGCAAAAACTCCACCGTCTATCATTTCACTTGCAACCCCAGCATATTCCAATTGATGTGGATCAAAATAACCAGGTGCAGAGCAAGAAGACTTGACTACTTGCCATAATTCTAAATTCGCAATACTTTCATCTCTAGATGTAGAATCAAAAACAACACCTTTTTTTGAAGTATTATTATAACTTTGAATGAGTGTTTTTTTCTGCAAATCTTTCATAGTAATAAGTGTTCCATCTGCATTAGAAAATTGGCGTTTTAATACTTTTTCTAAGCCTGAATTAGCATGTTTCACCTTACCTCGCATGACTTCTTTAACTCCAAATTTATCGCCTAGTTTTTGATCATTATGAGGGAAAAATTCATGCCCCTCTTTTTCATAAAGACTCTTAATTTCTGAAATTGAGCGATTGCAACTAATGGCTGCCGCCAAGATGCTTCCTGTTGATGTGCCTGTAATAACATCAAAATAATCCACCAAATTATTCTCTTTTGTTAAATCTTTGTTGGTGGGATTAGGTAGTCTATATTGTATGCGTTCTAAAATACAGGCTGTTAAATAACCTCGTATACCACCCCCATCTAGACATAGAAATTTTTGCATACTAGCTCAACGTCTCTAATAGCTGTTTTGGCTCTTTTAATAAAAATTTAGGCTTTAGCATCTCTAATCGTTCTTGAGTATTAAACCCCCAACTTACAGCAGCTATATCTATACGAGCTCGATGTGATGCTTTAACATCCCTAATTTCATCTCCCACATAGAGGAGCTCAGTACGCCTAAGTTTGTGACGTCTACGAATCATTTTTAAATGATGAGCCTTACCACCTAATTTAGCTCCAGCATAAACAAAATCAAAATGATTTTTTAAGTTATTTTGCTCTAAAAATTGCTTAACATTATGCTCATCATTAGATGTTAATATGCCTAATCTAAAGCCCTTACTCTTAAGGTCTCGCAACACATCTGACATATCAGGAAAAAGCTCAATATCAGCTAAATGACGCCTAAAT
Organism: Akkermansiaceae bacterium UBA4581; assembly: GCA_002386905.1. Classification (GTDB taxonomy): domain Bacteria; phylum Verrucomicrobiota; class Verrucomicrobiia; order Verrucomicrobiales; family Akkermansiaceae; genus UBA4581. The sequence continues at coordinate 6,464 of DGKB01000042.1, read as the reverse complement.
AACAGCTGCCCCTTAGCTAAAATAATAGGTAAATAACGCTTCTTTATACCTAAATATTTAGTAAAACCCTTTAAATCTAGCTTTTTAAGGACCCGAACCTCTTCTGGCTGTACTTTTTTAAAATGGTAAATTTCAGACAATTCATTAGAAACCGTTCTGACTAATTCAATCGTATCAGCAAGGGTCCCGTCAAAATCAAAAAGAATGACCTTATAATTATTTTTTTTCTTAGCCATTATGATGGAAGTTTATCTATAAATTGTTTCATTCTATCTAAAGCCTCTTTTATCACTTCCATACTTTCTGCATAGCAACAACGTATATATTCTTGCCCCGCTTCACCAAAAGCCTCACCAGGAACTACAGCAACCTTATATTGTTCTAAAAACTTTAATGCAAACTCTTTACCCATTAATCCTGTAGAGCTCACCTTAGGAAAAGCATAGAAAGCACCCTCTGGCACCACACATTCTAATCCCATCTCATGAAATGCTTTAATCATAAAGTCGCGGCGTGAATGATAACGCTGCTTCATAGGGCTAATAAGCTTACGACCTCCTTTTAATGCTTCAATAGCCGCTCTTTGACTCATGATAGGAGCGCAAAGCATACTATACTGATGAATTTTCATCATGGCATCAGTAATAGGCGCTGGAGCACAAGCAAAACCTAGGCGAAACCCTGTCATAGCAAAAGCTTTAGAAAAGCCATGTAAAAATATAGTCCGCTCCTTCATACCTGGCAATGAAGCAATAGACAGCAACGGCTTAATCGAGCCATCCGCTTGTTCTTCAGAGTAATAGAGTTCACGATAAATCTCGTCAGTAAACACAATTAAATCATTTTCAATAGCTAACTTAGCAATCCCCTCAAGGCTTTCTCTTGAAAGCACAGCTCCAGTGGGGTTTGTAGGAAAATTAAGAATGAGAATTTTGCTTTTTGCTGTAATAACCGATTGTAAAGCCTCTGGTGTCAGCTCAAATTTATCTTCAATTGTTGTTTTTATGCCTACAGGAACACCTTTTGCCATCACAATACTTGGGCTATATGACACATAACAAGGCTCATGATAAATCACCTCATCACCCTCATTAACTAATGCACGTAGCGCTAAGTCAAAAGCCTCTGAAACACCCACTGTAATAATAATTTCATCTTCTGCACGATAAGAGACGTCAGCCTCTGACTCAACATAAGTGCTGATTTCTTTTCTTAGCTCGAGCAACCCAAGGTTAGATGTATAACTTGTTTCTCCTTTTTCCAAAGAGTAAATAGCGGCCTCACGCACATCCCAAGGAGCGGGGCAATCAGGCTCTCCTACGCCTAATGAAATGATATCTGAGCTATTATTAACTAACTCAAAAAACTCACGAATCCCAGATTTAGGCAGAGATACTACCTCTTGGTTTAATTTAGATTGATAGTCCATCATTAATACTTTTATGGACTAACAGACATTCTCTCAAGAGTTGGTTCAGAAGCAAATCTAATGCCTCCTTCTTTATAACTTTTAAGATGAAAATGAGTAGCTGTAGAAATAACCCCATCTAAGGTGCTGAGTTTTTCAGTCACAAACTGAGCTATATCGCGGATATGAGACCCTTCTACTACGACTAATAAATCATAAGCTCCGGCAAGTACCATACAGCTACTAACTTGGTCAAACCGAGCGATTCGGTTGCCCACTCTATCAAAACCACCTCCACGCTCTGGAGTGACTTTAACCTCAATATAAGCACGAGCACGCTCGTCTGAAAGTGTCTCAGGATTAACCACACAAGTGTAACCCAAAATCACACCATCCTCTTCGAGTTGCTTTATCTTATTTGCAACTTCCTGAGGAGATAATGATAAATATTCAGCAAGTTGCTCATGAGAATAACCCGCATTAGAATGAAGTAATGTGATTAATTTATCCATATCTCGAAGTAAAAAGGTAAAAACAAAAAACGTAAAGTAAAAATCAACGCATAGACTAAACTAAAAGCCATTGAGGATAATGAGAAGCCGCCAGCTCTTGGCTCATTTTATAAATACTAGATCCATCATGCATCTTTAGCGCTTGATTGGCTAAATCTTGGCAATCTTGCATATTAAGTGACGCCATAGCTGCTTTAACCCTAAGTATAGCGTTAGGGCTTACAGATAATTCACTCACACCTAAACCCAAAGTCAAAGGTAACAAATTAAGATCCCCAGCCATCTCACCACAAATACTAGTAGAAATTCCAGAGTTCAAGCCCGCCTTAACAGTCTTATCAATCATACGCAAAATAGCAGGATGAGCTGATTGATATAAGTGAGCTACTTTAGAATTACCTCGATCTACAGCTGTAGTGTACTGAATCAAATCATTACTACCAATAGAAAAGAAATCAACCTCTGCAGCAATTTCTTCAATCATCATGACAGCAGAGGGAACCTCAACCATAATACCGACAGGCATTTTATAAGGTAGTATTACCCCTTCATTCTCTAATTCTTGCTTACATTGGGCAACAATGCGCTTACAATCCACGAGCTGCTCCCAGTGAGAAATAAGAGGAAACATCATTTTAACCTGCCCCTTTAAACTAGCTCTTAAAATAGCTTTTACCTGCTGCTTGAATAAATCTTGATGATCTAATGACACACGAACACCTCTCCAACCAAGAAATGGGTTAGCTTCCGATTTTAAATTAGCAACTGCTGGCAATTTATCTCCTCCAGCATCAAGAGTTCTTACCGTAATCGTATTAGGACTTAACTGCGCAGCTAATTTAGAATAAAACTTACATTGCTTTTCTTCATTAGGAATGACCCGTTGATTTTGTAATAAGAAAAATTCACTACGCAACAAACCTACCCCTTGAGCACCAGACCTAAGCACATGTTCAACATCCTCTTCAAATTCAATATTAGCTGTAAGAGCTACTGCCACACCATCTTTGGTTTGGCTTTTTTGGTCCTTAATTTTTTGTAGCTTCTCTCTTACTTTTTCTTTATTTTTTTGAAGTTCTTTATAAACAGCAATCGTTTCATCAGTTGGATTAACAATGACTTTGCCTTGATCTCCATCTACAATAGCAAAACTTAAAGATTTAAAATGTGTCTGCACATTATCAATACCCACCACAAAAGGGATATCAAACGTCTTAGCTAAAATAGCTGCATGCGAAGTCCCGCTACCCTGCTCAGCAACAAATGCTTTAATAGGATACTTCTGAATTAAAATAGCTTGCGAAGGAGTTAAATCGTAAGCCACCAGAATGATATCATCACCCTCTTCATCTAAATGCTCATGCGGAGATTTGTCAGGAGTAAAGTTTTTCAATACACGTGCTCCAATATCGATCATATCAGCCACCTTATCTAAGAGAAACTTATCACTAGTTTTTTTAAATGCTTCTGTATAATTATGCACAACGGCATAAAATACATACTCAGCATTTTGCTGTCTTTCCTCAATACCAAGAATAACTTGATTAATTAGTTTAGCATCTTCCAAGAGTAACTTATGTACTTCAAAAATTGCCGACTCCTCTTGACCTGAAAAATCAGCTAACTCATCTTTAACCTCTTCGATTTCAGCAATGGTTCGCTTAATAGCTTTTTTAAAACGACGCTGTTCAGAGGCGATTTCTTGCTCACTAATTCTATAGAGGCTCGGTCTCTCCCAGGTTTCATCTTCAACAGCACGTAGGTAGGCAAAGGCAATCCCAGGAGACACTCCCTGCCCCTGAAAAACTTGCTCTTTTACGACTTTTACGGCATTCATCATATTATTATTTATTTAGCTAATAAGTCAGTAGCAAACTATCAAGAAATGACTAAATATCAAGCTTTGATATTTTTAGCCTTCTTTCAATTATCAGCTGAATGTTGCTCTCTATGCAAAATAATCAGCGAGATAACAACTAAACTCCCACCAAGCCAAATACCCACCCCAGGAGTTTCCCCTTCTACTAATAAGGTAGAGAGCACCACAGCACAAACAGGTATAAAAAACCTGTAGCCAGCTAATAAATTAACTGAAAACAAGCTAGTGAGATAATTCCACACGCTAAAACCCACTGCTGACACTATCACGAGGTAAATAGAATAACCAATCACCTTAAGTGGGAATAATTGAGCTAAATCGCCCCAAGCCTGAAACCCAGTCAGAGTCAGCAAAACCCCACCAATGAGCAAGCCCCAGCCTGTTGCAGATCTCGCTCCCATTGTTTTGAGCACTTTATTGAGGATGATTAACCCCAAAGCCCCACTAAGCGTACAGCCAGCAAACAACGTAGCACCCATTACAGGATTACCACTCCCTGCCCCTGGGCGATAAACCGCTATTATAACGCCAACAAAAGCTAGGCTAATCAAAGCCCATTGCTTTAAGTTAGGCCAAGGAGTCTTGAGCATCAATGGCGCTAATAATAACCACCAAATACTACCTAAACCTGTCAATAAACCACCTAGGACAGCACTAGAAACAGAGAGTGCCGTGTAGAATAAAATATATTGAAAGTACGTTTGCCCCAGAGCAAAACCTAACAAAGGCCATTTGGGGGTTGCTTTAAAATCCTTGAGAGGTTGTTTAGCCAAAAATAACAGAATTAAACCAGCTACAGCAAACCTTAAACCAGCTAGCAACAAACGATTTTCCATGGTCTGCTCCACGCCCAACATCTCCCATTGCGCGTAAATCCCCTTAATCGCAGGAAAGGCGCTCCCCCACAACAAAGATACCAACAACACCGCAAACGGCAGTAAACGAGAGGAAATTTTCATTAAAACAACTACCTTTCTTATCTATTTAAAAAAGATGGAGCGGGTGAAGAGATTCGAACTCTCGACATCGACCTTGGCAAGGTCGCGCTCTACCACTGAGCTACACCCGCAATTTTTTTTTGCGCCATGTTTTTAACTTAAATAACTAAGATAAATGGAGCGGGTGAAGAGATTCGAACTCTCGACATCGACCTTGGCAAGGTCGCGCTCTACCACTGAGCTACACCCGCAAAAAATGCGTGGAAGAGAAATAACTTGTATATCTCAATCTCGCAAGGAAAAAATCATACTTTTTGTAAAAATATTAACAGTATAAGATAAAAACTATTTAGACACTTTACTATGTACAGCACGTTTATTCTTAGGATTATATTTCCTTATTTATTCTAACAGTGCTATTATCTTACTATGTCTGAATCAACAAACCCTGCATCTGAGTCAACCGCTGTGGTAGAGGCTCACTCTCATGATAAAAACAGTCATGATAAATCAAGTATTAGTGACGCTTACTTTAGACACGTTTTACTCAAGGGACATGCACCAGTTTCTGTGTTTGCCTTTTGTGATGAGTTAGGTCTAGGCGAAGCTGAGTTTTACAAGCACTTTGCTAGCTTTGAAGCCATAGAGCAAGATTACTGGACGAGCACCGTTGAAGAGACCTTGGCCGTACTACATAATGATTCAGATTATCAAGACTACTTAGTCGAGCAGAAACTCCTAGCTTTCTACTTCACTTACTTTTCTCACATTCAAAATCACAGATCACGTGTCGTAGAGTGTTTTCCGCAAAAACCACACCATCGCATGAGCAAGCTCAAAGGCATGCGCCACGCCTACCTCGATTACGCTACAGATCTTATTAACGAAGGGTTAGCAGAGGAAACCATTGCTAAACGTAGCAAGATTGATGAGCATTATAATAAACTCTTTTTTGAGCACTTCCTCGTGCTTATTCATTTCTACTGCAATGATTCTAGTGCTGAATTTGCAGACACAGATGCATTTATCGAAAAAACTGTGCGCGTACTTATGGATGCTCTTAAATCAGGGATTATTGATTCAGGCGTCGATGTGCTTAGGTTTATTTTACCTAAGCTCACAGGCATGAGATAATAAAATCACTGCACACTCTTTAATGACACCTCAAACCACAATGTTTTGAGGCTTTGCAGAGATTTTTTAATGCTTCGATGCTTATCCAACCCTATTTAAAACTGCTTTCCAACAACTCAAATGAGCGAACAAACTAGTATCCCTAAACATAAAATAACCCGTGCTGCTAAGTTAGCAGGTACAGGAGTTAAAGTAGGTGTCAACTACCTTAAATATAAACAAAAGCAAAAAGGACTAGATGGAGATGCTGCTGAGGAAGCCTTCCATGATTTTACCGCTGCTGAAACTTACTCTATCTTTAGTGAGCTCAAGGGAGGACCTCTCAAACTAGCTCAAATCCTCAGCTTGGACAAAAACATGATGCCATCGCAGTATGTTGATGAATTTTCCAAGGCGCAATACTCAGCTCCCCCACTCTCTTACCCATTAGTGGTCAAAACTTTTGAAAAAGAATTTGGTAAAAAGCCTAACGAACTCTTTGACGAATTCACCCAATCAGCGGTCGCAGGAGCCTCTATCGGGCAAGTTCACCAAGCCAAAAAAGACGGACAGACTTACGCCGTCAAAGTTCAGTACCCAGGTGTCGCTCAGAG
>DGKB01000013.1 GCA_002386905.1 Akkermansiaceae bacterium UBA4581 | reverse complement strand
GCCCAATACATAATGCTTAGTGACCCCATATTTAAGGCAGCGAGGTCCACCAGCGTTGGTAGCTAAGTTACCACCAATGGAGCATTCTTTAAGCGAGGCAGGATCTGGTGGGTAATACCACCCTAAATCAGCCACAGCTTCTTGTAAATCACCAGTTATAACGCCTGGCTCGACTACTGCTACGCCATCTTGTGGATTAATTTCCACAATAGAGTTCATTTTAAAAACTGATAATACAATTCCTCCCTCTACAGGCACGCAACCACCAACATAGCCAATTCCTGCACCACGAGTGGTTACTGGCACGCGGTACTCATTAGCAAATGCTAATACCTGTGATACTTCCTCTGTAGTTTTAGCAAAAATCACAATCTCGGGCATGGATTCTGCATACCATTTATCAGAAGAATGCTCAGCAAGCACAGCTCCATCTACACTAAGCTCTAAATGACTAAGTTGAGCTTGTAATTGTGCTACCCATTTTTTTTTATTCATTTTACAACAGTAGGCTCACCTAAATGACCATAAATACCAACTGGAGTTGCTATGATTATCTCAGGTTTTTCATTGAAATTAAGCTTTATATTTCCGTACAAAGTATTGAGCTGTTGCCAGCGCCCTTGCAACTTAAATTGCACTACTGCTCGATGAGAGTTTAGCACACAAGTCAACTCCCATCCTTTTGAATTCTTTACTAAATTTACTTGAGGAGACTTAGGAGCTTGTGGCTTAAAACTGGTATTAAGTGGTGGCAACAGTGCTTTTTGCGCATAGAAGTAGCGTTTAAGTTTATTGGCTACCTTATCTTTATTTCCTAGCACTGCGCTTGATCTCCAAAATGCTTGACCTTGGGACTGTTGATATTTCATGCCTAGTTGTCGACTTAAAATAACTTGCTCTAAAATCTCTTCAGCATTACGACTAGGTTCTTTCTTGCTAAAAATACGATCTACATCTAAACCAGGCCAAATCGGCACATTACTCTGAATTGCCCACCATTGCATTAGTTTGTAAAAGCTTTGCTCTGAATCAATTGCCCAATACAGTTGTGGAGTTAGATAATCCACCCAACCTTCTTTAGCCCATTTTAAAGAGTCGCAAGCTAAATGATCATAGGAACTCACCTGAGCATCTGTCCCAGCTGGCACACCTGGTCGCCAAATGCCAAAAGGACTGATTCCAAACCTGACCCAAGGTTTTCTAGCTTTAATTTTAGCTGCTACACTTTGGATGAAAATATCAATATTTTCACGCCTCCAAGCTTCAATATCTTTATCTCCTCCTGCTGATAAATAACGTTGGTGCTCTACTTTATCAGGAAACGGATCTTTAATATTTTTATCTTCATCAAATGATGGGTAAGGATAAAAATAATCATCCATATGAACACCATCGATATTATAGCGACTCACGATATCATCAATTACATCTACTACCCAACGCCTATTGCCCACGTAACTTGGATCTAACCATAATTTATTGCCTACTTTTTTAAATACTAAATCCTTGCGTAATGAGAAATGCTTAGAGTTAACCTTCCTACTTATATCTGTTAGCGCTCTAAATGGGTTAATCCAGGCATGAACCTCTATGCCTCTACGATGAGCTTCAGCTATACAAAAAGCCAAAGGATCATAACCTGGTGATTTCCCCATTTTCCCTGTTAACCAATGCGACCATGGTTCTAATTTTGAATTGTACAGTGCATCACCTTCGGGGCGCACCTGTAAAAAAATAGCATTTAAATTAAGATGCTGACAATTATCTAATAATTCGATGAGCTCTTGTTTTTGCTTTTTTTCTGACAACCCAACCTTGGAAGGCCAATCTAAATTATAAACAGAGGTCACCCATGTAGCTCTAAGCTCTCTTTGTATAGCTGGAACAGCTTCTGATGACTGCGCATTGAGATGCACAGTCGCAATACTCGCGACCAAGCAGAGTAATTTAACTGAGCAACAGAACCTCATCATGATAATAACCCTTAAGAGTCTTACTCTGCAGGGTTGAGGCTAGCTAACTCAGGGGCTAAAAATAGACCGTTTTTACGAATGAGTTCACCATCAAAATAAATCTCTCCCCCTCCACAAGCTTCTGTCTGCATACAGACTAAATCCCAATGCACTTGTGAACGATTGCCATTGTCTGCCACCTCGTACGCTTGACCAGGTGTGAAATGGAATGAACCGCCAATTTTCTCATCAAAAAGGATATCACGAATAGGCTGTTGAATGACTGGATTGACGCCTAGGGCAAACTCTCCGATATAACGTGACCCTTCATCTGAATCTAAAATACGATTTAAAGCGGCGTTTTTTTGCCCTGCTTTGGCACCAACAATCTTACCCTTTTCAAAAGTTAAGACAACATCATCAAAAGCAATACCTTGATAAATTGATGGAGCATTATAACTAACCACTCCCTCTACAGAATCCTTGACTGGAGCTGTAAATACTTCTCCATCAGGAATATTGCGTAAACCGCAACATTCAATAGCAGGTATATCCTTAATCGAAAATGTAAGGTGAGTTCCAGGTCCTTTGATTTCAACCTTGTCAGTTTTATTCATTAACGCTTTTAAAAACTCCATACCAGGCAGTAAACTAGCATAATCATAGGTACACACTTTGAAAAAGTAATCCTCAAAATCACCCGTGCTCATACCCGCTTGTTGAGCCATAGCTGGTGTAGGCCAACGTAATACCACCCATTTAGTACCATTGACACGCTCATTCATAGATGGACGCAATGCTTTCATAGCGAGCTTCATGTTCTCTGCAGGTACAGAACTTAATTCTGCAATATTATGACTACCTCGAAAAGCAATATACGCGTCCATAGCCTTAAATTGAGCTACATCAAGCTCATTAATAAGCTCATATTGAGACTCTGTAGCCCCTGTTAGCATTTCTTTATTCAAAGCTGTGTGAATGACTCTAACTAAAGGGTCAGCACCTACACCTCGAATCTCACGAATAAGAGCCACACCTAGAGCATCTGGCACCTCTGCTAAGTCTAACATCACTTTCTCTCCTGCCTGAACAGTACAAGAGTAATGCACTAATTGTTTAGCTAATTTTTGGTAACGTGGGTCAATAGTCATTTATTTTACTTTTCTATATTTTGAGAAGCAACTTGAATCTGGTTCGGCAGGTAGACTTGCCTTCCAAGCTTCGAGCTCTTTTTTGAATTTTTCTGCAATCTCAGGGTGCTCAGCTTTAAGATCGTTCTTTTCGTAAATATCGATAGTTAAATCAATAAGCTCAATATAGCTACTATCATTATTAGCAAGCAACTTCCATTGACCATCAGATACTGCATAGTTAATGCGCTGACCAGCTACTGTTTCCTTAATAATTCCTTTCCAAAATAAAAGCTTCTCACGTTTAACTATTGGCTCACCTAAAAGCACTGCTGTTTGATCCACTCCATCTGATTCATACCCTTCAGGTAGTTTTGCACCAGCAACATTCACAAAAGTAGGTAATAAATCAACAGCTGAGATTGGTGATGTGCTATCTACGGCGCCGGCTGCAATTTTTTGTGGCCAACGAGCCAAAAATGGTACGCCTACACCTCCTTCAAACAAGCTGGCTTTTGCACCTCTTCTACCAGCTGTCAACCCTACAGAAGCGCCTATATTATAACCAATACCAGTAGCAGAGTCATACATAAATCCTAATTCTTTTTTGGATTCGCCAGTGCCTAGCCCCGCGGGTCCATTATCTGAACTAAAAATCACCAAGGTATTATCCGCAATCTCTAAAGCATCTAGCAAATCTAATAATTCACCAATGCGTTCATCAGCATGAGCAAGAATAGAGGCGTAGATATTGTCTTTTTGCTCAAGCTCTGGAAATTTTTGTTGATACTTAGGCACTACATGGTGTGGAGTATGTGGCTCATGCACCCACAGGTTAATAAAAAACGGCTTACCCTCCTTCTGACTTTTTTTGATAAATTTATTAGTGCGTTGCACATCTTCGTAAAAAGGCATCTGCTCTCCAGACGCATTAAACGTAGCAAAATCATCATAACCATATTCACCTGCGCTAGGAGAATCAGGTATCATATTATTTGAAATATGCCATTTACCATAATGAGCCGTAGCATAACCTGCTGATTGTAGAATCCTAGGTAAAGTAACCACATTAGGGTTTAACCAATCAGGCATATTTCTGCCTGCATTCTGGTCAGGCCAAGCGAAGTGCCCAGAAATACCATGTTTAGCTGGAAAATGCCCTGTCATTACTGCTGTTCTGCT
>DGKB01000046.1 GCA_002386905.1 Akkermansiaceae bacterium UBA4581 | reverse complement strand
AAGTAGATACTTAACTTATTTATCTTAAATTAAGCTTACAAAAAAATGGTAGCAGGAGCGAGATTTGAACTCGCGACCAATGGATTATGATCCCACTGCTCTACCACTGAGCTATCCTGCCATCTATTTTTTGTACTCTTTGGTGGAGCATAGCGGATTTGAACCGCTGACCCCCTGCATGCCATGCAGGTGCTCTACCAGCTGAGCTAATGCCCCTTTAAGTAAAAATTATCAAAAGAAATATTTAACTATTTCAGCCAATAACTCTTTCTAAAAAAGAGTTCATGTAGGTAACCTATCTTAAATTCTGTTTCAAGACTATTTTAGAAGTTTTTTTAAACTACATTTAGTTCTATTTTGAAAAATAAATTTTGTAGTTTTGACTTTAAAAATGTCTGATAAGAAAAGCGTGACTACAACCCTTAAACAAAACTTAGTGTTGCACACCGTAGAACGTCGAGTAAAGCGAGAGGATAAAGTTTCGCATCTGCATTTTTTGTTAAAAGCAAAAATTTATATTAGAAACCGCTAAACCTTGGGTATATCCCTGCCTCTAACGAGTCGCTCACTTGCCCTGCTTGGTGGCGTTGCCAAGCTGCGTAGGCAATCATCAGAGCGTTATCTGTATTGAGTGCATTATCAGCGGTAAGCAGCTCTATGCCACGTTTATTCAATCGACTCTGCAATTGAGTGATGAGAGTCTTATTACAGGCGACACCGCCAGAAATAGCTACCACTGAGCGCTTGTGTTTCACCGCTGCAGCGAGGGTCTTCTCAACCAAGACATCGATAATGGCCTGTTGAAATGAGGCACAGATGTCATTGAGCACAGCTGGAGCTAATTGGAACTCTTGCTCACTCTCGCCCGCTTGATGTTTAGCCTTCTGTTCTCGTTGGTGTTTCTGCTCCTCTTTTTGTAAGGTGTAATACAAGGACGTCTTAAGCCCTGAAAAAGAAAAACTATGCTGCTTACCCTCCTCCTTTTCGTGGAGCATCGAACGTGGAAAATCATAAGCTTGAGGGTTACCTAACTTGGCGAGCTTCTCAATCTCTGGACCTCCAGGGTAAGCTAGCTTTAGCATACGTGCGCCTTTGTCAAATGCCTCGCCAGCTGCATCATCCACCGTCTGCCCCAAAATATGATACTGCCCTACACGCGCAATATCGACGAGCATGGTATGTCCACCTGAGACGACTAACCCCATGGCTTGTCCCACCGCAACTGATTGCGATTTACCCAAAAATGGCGAAAGCAAATGCCCCTCCATGTGATTCATCGCATAGTAGGTCTTACCACTGGCAACAGCGAGCATCTTAGCAGCACTATGTCCGATAAGTAACGAAGACGATAGCCCTGGTCCCGCTGTGCCTGCAAATACATCAATATCCTGCAAGGTTACACCCGCCTGCTCTAAAGCCATCTCTAAGAGCGGTTTAAGCTGCTTAGTATGCTCACGAGACGCCAACTCTGGCACCACACCACCGTAAACCTTATGAATATCAATCTGCGACGCCACACAATTAGCCAACACCTCAACGTTCTCAACTCCATGAGTATCAGAACAGCCACGAATAATCGCCACCGCCGTCTCATCACAGGAAGATTCTAAAGCCAGAATATACATCATAAATTAACCACAGAAGCCACAAAAAACACAGACGTAGCTAAGCCTCTTTTAATATGACCTAATTACTAAATACTCAATCCTAAATGTAGAATCTATTAAAGTAGTTACTTTTGAAATAGATAGTTTATTTATAATCGTCAAAAAAAAAGCCAAATACTAGCACTCAAAAGTGCTTCTCTTTGCAAGAACCAACTATTATTCTAAATAGGCTGAATAGTTGAGTTCATCAAACTCAACTATGGTTTTTGATGAGAAAAGACGGCGCAGGAGTATTTTGAGGGTGAGACTGCAACCCTTCCTCATGCTGTAGGCATGCATTCCGCAGAGTGTAAGCCCTTAGCAGGTTCAATTTAAAAACAACTACTGTTCTTAAATCTAGTCATTTATACTATATTTTAAAGAAACAAGGGTGAGAGACAGCTCGATTAGAGCTGGGCGAATCAAAACGAAGTAGATTGAGTGATATAAGCGCTTAACCAATAAGAAAGCTTAGATAGCTTTCTTATCCTTAACCTCGCTGACATACTCCGGCTCTGCTTGGTCATTGATGACCTGCTTAGTAATGACAACCTCGGTCACATCCTGCTTATCAGGTATGCTGTAGAGCGGCTCTTGCAAGGCTTTTTCCAAGATACGGCGTAATCCACGTGCGCCCATTTTTTGGCTGACAGCTTTTTCGGCAATGGCTCGAATAGCGTCAATTTCGAAAGTAAGGATAACTCCTTGCATATTGAAGAGTTGTTGGAATTGCTTAATAAGCGCATTTTTAGGCTCGGTGAGAATGCGGACGAGATCATCGACCTCTAGCTCTTGTAGTGAGGTGATAACAGGGATACGACCAATAAATTCTGGAATGAGACCAAACTTGAGTAAATCTTCTGATTCTATATCTAGCTCTACTGAAGCGTCTTTTTTGTTGCTTTCAATTTTTTCTTGGTCAGCAATGGCGTTGAAGCCTAGTCCTGATGAGCCTTTACGTTTTTCAACGATTTCGTCCATGCCAACAAAAGCTCCTGAACAGATAAATAGAATATTCTCGGTGTTGACCTGTATATACTCTTCATTTGGATGCTTACGTCCTCCTTTTGGTGGGACGTTACAGGTGGTTCCTTCTAAAATTTTAAGTAGGGCTTGTTGCACCCCCTCGCCTGAGACGTCACGGGTGATGGAGACGTTTTCAGTTTTACGTCCAATTTTATCGATTTCATCAACGTAGATGATACCTTTTTCAGTACGTGAGATGTCAAAGTCTGATACTTGTAAGAGTCTAAGTATGATGTTTTCCACATCTTCGCCGACATAACCTGCCTCGGTGAGTGTTGTGGCATCTACGATACAAAATGGGACATCTAGTACACGTGCTAGGGTTTTGGCTAGTAGAGTTTTGCCTGAACCTGTAGGCCCTACGAGGAGGACATTGGATTTTTCTATTTCGACATCGCTGTACTCGCTATCCAATTCGACTTGTTTTTGATGTTCGAGACGTTGGTAGTGGTTGTATAGAGCTACAGCTAGAGTGCGCTTAGCCTTGGATTGCCCAATGACATAGTCGTCTAGCTCGGCTACGAGCTCACTAGGCGTGGGCATATCTAACCATTCCTCTTCGTCGTTGTCTTCTACTTGGCTAAATTGGCGCGCATTATCCTTGATAATGTTGTAGCACATTTCTGTGCAAAACCCACAGATAAAGCCATCTTGTCCTGCAATAAATTGCCCTGCTTCTTCTGGAGCTTTACCGCAAAAAGAGCAGCATTGTTTAGTTTCTTTTTTGCTCATCATCATAAAATTTGTTATCTATATAAACATAGGCTAAAGCTCTGAGCTTTAGCCTACAATTTAATTACAAGTTAACCGTAGTTGCCACGGTTTCGTGTTTAATTATTTAGAACCTAATACACGATCTACTAGACCGTAAGCACAAGCTTCTTCTGCGCTCATATAGTTATCTCTATCAGCGTCTTTCTCAATTTGCTTTTCTGTCTTACCTGTGTGGTGAGATAGAATTTTGTTGAGGCGACCTTTTAGATTGTACATAAATCCTACAGTACGCTCTACATCCGCAGCGGTGCCTTGGGCTCCCCCTGATACTTGGTGTATCATTACATGAGCGTTAGGCAAGCAATGTCTCTTACCTTTAGTGCCTGCATTGAGTAATACAGCACCCATAGATGCAGCTATACCGATACAATAAGTGTTCACATCACAAGTCAGGAACTGCATGGTATCATAAATAGCGAGACCAGCAGTCACTGAACCACCTGGTGAATTAATATATAAATGAATATCTTTGTCAGGGTCTTGCATTTGCAAGAAGAGCATCTGAGCAATGATAGAGTTAGCTACACCATCATCTACACCTGTTCCAAGAAAGATAATCCTGTCTTTTAGCAGACGTGAATAAATATCGTATGCTCTTTCGCCTCTGCCATCTTTTTCAATAACAGTAGGAATATAGTAGCTATTTTCTATAGTGTCGGCAGAATTATTATGAGGAGTGATATTCATAGTGGTGAAGGATGTTTTAAATAATTAATTGAATTTTACGTGAGTCAGCTTGATTAAGCTTCTACAGTTTCTTCAACCTTAGGTTGAATTTCTGTAATTTTTGCTTGTTCAATCAAGAAGGCAAGTGTTTTGTCGATACCCATGCGGTATCTTAGCGACTCTAAACGTTGTGATTGTTGATATTCTTTGATGAGCTCACCTAAGTCCTTTTGAGTGGCTTGGGCTTCTTGCTGAAGTTGCCCCATCATTTCTTCCTGGGTAACTTCTATTTTTTCTACCTTAGCAATTTTTTGTAGGACAAATGATGTCTTGAGTCTGTCTTTGGCTTGCTCTGATGCGTTAGCTAGGATTTGCTCTTGCTGCTCTTTGATTGCTGCTTCATCTAAACCGTATTGATAACCTTGCTGAATAGTTTCATTAGCAATATTTTGGGTTTCTTCTTTGACTAAACTTTCTGGCAAATCAATTTCAATTTTATCAAGGAGTTGTTTTACAATTTTGTCACTCTTCTGCTGGAATACTTTGGCTTTTTTGTCGCCTTGCAAGTATTCTTTCATTTTGTCTTTGAGCTCTTGTATAGTCGCTTCTTCGCCTAGAGTTTTCTTAGCTAGACTGTCGTCAAGTTCAGGAATGTGCTCCTCTTGAATATCTTTGAGCTCTACTTTAAAATCAACTACTTTTCCACGTGCTTCTTCAACAGCGAATTCATCACTGAGTGTCACTTGTACTTCTTTTGTCTCTCCTACTTTAAGGCCAATGATAGCTTTAGCCAGTTCTGGAAGCATGGTATTTTTATCGTCGTTTATATGCAGCCAATAACCTTCTGAACCTGTGAGGAATGGAATATCTTTGCCGATTGCCTCTTCGATGCTTTTGCCTTCGATAGAGCCTGAATAATCAATAATGGCACAAAGACCTTCTTCTAATTGTGTTTTTTCACTTGGATCAAATTGGGCAAGGTTTTTTTGCAAGCCTTTAAGAGATGTGTCTAGCTCTTCGTCTGTTACTTCGTCAGAAGCGGATTCAATAGTGATACCTTTGTATTCTGGAAGTTCAAACTCTGGAGAAGTAATACAAGTGATTTCAATATGAAAATCGCCGTTATCTTTCCAGTCTAGAGTATCTGGAGCGTTGAATCTGAGAATATCGAGCTCTTTCTCTTTGATAGCTTGTTCGACACCTTGACTGATAAGACGTTGTGACAACTCTTCTTTAATTTCTTTTTCAAACTTTTTAGCTACAAGAGATTCTGGAGCTTTGCCTGGTCTAAAGCCTTGGATTTTAGCTTGGTTTTTAAAACCATTAATTAACTGTTTGTGCTCTTTAGCAACAATGTCACTAGGGACTGTTACAGAGATTTTTGAGATCGATTCGGGTTGGTTTTCAACAACAATATTCATAGGGTAAATCTTGATTTATATGGAGTGACGAAAACTAGCTTGCCTATTACTAAATATCAAGCTTTTAATATTGTTCATAGCCAACTACACTTGAGCTCTTTATTTTATCTTGTTTTTTAAAATATTTTCTCTTAATGTTTTGCAATGGCAACTCTCTACATTCTGAACCCTGATTTACCTGAACAAGAGTTATGGTTTGACCCTGCAAGCGCAGACATCATTATCGGTTCGGACCCAAGTTGCCAAGTTGTAGTCAATCACCCTACTATTGCGCCTCAACACACTCGAATTTTAACCCATGAAGGTTATGTTTGGATTCAAGATTTAGAATCTGGATTCGGTACTTATCAACTTGGAGAAGCTTTAACCTCAGTTTATCTGGAAGCAGAAAAATCTTATCACTTTAATATAGGTCAAGTTGACCTTGTTATTTTTCTTAATAATAACGACCAAGCGATTCAGCAAACTCAACCTGCACCAGAAAACTCTCTACGCAGTCAGTTATTGCTGAGAAATCAACAAATTACACAACCAACAATTACGCCTCAACCTGTGCCTGCAGCTAACAATATTCAGGTTCAACAGCAAACTGCCGACCACGAAGATAAGGCCAAAAAATTACAAGCTACAGCTCTCAAACGCGCTCAAATCAAAAAGAGAAAAAAATCCTCTGGAGGAGCAGGCTTTCTTATTTTTGTTTTAGCTATTATTGCATTTGCTGCTGGCTTATATTTTAAGCACGAACAATTAGGCACCGGTCAGAATCTGCTCCACGCTATACAAGAGCCTGCTAAACATTACGAATTAATAAAAGCTGACTCTAATAGTTCACAAACAAATACAGAAGCCACGAGCGCAGAAGAAAGCTCTATGGATTCAATGAATTAGGCAGATTTAATAATGCCCTAATAAAATTATTTATGAACTATGAGTTATTTAAGTCTACCCATTTAGAAGGCTTACAAAACTACTCTGAATTATTGCAATTACAACTAGCAACTATTGAGTCTATTCGAGAAAAAAAATCTCCTAATCGGCTTTTTTTATTAGAGCATGAGCCTACCTACACCATGGGCAGCCAAAGAGATCAAAGCTCGTTACGTGATAGTAGTTTGTTGCCTCATCGAGTACATCAAATTCAACGTGGTGGCGAAGCCACCTATCATGGACCTGGACAGCTTGTGGGTTACCCCGTTTTAAATCTAAAAGATATCAAGCAAGATTTACACCTGTATTTAAGATCCATAGAGGAAGCCCTCATCTTAACCTGCCAGAGCTTAGGAGTGCCAGCTGAACGAAAAGAAGGATTTACTGGAGTTTGGGTGAGAAATAAAAAAATGGCTTCCATTGGAGTTGGGGTTAAGCAGTGGATCAGCTATCATGGCTTTGCTATTAATATCAATGAGGAATCTTTAAGTGGGTTTATGTGGATTACGCCTTGTGGTATTGATGAAGTGCAGATGACGTGCCTAAATAGAGAGCTACCTCCTGAATCAGAGGCTATCACACCACATTTATTTGGAGCTAAATTTACGCCTATTTTTAAACAAGAAATTATTAAACTCAAAGACTCATGACATCATTCTTTAGTATAATTAGCTCAAGGCAATATTTACGACTATTAGGGGTCATTTTTCTAGCAAGCTTATTTAGCCATTGCACTTATAAAAAGTATCCTTCTATTCAATTTAACGATGCTCCAGCTTTTTATGATAAGACCTCTGAACCACCAACTATTCAAGCAAGTAGTGCTTTTCTTGTGCATTACCCAAGCATGAGTATTGTCTACCAGAAAAACGCCGAACAAAAGCGGCCTATTGCCAGTTTACAAAAACTCCTTACAGCTCTAATAGTCGACAATCATGATAGGTTACAGCAGAAGACAACTTTGAAAAAAGAAGACTTTAAAGACTACGACCCTCAATCTATAAAGCTTAAGCCTCACGAGTCCTACACTCGTGAACAGGTGATGAAAATGTTACTTATTAGTAGTAATAATATAGCTGCTAATACTCTTGCTAGGGTTCATTCAGGTAGTACTCGTGCCTTTGTCAAAGAAATGAATCGATTAGCCTTGGAATTAGGTATGATCAACTCCAATTTTAAAAATCCACACGGACTCACTACAACCAATCAATATTCAACGGCTATTGATGCTACTAAAATGGCTATCTACGCTTACAAAAAACCTTTTATTGCTAGTTTATGCTCTCAGCCTGAAAGTCTTTTATATGATAAAAAGCAACAAACACTTTATAATACTAATGCCTTAGTTAAGCAGGTTAGTATAACTAAAGACTATAGGTGTGTAGGTCTTAAAACGGGCTATACAAAAGCATCTGGTTATTGTTTATCTCTTGTTATAACCAATGATAAAGAGACTTTTTTTCTAACTATACTTAATAGCACACGTTCTCAAATTTATAATGATGCACGAAAGCTATTTAAGCATGTCGTAAACGCTAGTTACTTTCACTATCCTTTGACTACAAGTACAACTCATTCGTTTATCAATTAAATGAATAAAAGCCAACAAATCCTTAATCAGCTCGAAACTCAGCAACTTAAGCGCAGTCTAAAAGCTATCGGTTCAAGACAAGGGTCTCAACTCGAATTAGCTAATGGTAAAAATCTGTATAATTTTGCCTCTAATGATTATTTAGGGCTAAGCCAACATCCTCTCGTCTTACAAAGCTTTGAGCAAGCCATTAAAACTTATGGTGCAGGATCCGGCTCATCTCGCTTACTAGCTGGGAGCTTTAGCCCTCAACACGACTTGGAAGATCAGCTCGCAGAACTCAAACAACAACAAGCCTGCCTTAGTTTTAGTAGTGGTTACGCTACAGCAGTTGGCATCATCCCCGCTCTATGTGACAAAGATGATATTATTATTTTTGATAAACTTTGTCATGCGAGCCTCATTGACGGGATTAAGCTTAGTGGAGCTAAATTTAAAAGTTACAAACACCAAAATTTAGACCAGTTAAACTCTCATTTACAATGGGCTAGTCAATTACGCAAACCTAATAGCCGACTCATTATTATTACTGAGTCTGTATTCAGCATGGATGGAGACATCTGTGATTTAGCCTCTATTGTCAGCCTTAAGAACCAATATCAAGCCGAATTAATGCTCGACGAAGCTCATTCAATTGGCATTTTTGGAAAAACAGGTATGGGATTAGCTCACGAGCTAAATCTATGCTCAGATATTAACTACCATATAGGGACTCTTAGCAAATCAATAGGACTTAGTGGTGGCTACTTAACATGCTCGAAAGCAACTAAAGAGCTGCTTATTAACAAGGCGCGATCCTTCATCTACTCTACAGCACCTCCACCGGCTATCGCTGTAGCAGCCCAGACTTCTCTTAGTCTAATCAGTCATTGCGAAGGCTTAAGTTTACGAGATAAATTATGGACAAATATCAATTATTTAACGACGCAACTTGGCCCTATTCAAAATAATATCTCACCTACTAGCGCCATCCTTCCATTTTTTACTAAGGACGGCTCAGCACAACAAGCTTTAGCTTGGCAAAAAGAGCTAGAAAAACAAGGATTTTGGGTCCCAGCTATTCGTTACCCAACTGTGGGCCTCAATCAATCACGCCTACGTATTAGTATTACAACTCAACATACTAGGGCGATTTTAGATAGCCTAATTAAGGCGCTATCAAGCCTTAATTAGGCTCCATTAATCTTAGTTTAACTTAGGTATAACTAACTTCTCTTTGCTCTTGACCTTGCCATAATTTCTTCCTAGTTTAACTCAACTGAGTAAGTCTTAAAACTCAGATTTTCAAATAAATTATGAATATTCACGAATATCAAGCAAAGCAATTATTTGACCAATTTAGTGTTCCAAGTCCTCAAGGTAAAGTTGCGCATACCGCACAAGAAGCCTATGAAGCTGCTTTAGCTATTGGTGGAGATAATATTGTGGTTAAAGCTCAAGTACACGCAGGTGGCAGAGGGAAAGGTACATTTAAAAATGGTTTTCAAGGTGGTGTTCATCTTGTAAAGAATGCTGATAACGCTAAGGCAATGGCAGAGCAAATGCTCGGACAAGTTTTAGTGACTCACCAAACTGGAGAAGAAGGCAGACTCGTTAATCAAGTAATGGTTGCTGAAGCTGTAGATATTGAGAGAGAGCTTTATCTTTCTTTATTAATTGACCGTGAAACTTCTAGGCCTGTTATTGTTGCTTCAACTGAAGGCGGCATGGATATTGAGGCTGTAGCTGAAGAAACTCCAGAAAAAATCGTTCATCAAATCATTCACCCTCTCAACGGCTTACAACCTTACGAAGTACGTAAATTAGCTGCCGCCCTTAAGCTTACTGACAAAGGTCTTATCAAGCAATTCAATGTACTTATCAATAACCTTTACGACCTCTTTATCGGTTGTGATTGTTCCATGGTGGAGATTAATCCATTAGTAGTAACCCCTGATCAACAGCTTCTTGCTCTTGATGCTAAATTTGATTTTGATGATAATGCTCTTTACCGTCATCCAGATATTGCAGCAATGCGTGACCCAGCTGAAGAAGATCCTCGTGAGGTAGAAGCATCTAAGCATGATCTCAATTATATTGGACTTGATGGCAGTATTGCTTGTTTAGTTAATGGTGCAGGTCTTGCCATGGCGACCATGGATATTATCAAGCATTATGGTGGTGAGCCAGCTAACTTCCTCGATGTAGGTGGCAGCGCCTCTACAGAGCAAGTAACTGCAGCTTTTAAAATTATCCTTGATGACCCAAAAGTAGAAGGCATCCTCATTAATATTTTTGGTGGTATTATGGATTGTAATGTTATTGCTCAGGGTGTGGTAGAAGCAGCAAAACAAGTAGAGCTCAACATTCCTTTGGTTGTTCGCCTCGAAGGCAATAACGTAGAAGCAGGTAAAGCCACACTAGAAGCCAGTGATGTTAACCTTATTACAGCTTCAACTCTAGCGGAAGCTACAGAAAAAATCACAGCTGCACTTTCTGCATAAATTCTGCTTAACTAAATCTTTATAAAAATATATTATGTCTATTCTCGTTGACGAAAAAACAAAGTTGCTTATCCAAGGCATCACAGGTGGTTTTGGTGGTAAACACGCACAATTAAGCATTGACTACGGCACTCAAGTCGTAGGAGGTGTAACTCCAGGAAAAGGTGGTCAGATTTTTGGTGCTGCCACGCCTATTTACGATACTGTATCAGAAGCTGCCCACAAAACTGGCGCTACAGCTACAGCTATTTTTGTGCCTCCTCCCTTTGCCGCTGATGCAATTTTAGAAGCTGTCGATGCACAACTCGATTTAGTAGTTTGTATCACAGAGGGCATCCCTGTTATGGATATGATGCGCGTTAAAGAAGCCATGCAAGGTAGCAAAACTCGCCTTATCGGACCTAACTGCCCAGGTGTTGTTACTCCAGGCACAGGTGAAAACTCACATGGCGGTTGCCGTATTGGGATTGCTCCAGGTTACATTCACAAAAAAGGCAACGTCGGTATTGTATCGCGTTCAGGAACTCTTACTTACGAAGCTGTATGGCAAATAACTCAGCTTGGTTATGGTCAATCAACTTGTGTTGGTATTGGCGGAGACCCTATTAATGGTACTTCACATTTAGATATCATTAAAATGTTCAATGAAGATCCAGAAACAGAATCTATCATTATGATTGGTGAAATTGGAGGTACAGCAGAAGAAGAAGCTGCTGCTTGGATCAAAGATAACTGCAATAAACCTGTAGCAGGTTTCATTGCTGGTGCAACAGCGCCTCCAGGACGCCGCATGGGTCATGCAGGAGCTATTGTTTCTGGTGGCATGGGTACTGCTGAAGCGAAAAAAGAAGCATTTAAAGAAGCAGGCATTGGTATTGCTGAGACACCTTCTGATATTGGAAGAACTCTTATTGAAATGCTATAATCCAAAAATTACTAAATGAAAATTGTAGCTATAGCTAATCAAAAAGGTGGTGTAGGTAAAACTACCACTAGCATTAACTTAGCTGCATATTTAGCAAAAAAAGGCTATAAAACTCTGTTGATCGATATGGATCCTCAGGGAAATTGTAGTAGCGGCATAGGCGTTGAAACACCGCCTAATGCCAATATTTACCATGCGCTTACCAATAGCGTTAATATTCTTGATGTTATTATCCCTACTCCAGTAGAGAATCTCTTTATTGCTCCTAGTAATATGGATTTAGCTGGTATTGAAATCGAACTAGCTCAAACAGGGCATAATTTTAAAGAGCTTAGAATTCAAGTGCATCAAGAAGCACTCATGCAATATTATGATTTTTGCATTATCGATACATCTCCTTCGCTAGGGATTCTTATGACTAATGCTTTAGCCTGCTCTGACGAGGTGCTTATACCTCTACAGTGTGAATGGTTTGGTTTAGAGGGGCTAACTAAGATTATTCAAATTATTAAAAAAGTTCAGCAGCAAGATAATCAGTTTATCACTAAATTAGGTGGAATTATATTAACCATGTATGACAGCCGCACTAATTTAGCTAATCAAGTAAAGTCTGAAATTCAAAAGTACTTCCCTAAAGAGTGCTATAAAACATTTATACCTAGAAATATTAAACTCAGCGAAGCACCTAGTTATGGGCAATGTATTTTTGACTACCAATCACATTCAAATGGAGCAAAAAAATATGCTGAATTAGGCGAAGAGTTTTTAAAACGTCAATAATTAAAATTCGGTGTAGACTAATCAAGAAATAATGATATTCTTTCGTATATGAATTTATTTAGTAATTTTTTTGCTGAGGATATTGCCATTGATTTAGGTACAGCAAACACTTTGGTCTACGTCAAAGGAAAAGGTGTGATTTTAACAGAACCTTCTGTGGTTGCAGTCAATACTAGCACAGGCGAAGTTGTTGCTGTTGGTGAAGAAGCTAAAAAAATGCTTGGAAAAACTCCAATGGGAGTACAGGCAATCAGACCTTTAAAAGATGGCGTTATTGCTGATTTTGAAGCTGCTGA
The DNA here is from genome assembly GCA_002386905.1 of Akkermansiaceae bacterium UBA4581. Lineage (GTDB taxonomy): Bacteria > Verrucomicrobiota > Verrucomicrobiia > Verrucomicrobiales > Akkermansiaceae > UBA4581. Next base: position 37,943 of record DGKB01000046.1, on the reverse strand, counting down.
AGCGCTCTTGAAATACTTTATTAATAAAGCTTTACCTAAGCATCGTTTATCACAACCTCGTGTTATCATTGCTGTTCCTTCACAAATCACCTCTGTAGAAAGGCGTGCTGTAAAAGAATCTGCTGAAAAGGCAGGAGCTAAAGTTGTTTATTTAATAGAAGAACCTAGAGCCGCAGCTATTGGCGCAGGCCTTCCTATTGATGAAGCTGATGGGAATATGGTTGTTGATATTGGTGGAGGAACTACTGAAATTGCTATCATCTCACTCTCAGGCATGGTGCATTGCGCCAGTGTTAAGGTAGCTGGAGATAATCTAGATGACGCTATTATGACTTATATTAAGCTTAAATATAACTTACTTATTGGTTATAAAACTGCTGAGAATATCAAAATTCGCATCGGTAATGCCTACCCTCAAAAAGAAGAGACAGATATGGAAATCAAAGGTCGCGACCTCTTATCTGGGTTACCTAAATCTATTAAAATTAATTCTACAGAAATCAGAGAATCTATGGCGGAAACTATTGCCGTGATTATTAGAGCTATTAAGAGCTCTCTTGAGGAATGCCCTCCTGAGCTAGCTTCAGACTTACTTGATCGCGGACTTGTACTTGCAGGTGGAGGTGCTCTTATTCGAGGATTAAAAGAGCTTATCCAAGAAGAAACTAATTTGCCAGTATTTATTGCAGATGACCCTCTTACGGCTATAGCTAATGGTAGTGGTATGGCGCTTGCAAATTTAAGTTTATTAGAAAAAGCAACTTAACCTATTTGCTTATTTGGCTTAGGCTATGATTAATAAAAGTGCTTTCAGCTTGAAAACAAAGCCTAAGCCTATCAAAAGCAAATATGGCTACCCCATATTTGCTTTTATCTTATTGGCCTTAGTTGTCGGTTATTTAAGCCCTAAAACTTTAGTTGCAGGGCAAAAGGTTTATTATGGTGTGTTACTTAACTTTCTTAATCAAGAATCTAAGTTTCATGAAAACATCAGCTCTTTTTTTGCTAAAATTGAAACTGTAGAAGAACTGGAAGCTAAGCTCCATAATATCGAGCCTGATTATGCTAAGCTACAAACTCTAAAAAATGAGTTCACCTCTTTAGCTAAAGAAAATTATCAACTAAGAGCTCTTCTTGATATCAAGCAAAATAAATTCAGCCATGCTATCACGGCAGAGCTCATTGATAAGCCTAATACGACAACGGCATTAGAAAAAGAAATCTACATCTCCTTTCCTAAAGAAGCAAACGTTCACGTTAACCAAGCGTTAGCATCTCCACAAGGTTTAGTTGGCAAAATAACTAGTATTCCAAGTGATGGCCTAGCTCGGGTATTACTTATTTATGACAAAAGCTTTCATTTAGGGGCTCAAATTAAAGGTACAGAAATAAAGGGTATTCTAAGAGGAACTGACAATCCTTATGAACTTGTTTTCACGCCTTTAAATAAAAATATTCAATTACCAAACAAGCTAGCAGATATTGGCAGCCAAATTGTCACTCGCGATAGCAGCCCTATTTTTCCTAATCATATTGATATTGGAAATATTTTTTATATTTCAAGTAACTCCATCATTATTAAACCTAATGTGGATTTTAAACAATTAAAATGGCTTTTTATCTTAGACCAACATCCTAATAGCGCGATTCAAGCTGAGCTTAAAAACAATCATTTAACTCAATAACTATGAGGCAAATCATTTTCCATTTAATCTTGTTAATGGCTGTCTGGATTTTAAGTCATGGATTATTTGCTGACTATATTTGGCAAGTATACCCTATTATTTGGTTTATTTTACTTATCAATAAACAATTAAATTTTTTAAGTTTCTTATTTATTAGTTTTTTATTCGGTTTCATTGCTGATTTTGAAATTATATCTGTATCCACTGATGCTCAACAAGGTTTGTTTTGGGGTGTAAGCAGTGTATTTTTAACTATATTTGGCGCCATTCAGCGCATAACTACAGCTACTCTTTCTTTTAATATTTTTTACATAGGGCTAACTCATGAACTCTATCGATTCATGGTAAAGCTCAGCTATACAAGCACTGTTCCTAATTGGGGGAACTACATTTTAGTGCTTATTTTTAACCTTATATTTCTATTGATGGTTTCAACTCTAGTTTTAATTATCCAAGACAGATTTAATAGTAAAAGAAGTTTCACTTAAAAGTGTATTGAAAAAAATGTTTTTTATAGAAAAAAGTACTTGTGATAGCAAACTTAAAAGCCTAGCATCTTGATTAGTTTTAAATTATTCTATGAGTCAAACCCAAGTTCATTACCAAACTCAAGATTCAGCAAGTAAATATCATGCTGATACAGCTGATAATCACATGGTTCTGAGTATGGGGCCTTCCCACCCTGCTACACATGGAGTACTCAAGCTTTTGTTACATTTAGACGGGGAGATTATTGCTAAAGCTAGCCCTGAAGTAGGCTTTCTTCATCGCGGTGATGAAAAAATAGCAGAAAATATGCACTACAATCAATTTGTTCCTTATACAGATAGATTGGATTATCTAGCGCCCCTTGCTAATAATGTTGCCTATGCTTGTGCTGTAGAAAAACTTATGGGCTGGGAGCTCCCTCCTCGAGGCAAAGCAATTCGAGTACTCTGCTGTGAGCTGGCACGCATATCTTCACACCTGCTAGGAGTTGGTGTATTCGCCATGGATGTTGGAGCTATGACAGTATTTCTTCATACATTTACAGAAAGAGAAAAAATTTACAATCTATGTGAGCGCCTTACTGGAGCTAGGTTCACCACTTCATACACTCGTGTAGGTGGACAAATTAGAGATTTACCCGCAGGCTTCGAAGATGAAATCAGAACTTTCTTAAAAGAGTGCACTCAAGCTGTTGATGAGGTTGACAAACTTCTTACTCGTAATAAAATTTTCATCGACAGAACTAAAAATATTGGAATCATAAGTCGGGAAGACGCTATTAGTTGGGGATTAACAGGCCCTAATCTACGAGCCTCTGGCATTCAGCGTGACTTGCGCAAAAACTCGCCTTATCTAGATTACCAAAAATACAAGTTTGATATCCCTGTAGGAGAAGTTGGCGATTGTTATGACCGCTATCTCGTGCGCTTAGAAGAGTTGCGTCAATCTATTCGAATCATCCACCAAGTGCTTGATACCCTGCCTGATGGCCCTATTAATATTAGTGATTACAAGAATGTACTTCCTGATAAAGAAAAAGTACTTATGAGTATGGAAGAGCTTATCCATCACTTTATTATCAATACACAAGGACTAGATGCCCCAGAAGGCGAAGTTTATTTTGCTGCAGAAAACCCTAAAGGTGAGCTTGGATTTTATATTTATTCTAAAGGTGGAGGTGTGCCGTACCGCCTCAAAATAAGGTCTCCATCCTTTATCAATCTTTCTATCCTACAAGAACTTTTACCTCAGCACTTGATGTCCGATATCCCTACTATCTTAGGGTCACTAGACTTTGTAATGGGTGAGTGTGACCGTTAATTACTTTTATGTCTAAAACTAAATTACTCTACTATCTTATTAGCTTAATTTCTTTAAGTATTGTAATTTCTTGGTCTGAAACAAATATTAACAAAAATCAAAGCCTCACCCCATTGGAAGAGACTAGTGCCGATTTTTGGGAAAGTGTAGATGGATCTCTTATGACAGCTAAATTTGTAGCTATCAATCGTGATACTAACGGTCATAACGCTAGTGTAACCTTTGATATTAAGGGAAGAAAAGTAAAAGCTAACTGGTCAGATTTGTCAGAGTCCTCTCAAGAAAAAGCATTGTTACTTGAAGAAGAGCTGGCATTACAGGCTTTGCAAAAATGGCAAAATAAAAATAATCCAAAAAAGCAAACTGAGGCTAAAAATACAGAATTACAAGAATCCAATTCTAATGATCCAAAAATCTCATTACTTACCAATCTCACGACAAAAATTAAAAGCTTTTTCCCTAAGTCAGATAAAAAAGAGAATAAAAACCTAGAGAGTAAGAACCTGCTTGGTTCAGTTAACAACTTGATTACTAAAGCTAAAAAAAATGTAACTGATTTAACCAGCAAACAAGACAGCTCATCATCTCCCACTAATTCAACTAGCTCATCTTCTTATATTACAAGTATTAATAATGACATGTTACGCCTACAAAAAGGTCTTATAAAAGCATCACCTAATTCAGCAACTCCTAAATATATTGCTATTTATTACTCGGCTCATTGGTGCCCTCCTTGTCGCGCATTCACTCCTAAACTGGTTAACTTTTACAATAAAAATAAAGGAGGGAATTTTGAACTGGTTTTTGTGAGTAGTGACGAAAACCAGTCGACAATGAATAAATATATAACTGGAGATAAAATGCCTTGGCTCGTTCTACCCTACGCTCAAGTTAAACGCTCTAAGATGTGGACTAAATTTGCAGGTAGAGGCATACCTTGCCTTGTGGTTATTGATCGTAACGGAAAAGTCTTATTAGATAGCTATAAGGGCTCTAGTTACATTGGGCCTCATCAAGTCATGAACGATCTTCAAAAACTTATTTCTAATTAATATGAAAACTTACTTACCTCTAATTATTTTAATTTTAATGCCTTTTTTAAAGGCAAGTGAGCATACTTGGCTCGATACAAAAGGCCGAAGCATTACAGCTAGTTTTATTAAGTTGAATCAAGAGGATACTCAACAACCCTTAAGTGTTACTGTGGATGTAAAAAGCCAAAAAGTAGATATTAAATGGGAATTGTTATCGCTGGCGTCGCAAGAGCAAGCCTTAAAACTTGATAAAGAATTAACATTATCAAAATCACCATTCATACAAGAGTTATCAAAAAATATGGTAAAACTAGATGGCAAAAGCATCAAATCATACAAACCTGAAAAAGCACCTAACCCTAAATATATAGCTATTTATTATTCAGCTAGCTGGTGTCCTCCATGCAAAGTATTTACCCCTAAACTAGTTGAATTTTACAATAAAAATAAAAGTGATAAATTTGAAATTGTATTAGTGAGTAGTGACAAAGAAAAAAAAGCTATGGAAGATTATATCAAGGATGATAAGATGCCTTGGCTAGCACTCAAACATTCCAAGATTGATTCTTCAACTGACACATGGAAAAGTTTTGCAGGTCGTAGTATTCCAGGCATGGTGATTATTGACCCTCAAGGAAATGTCTTATCTCACAGTCATGTTGATGACAAATACCTAGGTCCAACTAAAGTTATGAACGACCTTCAAAAACTTATCTCCCAAGACTCTTAATATGATGGATAAATCTCCCACTTTAGATCAGCAAGTCAATCACCCTGTTTCAGCAGGTGAAAAACATTTTGCTCCATTTGCTATGACTCCTGAATTAGAAGCACGTATTGATGAGGCTATTTCACATTATCCTGATCAAATTCGTTCTTCTGTTCTGCCTATTTTACATCTCATTCAACATCAATTTGGCTTTATTTCTGCTCAAGCAATTACTTGGATTTCAGAAAAAATAGAGATTGAGCCCATGCGTATTTTGGAGGTGGTAAGTTTCTATCCTGGTTTTCACCAAAGCGCACCAGGCAAGTTTCATATACGTGTATGCCGAACACTTTCATGTGCTATGGCTGGCAGTGAAAACCTTATGGCTGAGCTTTCTAAAATCACAGGCATTGATCGTTCAGCCTGTGATTCTCATCACCAGCCTGTCGCTGTATCTGATTGTGGAACTTGGTCACTAGAGTTTGCGGAATGCTTAGCATCTTGTGGCACCGGACCTGTCTGCTTAGTTAATGATGACTTTCATGAAGCTGTGTCTCCCGCAAAAGCTCAAGATTTAATCTCTCAATACTCAAAATAATGATGGCTGATATTACTTATTTAGAAGGCAAAGAGCCTCATGCTTTAGAGAAACGTCTTATTTTCAAAAATGTAGACCGCAAAGATTGGGATACAAGTATTGATACTTATCTTAATGTAGGTGGTTATAATAGCTTAAAAAAAGCCATAAAATTAAAGCCGCAAGAAGTTACCGGACAAGTTAAAGCCTCAGGCTTGCGTGGTCGCGGTGGCGCTGGTTTTCCTACTGGTTTAAAATGGAGCTTTATCCCTCCTGATAATGAAAAACCTGTATATCTAATTTGTAACTGTGATGAGTCCGAACCCGGTACTTTCAAAGATAGATATATTGTTCACCAAGATCCACACCAACTTATTGAAGGTATGATTATTACAGCTTACGCTATTGGCTGTAAACTTGCTTACATTTATGTACGAGAGGAATTTCCTCAAGCAGCTCAAATTCTTGAACAAGCAATTAAAGAAGCTAAAAGTAAAAATTTTCTCGGAACGAATATCTTAGGTGCTGACTTTGATTTAGAGATTTATATTCACCGTGGTGCAGGAGCCTATATCTGTGGTGAAGAAACCGGTCTTATTGAATCTTTAGAAGGTAAAAGACCCTACCCTAGAATCAAGCCACCTTATTTCCCTGCTGCCTTAGGCTTATACATGTGCCCTACTATTGTTAACAATGTAGAATCTTTATGTCATGTAACTCATATTCTTAGCATGGGTAGCGAAGAGTACGCTAAGCTTGGTACTCCACGTAATACAGGCACACGTATTCTCTGCCTCTCTGGTGATGTAAGAAACCCTGGATACGTTGAGGTAGAAGTGGGCAAAATTACCATGCGTCAATTACTCTACGATATTGGTGGCGGCCCTCTTAAAGGTAGAGCTTTCAAGGCTGTTATTCCTGGTGGTTCTTCTTCTAAAATCCTCAAATGCGATGAAGTATTTAGTATTACACAGGGTGATCAAAAAGTGGATTTAGATTTTTGGGATATCCCTCTTGATTTTGATACCCTTGCGGCTTGTGGCTCAATGGCTGGCTCTGGTGGAGTCATCGTCCTTGATAATACTAGAAAAATGTCATGGGTACTTAATAATATCAACCATTTCTATGCTCATGAATCTTGTGGTCAATGCACTCCTTGCCGAGAAGGCTCGATGTGGATGAAGAAAATTTCTGATAGAATTGTTGAGGGTAAAGCCAATGCCGAAGATATCAAAACCTTAGAAGAGGTAGCCTACCAAATTGATGGTAGAACTATCTGTGCCTTTGGTGAAGCTTCCGCATGGCCAGTCGAAGCTATTATTGCTAAATTCAAAGATGAGCTTATAGCTGATACTAGTGAGGACAATACTTACATTTCTAAAGAAAAAGAACTTCAACAACAATTTTTTCAGACCTAATGGGGTCGTTGAAAGCCTATCAATCATGAGCATTTTAATAAAAGTTTTAGCATTTCTTCAAGTCAACAGATTTGACTTGAAATTGAACAAAGGTAGCCGTTGTTCTTTTTACCATAAGTTTTGTCGCTTCCTTAGAGGTATGTTTATACACACTTGCAGTCGCTCCTCACTTATGGCAAAAATAACCAACGGGCTCATAATCGCTACACTTTCAACAATCCCATAATGAACAAGTTATCTACCACCTCTCTACCTAAAGATATTGCTGCAGAAAAAGGTCTAGTCAATATTCAAATTGACGGAATCTGGATGCAAGTACCTAAAGGCACACGTATCATAGAAGCCTGTAATTTAGCTAAGGCACAAGTACCTCACTATTGTTACCATGAAAAGCTTTCATCTCCAGGTAACTGTCGTATGTGTCTAGTACAAATGGGGATGCCTCCTCGTCCAGCTCCAGGAGCTGAGCCAACATACGATGAGCAAGGTTATCAAGAGATTAGCTGGAACCCTCGCCCTATTATTTCTTGTGCCAATACCGTAGCAGAAAACATGGGTATAAAAACCCAAGGTGAATTAGTCGAAGGCTGTCGTAAAGATGTTATGGAGTTTCTCCTCATCAATCACCCTTTAGACTGCCCTATTTGTGATCAAGCAGGTGAATGTACCTTGCAAGAGTATTCAGTTGAACACGGTAACGCTCAGAGTAGATTTAAGGAAACTAAAATTAAAAAGCCTAAAAATGTGCGCATAGGTGAACGTGTGCGCCTCGATGATGAGCGTTGTGTCTTGTGCAGTCGCTGTATCAGATTCATGGATGAAGTAGCTGATGATCCAGTACTTGGTTTTGCAGAGCGTGGCACGCATTCTAAGTTAACTGTACACCCTGATAAATTACTCAATCATAATTATTCTCTTAATACTGTGGATATCTGCCCTGTCGGGGCCTTAACCTCTACTGATTTTAGGTTTCAGATGAGAGTCTGGTTCCTTAAGCAGACTCCAACCATTGATACTAACTGTGGGCACGGTATAAATACTACCGTGTGGACTCGAGGCAATGACATCTATCGTGTGACTCCTCGACAAAATAATGCAGTCAATTCTTGTTGGATGCCTGATAATTACCGTCTAAGCTTTAAAAAATTTAAAGAAGAGTTACGATTATTAGAGCCTTCACACAAAGTAACTGAAGCTCATCAACCTATTCATTGGACTAAAGCCTTTGCCAGTATTAATGAGCAACTAGGTTCAGCTAATTCTGAAAATACAGCTCTTATCGTGTCTGCAAGCCTCACTAATGAAGAGCTCTATTTAGCTAAAATATTGGCAGAAAAACTAGATATTAAAATCCTTGCTAGTGTCGAACATAAACAAGAAGAAGATAACTTGCTCATCAGTTCTGATGCTAACCCTAACACTTTAGGCTTACAATTGATATTCAAGCTGAAAACACTGTATAAAAAACTAGGGTCAATTAAAACTGGCATTAAGTCAGGTGCTATTAAAAACCTCATCGTGCTAGGTGAAGACTTAACAACTATAAGAGGTTGGGACGCTGAATTGCTTGGTCATTTAGATTGTCTAATTTCAACACATAGTCTCGCTAACTCTACAGCTCAGGCCAGTGATTACAGCCTACCTGTCGCCACTGCTTTCGAAAATGAAGGCACTATGATAAATCTCAGTGGACGCTTACAAAAGCTCAATTCAGCTATCCAAGCTCCTACAAATGTAAAAACTCATTTTCAATTGCTCACTAGTTGGCTACATTCATTGGAGGTTAATCATTTACCAACTAAACCTGAAGCTCTATTTATTGAACTCAGTGAAACCTATAAAGCTCTCAATGGTATTACCTATGCCACCCTATCTGACTTAGGCGAGCCTATTATAGAGACCAACTACCAAGTACCTCTATTAGCAAAAGAAGAGCAACGCCGTAAACAAGGCATCATCGCTTAAACTTTTATTAACTTTACTATGGACGCTTTTTTCATCATTTCGACTCTTATTAAAATAGTAGTTATTACTTTTCTATTATTATTACCTATGATTGCCTATTCAGTTTATGCTGAACGTAGAGTATCTGCCATTATTCAAGATAGAGTTGGACCAAACCGTGTTGGATTCCAAGGGTTGCTACAACCTATTGCTGATGGGATAAAATTCCTACTAAAAGAAGAGTTTACCCCTGGACATGTTCGCAAAGGATTTTTTATTCTTGCTCCTATTCTAACTATGGCTCCGGCCCTTATTACTGTGGCTGTAATTCCTTTTGGTAGCGACATTATCCTTAATACTGGACGCACGCTAGCGCTCTCTATTGCGCAGGTTGAAATTGGGCCTTTGTTTATTTTTGCTATTGCTTCTATTTCGGTTTATGGAATTGCAATTGCAGGTTGGGCATCCAACTCTAAGTACGCTTATTTTGGTTCAGTTCGTTCAGCAGCACAGATGATTTCTTATGAAATTGCTCTTGGCTTATCTATTATTCCTGTGTTGATGCTATTTGGAAGCTTTAATCTCAATGATATGATTAATTATCAAGCTGAGCATGGCTGGCTACTGCTGCCTATTAGTATTGGGCATGAACATGGAGTTACTAAAGAAGGTTTGCTCACATGGTTCCCTATGTTGATAGCTTTTATCATATTTACCGTTTCTATTTTTGCAGAAACTAATCGTATGCCTTTTGATTTGCCAGAATGTGAAACTGAATTAGTGGGTGGTTATCATACTGAATATTCATCTATGAAATTCGCCTTGTTTTTCCTTGGTGAATATGCAGCCATGATTGTCGGATCTGCGGTCATTGTCACTATTTTCTTAGGTGGTTGGTCATTACCTTTTGGCTTGAGTCATACTGAGTTTCTTAGCTCTGGTTCTATTTGGGCTGGCCTTATCCATATTGGTTGTTTCTTAGCTAAACTCATTGGATTTATTGTGTTCTTTATTTGGGTGCGTTGGTCTATACCTCGTTTTCGTTATGATCAGTTGATGAAACTTGGATGGGTAGTATTCTTTGAACTCGCTTTAGTTAATGTGGTTATCACTGCAGTTATTCTTTATTTTCTAGCTCGTTAATTTCTTTATTTTATTATGTCTTTTATTAAAGTTAATCGCCCTAAGCTCAAGTGGTATGAACATCTTTATTTTCCCACTCTTTTTGGTGGCTTAAAAATTACTCTTGGGCACGCCATACGCTCTGTTAAAAGCACGACTAGAGGCAAAAAAGAGATGAATAGTTCAGGTCTTGGTATAACTATGCAATACCCAGAGACTAAGTGGGATGAATTTCTTCCTGATTGGTACCGTGGTGTGCCAGCTTTAGTGACTGACGAGCAAGAGCGTGAACGTTGTGTGTCTTGCCAACTGTGTGAATTTATTTGTCCACCTAAAGCTATTCGTATTACTCCAGGTGAAATTGAAGATGGTAATGAGTGGGCCAAAGTAGAAAAAGCGCCTAAAGAATTTGACATTGATATGACTCGTTGTATTTATTGTGGTTTATGCGAAGAAGTCTGTCCTGAACAAGCTATTTATCTACGTCAAGACTACTCAATTACTGGTCTTAGCAGAAAAGATTTAATGCATGATAAAGAAAAACTCTACGAAATTGGAGGTAAGCGTGTAGGTCTAGTAAACAAATGGAACAAACTAAAATAATTATGATCGATTTATTCTCTTTTGTGCCTGCTATATTAGCTAATGTTATGCCTTTGGGATTGACTGTAATATTTGGCTTATTGATGCTTGTCTCAGCACTTGTTGTTATTTTAGCTAAAAACCCTGTTACTAGCGCACTTGGCATGCTCGCTTGCTTTGTGACTTTAGCTGCTTTGTTTATCGGTTTAGATGCGTTCTTTATCGGTATTTTACAGATTCTTGTTTATGCAGGTGCGGTAATGGTGCTGTTTCTATTCATTATCATGCTCTTAGATTTGAAAGAGCCTAGCGAATTAGAAATGAGCACAGTTAAACCTGCTAGTATTATCCTAGGAATTGTCACTGTATTGCTCTTACTCATTCAGATAGGAGTAGTGCTGAGTAAAATTCCTACTACTCTTTTTGCAAAAATTAATCATGCTCAAGCTGCTAAATATTTTGATTCGCAAAGTGTCATCACAGCTAAGCTTAATCAAGGTATTCTACCCGATGCTCATCTCATAGGTCAGGCGCTGAGTCTTAACTATGCTTTTGCTCTACAACTCATTGGCATTATTTTACTGCTTGCCACCATTGGAGTCATTGTCATCGGACAAAAAAGCTCTCATTAATTTTCTATTAAACTCTGATTTAATTTCTCTTATTTCTATTTTAAAATGACTTCTCTTAATGTTCTGTTACTGTTTGCTGCCTTACTATTTTGTGTAGGCTTATTAGGTATTCTTATTCGCCGTAGCTTGATTGTGATTCTTATGTGTCTAGAACTGATGCTAGCAGCCGCTATGCTCAATCTAGTAGCTTTTAATCGCTACCATTTAGATGAGACAGGCTTGCCAGCGACATCCTTGTCCATCTTTATTTTCTTTATTATCGCTGTAGCTGCAGCAGAAGCTGCGTTAGGGCTTGCTATTGTAACAGCTATTTATAAGCAAAAGAAAAACCTTAATCTAAATGAGCTTAATAGTCTAAGGGACTGTTAAATAATACTTAAATTTTATAGTTATGAATTTGAATCCTTGGTTACTTCTACTTATTCCACTTTTAAGCAGCCTTACTATTTGGTGGCTTTTAAGTGCTACCAAATCTGCGGTTGCCGCTTGGTTTTCAACTGTATCTAGTGTGGCTTGTCTACTCATCGTGATAGGACTTAATCAAGCCGAAGAATTAGGGGCATACGCCTTTAACTGGATTGAGATTGATAATTTAGTTTTATCTATTGGGCTTATGCTCGACAGCACTGCACTTAAAATGATGCTTATTGTGACAGGTATTGGTACTCTAGTTAATTTATTCTCCACTATTTATATGGCGAAAGATGAGCACGCTGCTCGTTATTATGCTTCATTGAGTTTATTCCTATTTTCGATGACAGGCATCGTACTAGCTGATAACTTCATTATGATGTTTATCTTTTGGGAGCTCGTTGGGTTAAGTTCTTATTTACTCATTGGTCATTGGTTTACTAAAGATAGTGCTGCAAATGCCGCTAAAAAAGCATTTCTCATGAATCGTATTGGAGATTTTGGTTTCCTTATCGGGATTTTGCTCGTTTGGGTCATGGCGGGAACCTTTCATTTTGATCAGTTAGCCACTATGCTGCAAGACAAGCCTGCACAAATTGCTAGCTTAGGCGCTATAACCCTAGCTTGTTTATTCTGTGGAGCTTTGGGTAAATCTGCTCAATTTCCCCTACATACTTGGTTAGCTGATGCCATGGAAGGACCAACTCCTGTATCCGCTCTCATTCATGCAGCAACTATGGTAGCTGCAGGTATTTATATGTTATTTAGATTCCAACTATCCCTCGGGCATGACATAGCTGAAATGATTTTTCACACTTGGGCAGGAACTATGATTGCCTATTTAGGAGCTGCAACAGCTGTCATTGCCGCACTCTGTGCATTAGCTCAAAGTGATATTAAGAAAATTCTCGCTTATTCTACCCTCTCCCAATTAGGCTACATGGTGATGGCTATTGGTCTAGGGTTCAAAGGCGGTGAAGCTGCTATGTTCCACCTCTACACCCACGCATGGTTTAAAGCTCTATTATTCTTAGGTGCTGGTGCTATTATTTATCGTTGTCATCATCAGCAAGATATCTGGAAAATGGGAGGCTTAGCTAAACGCATGCCAATTACTGCCTTATGCTTTATAATAGGTTCAGCAGCACTTATGGCTATCCCTATTGTTACTTCAGGCTCTTACTCTAAAGAGCAAATTTTAGAAGTTGTTCACCATGAAAATATAATCCTATTTTGGGTCGCTATTTTTGTAGCGTCACTCACAGTCTTTTATACATTACGCCTTGTTATTGTTGTCTTTAGTGGTTTCTCACGTAATGATGATAGCTCAGATGCTAAAGAAGCTCCTATAGCGATGCTTGTACCACTAATCATTCTTGCGGTACTCGCCATTATATCTGGACTACCTAAAATTGCTAAGATTCTTGCTCCTGCCTATCATGAGCATCCAATCGTTTTTAATTTTGTATTTATAAGCTCAACAATAGCTATTCTTATTGGTGCTATAGCAGCGTTTATTATTTACAAAGGAAAACAGCGAGAGCCCCTATATCTGCCTGTGCTTAAAAAAGCATTCGGCTTTGATTTTTTGTATGAGGTATTTTTAGTACGTTGGATTCAAAGATTTATGGCAGGTTTATGCCAAGTTATTGATCAATTCCTCATCTCTGCAGTGATCGTTAATGGGTTAGCTAGATTGACCGCCTATATTGGCCAAGGTCTGCGTCAGATGCATCGTGGTCAACTGGCTTTGTATCATCTATTGCTTAGTGCTGGCATGGTTGTTTTAATTTATCTCTTTGTTTTTGCTTAATTAGTTCTTCGTTTTTCAGCTTTATGTTTATTTATCTTATCATTATTAGTCTATTAGCGATTACGGCTATTAGCTTTAATCTCCCAGCTAAGCGCGTTTCAATTATTGCAGCGGCCTTAAACTTACTAATTGGTATTCAGTTATGCTTTTTCAATGATTTGGCACAAAGCTCAGTTGAGCTTATGGGATTAGCCAGCCTTAAAGATGAGGGCGAATTCTTTAAAATGGGGTTAGCTATTACATCATCTAATATGGGATTGATTATTTTAACCCTATTAGTGACCTTAGCTGTTTTTGTCATTCCAGAACTAGCAGATAAAGACGCTAAATTTCAGACTATTTGTAGTTGGCTCATCTCTCTTGGTTGCTTACTGGCATTTGCAGCTCAAGATGTTATTTTCTTCTATGCTTTTCATGAGTTAGCCCTTATTCCTACGTTTCTGATGTTAGGACGCTATGGCAAACGAGCCAAGGAGTCTACAGCTTGGAAAATGATGATTTATCTAGCTTTTGGTTCATTAGTATTGCTTGCAGGCATTTTATTATTAGTCATTAAAGCTGGAGCTGTTAGTTTTTCTGGGTTAGCCGCATCAGTCGCCGCTGAATCTATCAACTATCATGATCAAGTTTGGATAGCAGGCTTATTACTCCTAGGGTTTGGCACTTTAATTTCACTATTTCCTTTTCATAGCTGGGCTCCTCATACCTATGCCAACTCACCAACCGCGACAAGCATGCTACATGCTGGTGTGCTCAAAAAATTTGGACTATTAGGATTATGGCAAATTGGCATCGCATTTGTTCCTCAAGGCATGGCTTATTGGACGCCCACTCTGTGTGTATTACTCTTAGGCAATATTATCTTTATGGGCTTAGTGACTATTAACCAAAGAAAAATTGATGATATGCTAGCTCATTCATCTGTTATGCATATGGGTTATTTATTTCTTGCTTTAGTAGTCTTAATTTATAACCCAAGCTCTCAACTAGCTTACCAAGGATTTATGATTCTCATGGTTGCTCACGGTTTAAGTACAGCGCTACTCTTTGGCTTAAGTGACGTGATCAAACGTAGAACTGGAACCTTTCACTTTGAGGATTTAGGTGGCTTAGGCAAATCCATGCCTAAACTATGTTTATTGTTCGCTATTGCTACGATGGCGGCTCTGGGTTTACCTAGTTTAGGTAATTTTACGGGTGAGTTTCTTATCTTCTTTAGTGCTTTTGACACTTATCGAAGCTCAGGTGAATGGACGATGCTCACCACTACTACAGTTATATCTCTGTGGGGGATTGTGATTAGTGCTACTTACGGATTGCGTTCATTTAGAGCTGTATTTCAAGGTGCGAGTAATACCTATTTAACCCAACGTATGGAAAGCCAATCCATCAAAGATATTAAATTTAGCGCCTGGATTGTCTCAATTATTCTTATAATTGCCCTTTTTATACTCGGAATTTCCCCTCAGTTATTTATTCAACATTTTGCTAGTTAACTTTATTTTATGCCTGCTCATTACTTAGAAATCATTTTAGTAGTTGCTAGTTTACTCATTGTATTTATTGATGCATTTTTGAGTAAAACTTCCAAAATTAAAGCCTCCAACCTCACAACGACTATAGCGTGCCTGGCCCTAGGCTATGTGGCTGTAATTCTATGTGCTTATGCCGCTCAACCCAAACTTGAACTACTTAGTAACCCGTTAAGCGATCAGTTTCTATTTGATGAATTAACTATATTTTTCAAAGTATTTTTTTCAATCTCTACAATACTTGTAGCTTTATTAGTTAATCATACAAAAACCACTACAGATGGTGTTGATAAGCCTCATCAAGGCGCTTTTGATGCAATATTACTCTTAGTTTGTGCAGGTATGATGTGGTTAGCCTCTGCTAAGGATATTATTCATTTATTTGTGGCGCTTGAGTTGGTAGCGATTGGATTTTATGTACTCATTAGTTTTTGGAGGAGCCAAGGAGAGCTCGAGGCTGGTATTAAATATCTTATCCTAGGCGGTGTTTCTACAGCGTTATTAGTTTATGGTTTATCTTGGTTATATGGGACTTCTGGTTGTATAGATATTAACTCTATTTTTAATATAACGAATACAGAAGGTTTCCCTATAGAAGGCTGGCTACTAGGTTTTATCTTAGTGCTTATTGCGATTAGCTTTAAAGTCGGTTCTTTTCCTTTTCAATTATGGATACCCGATGTGTACCAAGGCACCAATACAGCCACGACAGCTCTGCTTTCTGTCGCCTCTAAGGCAGCTGGTCTTATGATTTTTTATCGATTAGCCCAGGCCGCTTTACTTACAGAAAGCCTACAGTTTCCTCTATTCATAGTTTTAACTGTAGTTATTATTGCCACGCTACTCATTGGTAATTTAGGTGCCCTAGCTCAACAAAATATGAAGCGTCTATTTGCATACAGCTCGATTGCTCAAGCTGGATTTCTATTAATTCCTATTTTTAGTCTAACTGATATTTATTATGATAAAGATTTAATTCAGGCTACTTTCTGTATTTATCTCATTGCTTATTTAATAGCAACTATGAGCGCCTTTTTCTGTATTGCCGCTGTAGAGAAACAACGTCAATCTAGTCATCAAAATGCGTTTAGTGGTTTATCTAGAACTAACCCTGGTTTAGCAGTCGCTATGACTGTCGCTCTTAGTAGCCTTGCTGGATTACCACTTACGATAGGTTTTCAAGCAAAAATAGGTATCTTTGTGCTGCTTGTTGAGCAGCAAGCTTGGTTAATTTTTGTCATTGCTTTACTTGGTGCTATAGCTAGTTTTTATTACTATTTTAAAGTACTCAGAGCTATTTATTGGTGCAAAGAAAGTTCTGAATCACAAGAGAAAATTAAAATTCCTCTACCGTATAGCATCGTATTATGCATTAGTTCTGTACTAATTATTTATCTAGGTTTATTTATTAGAGAATTGCTTCCATTATTACCTTAACTTACCCCACACAACCTTTATCATTATGGACAAACAATTTTTAGAAACACTACTTAAGGCTCCTAGCCCAACTGGGTTTGAAACTGCAGGACAAGCTTGCTGGATGGAGCATATCAAACCTTATGCTGAAAGCTTAGAGAAAGACGCTTACGGGTCTGCATGGGCCACCAGAAAAGGAAGCTCTGATTTAACTCTGCTACTTGAATCTCATGTCGATGAAATTGGCTACATGATTAAGTACATCAATGAAAAAGGATTTATCTATATTGATATTGTTGGTGGTAGTGACGTAGCAACCTCTAGAGGTAAGCGTCTACATTTCTTAGGCGATCAAGGTACAGTGCTCGGTGTTATCGGTAACACAGCTATTCACCTCAGAGAAAATAGAGCTAATGAAAAATCACCAAAAATTCATGAAGTTTGGGTAGATGTTGGAGCAAACTCAAAAGAAGAAGTTCTTGCAAAAGGCCTAAGAGTCGGGCATCCAGCTGTCTATGCTGAGGAGCCTACATGGATGAGTACAGCTGATTCACAGAACCAACTCCTCGTATCTCGTGCCATTGATAACCGTATTAGTGGCTATATCCTACAGCAGGTCTTTAAAGTCTTAAAAGAAAAGCAAATCACTCCTTACTATAACCTAATCGCTCTTAATGCCGTACAAGAAGAAATAGGTGGCTACGGCGCTCAAATGGCCTCTTACAAGCTTCATCCAAATGCCTGTCTATGCTTAGACGTGACTCACGCCACAGATACACCAGGCATTAACCAGCAACAACATGGAGAAGTTATACTAGGCAAAGGTCCTAGTGTCACTCACGGCACAGCCAACCACCCTGCTATTGTGCAAAAACTTATTGAAACAGCTACTCAGGCAAATATTGAGATCCAACACGAATCATCTAGCCGTTGCTCCGGTACAGATACTGATAGTATCTACCCTAATCGTGGAGGTATCCCCTCTGCACTTGTTTCAATCCCTCTACGCAACATGCATAGCACCGTGGAAACAGTAAATATGAAAGACGTCGAAGCAACGATAGACTTGCTACTTGCCTTTATCACTCAAGTTAATGAGCCTTTAATCTAAGGCTTATCTCAAAACACTTCTAAACTTACAAAGCCACTAACTATTAATTTAGTTAGTGGCTTTTAGTTTTAACCATTTTACTAATCTATGACTTTACTACTAAAATACAATAATCAGTGAGGTAGTTTAATTAAACTAAGTTAATTTATTTCTTAGCCTTTTGTGCTGCTCTACGCTCCATTTCTGGTAGTACGTTTTCTACATACCATTCTATGTTATCTATGATTACTTGAGATGGTTGTGGAAACTCTAGGCTATCAGTTTCTTCATCTGTTAAGTATTCATATTTTCTTAAACTTAGAGTATCGCAACTGTAAATAGGTAGATAGCTTTCTTTATCTACTATTGCCGAATATAAAGAATTTTTCTCGATAAGGTCTTCTATTTCAGGTAATGTCGCCAATTTAGAGTAATTAATAGCTATTCCTCCACCAGTTCTCTCAATATTAAATTCGTATTCCGCTTCTTTTAGTTCTCTATTTTTCTCTAAATCAGTGTATTTAGCTTGATAAAGGTAATACTCTTTTTTTTCGTAAGTAATTTTTCCCTTAAAAAATTTTTCTTGAATTAGTTTTTTTACAAACGGAAAGTCAGCTGCATCATAATCATAGTAATTTGTAGAACTTGTATTAATTGTTTTCACATATTTTGGAGGAGCTTCTAAAAGCTGTAATTTACCTATATTCCAAAAAACATTTGTCGACGTTAATTGAGTTTTTGAAGTATGATAAATTATTTTATTTTTTAGTACAACTTTGGTACTAAGTTTACCTTTTCTTAGCATCTTAGCCACAGGGTTTTTTAATTGTTTAGAGGATTTTGTACTTGGAATTGCAGTGATAAGCTCAAACTTAGCTGATTGATTCTTAGTTGCTTTACTTATTTCTTTTAGCTCAAAATCAACATCATTAATATTCCATCTCTCTACAGTCCAACTTGCTTGTTCAGGCATGCGTGATAGCTCATGTTTGATAGGCTTGTCCTCTATTGTTTGAGCATAAATATGAGTTAAGCTGTTTAATACAAAAAAGCTACTTGATAAGAGTGTAGTGAGTATCGTTTTGTTCATAAATAAATGGTTAGTCACAGTTACAGTCATTAATTAGTGAGTCTCATGGATGTGGGTACTTGCTCTATTTGTCTATCTAGAATTTGACCAGTGAGCCTGTCTAGACTTAGGTGTACCCAATACCTGCGACTACCTTGTGTGATAAAATCTGATAGGCTGTCTGCATTTCTGCTTAGTTGCCCTTCTTCTACGACTAAATCAATAGTAAAATTCCATGATCTAGTGGTGACGTTATCAGTCAATGCTCGAGCCACAACATGCTTACGTGCTGTAACAACTTCGTTTAGATTGACACTATTTTTGCTATCTACTTGCTCTTCTGCAAAAATCTCTGCGAGTTGTTGCATCAGTGTTTCCTGGGTATGCTGTCCATTGATGGTGGTGTCACCATCTAATCTCCCTACAAATTCACTAAGATCTAGTATTAAGTTCTCCCCTCCATTGCCATCAGTTGCTTCTTCCTCATGGATATACTCGTAGAGTCTTTGTCCTAATTCTTGTGCTGTTTGCTCGTTGATACTTAGGTCTTCGTTATAGTCAATCGCCGCTTGCGCAAATAAGGTGCTAAGCACCTCAGCGCTTGCTGTGTTGATGTTAATTCTGCCTGCTCTTAGTTGTGGAGATTTATACTCCGCGTTACTATTAAGACAGAATATATTAAGCAGGAATCTATCAGCACTTTCAGGGTTGAGCAAATCAATATCTCTAAATGGTATATCTCTAAATACATGAGCTAGTTCTCCTAAGCTTTCAAAAGGACGGTTGAGCACTATGGGGCGTGATTTGTAATCTGAAGCGGCTTCTACCTGCCCTGTTATCGTGTCCTCGTGAGTCATCATGCCAATTCCATCTCGCTGGTAGGCGCCACTGGCTCGACGTACGACTCCGTCGGGGTCACGGTAGTAATTCTCATTATCTGTAGTATTAGTTAATAAATGAATTGGATTAAATGGGTAAACGCCTAAAACTCCAGCACCTTGAGCTTCTATATAGAAGTCTTCTTCTGTGTCATTCCAATAATTATGATACCAGCTTTGTTGGTTATGTGATGTATACAAATTAAAAGCTCTGCCAACAGAATCTTCACCAATTAGGCTATGCCCACTTTCTAAATAAGAATAATTAGCAACATTTCCATGAGCTGTGCCATACTCTCCATTAATTAATGATCTCCCACTATTATTTCTCCAAGGGCGAATAACAGTTAATAAATGCGTGCCAAATCTAGTAGTACGAGGATCGCTCTTTAAATAGCCATTTCCATAGCGTGATGAATCAGCACTTCCTCTACCAGTTCCTATCAATATGCCATAAGTTGAATAGTCAGTATGAAGGCTTCCGTTACCGCCAGGAGTTGTCAGATCATCATTAGGTATATGAGCTACCACATCATCCCTGTTATCTGTAGTGCCGCCAACTAATCTCGTAGGCATTTGATTAGTAAAATCTACAGCATTACGAGCATTACCAGGAGTAACATCACCTACATTGATATAGCCAACATTCATCGAGTCAGTAATTTCAGCATCTACTAATGAATCATAAGTAATCCAATTTCCATCACGTAAATATTGTAATTCAAATTTGAAACCTCCATGTACAATATAGTAATCTCCTAATGCCCACCTAGCATTAGCACTAGCTGCTATGAGAAACTCTGTTCGTGAACCACTAGCTGAAGTTAAATTTTCAGTCATATAAAAACCTATAAATTCATCTTCACCTGGATCTTCTGTAGTATCTTCAAAATTAAGCTCACGATAATGATGTTTGTAAAAAATAGGAGTTACCGCATTAAATGCACCCGCTCCATTAGCTGGAATAGCACTTGGTGGTTCAGCTCTCACTCCAGGTATTCCTGAGTAAGCCGCTCCAGAGCCACTGGGATAATTAGGTTTTTCTAGAGCATAAGGATCTCTAAAGCTTGCAGGACCTGAATTTACGCTATTAAATGTAATAAATGTCTCCTCAGGGTTCCATGTAGGAGTTTCTCCAAAATTAGTAGTTGTAAAATTACCTTCACTTCTTCTGCGTTGAGCCGCAAGTGTGTCGTTAGCTTGAACATCTAGTCCTATGGCAGAATAATCGTTCTGATTAGCTAAATTTGGAATAGGGTCAGCTGATCTTATTATTTTACTTTTTATTTCCACTTGCCCAGGTGGGCTTGAGCCTAAATCAATCACACTATTAAAATTACTTCTTGCAGTCACTCTAAATTCTGTAGGTTTTTCTGAGATAGTATTAGGGCTCGGCTGATGAGGATTCCAGATAATAGGTTGTTTGACATGTATAGATCTAATAATTGGGCCTATAGCTGAATTTCCTTGAGCTATATTAAAATTATAACCATAAATTACAGATTCAGCTTCCCGAACATTTGGATTTCTAATTGCAGGATCTGAGCCCGGTTTTATAACATTATCTCCGTAGATTTCTGCCCGATAAGGCATATCTCTCACCCCTAATAAGTACGGTATATCCTCAATTCCTGCTAGAATTTGGGTGTGTAATTTAGGGTGGATATCCTCTAAATTGGGGTTAGTGTATTCAATGAGGGTTGGGTAGCTGTCCTCATCCCATTGGTCGATGATATTTGCCATAATCTTGAGGATATGAGCATCTACTTGGGTGTCCATTTCCTTCCAATAAGCGTAGTCATTACCCTCGTAATCCTTGGTGCGTCCAGCTTGTCCTAATGAGCCTAGATGTATCGCGGCTTTGAGGAGCTCTGCCATGTTGGGCTCTCTGCCTTCAGAGGCTACTTCTTCGAGAGTGAGTATCTTGCCGTTATTTGTTTTGTTATAAATCCATTTGTTATCCCCTTGAGTGAGTCCAAAGTATTGCTCTATTAGCCCTGCATCTCCTGCGTCTTGTAAGAGATCAATACGGTCTAGTGGAAATCTTGTTTCAACGAGTGGGCTACCATCTGCTTTTCTAACTCGGCTTAACCATGGGTTGATCGCATCCTCGTCTTCTCCGTAATGGTCGTTACCTCCACTGTTTTTATCAACAGCTATTTGAGGTCTGTCTGGGTCATGCCTGAAGTCTGGTTGATTGAGGTCTCTGCTAAAATGGGTGACATAAGAGAGGAGTCTGTCGTTAAAGACTTCTGGTCTTTCTCTTTGGAACTTGATGAGCTCCTGTCTGCTTAAGAACATTTGATCTAGTTGAGTGTCGTTTTTGTAAGGCTTGAGCCAGCCGTTGCCCTCGCCCCATTCACTGACGTAGTTTTCTTTGCTTGCGCTTGCTTGCTGTCTCCAGCTTTTGAGTTCTGATCCTAGGCCTGAGGTTTGCACTCCTAGATTACTGCCTAGTAAGTCTAGGTCTATGTAATGTGGGCTGCTTTTGTTGCTTTTGAGTTCTTGGCTAAGATTGGTACCTGTAACATTGAGGTCTATAAGTCCACTGGTGTCATAGATTTGATAAGCGTATCTTCCTATGATTTTTTCATCACTGTCTTGTGCTTGCGATAGTTGCTCGGGTTTGTAATTGGTTGGGTTTTTTCCTGTTTCATCTAGATATACCCAATCTGGGAGAGTGCTTTGGTTGTAGTCATTATTTTTTTCTAAATCTATGAATTGTGGTGCCAACCATTGGCTGGCGCTCATGCTTTCCCCTTTGCTGTTTGGATCACCTGTGTTAATTGAAGATACTTTGATTTTTGCGGCGTATTGACCTCCTGCACTGCCAAATTTCTCGGCATTTAAAAAACTTTGATTGTTGACACTTTGCTTGACTAGTGGACCTGCTGTATCTTCATCTAACCCTGCTTGTAGAACTTTAGCTGGGGTCATGTGTTCTCTAGTCTTAGGATATAGGGCGTAATATTTTTTGTTAGTACCTTCTTCTGTATCACTTGATGTGTAGGTTTCGCTAAACTCATCATCTGAACCTGCAAATATTTCCATTTCTATATCTAGCTCTATTTGACTTAATGCTAGTTCTCCTAGCTGTTTTACGTCAAATTGGTTTTTTGCATTGTTAGTGACTTGTCTGCTGGGTCCTACTCTTAAAAATACAGATAAAGCTGTCACCATTACTATTGCTATTAAACTTACAGCTATAATTAATGCGCTACCGCGTGGACTTTTAGATAAAAAATGATTTAACAACATAAATAAGAAACTGAATTTAAAGAATAATTCATAAGACTATATACATAATTTAGATCTAATCGCAAATATATAAATTGTTATTAAATGTTACGTGAGGTTTGGTTGTTATTTAGGCTTGTAGTTATTCTTATGATTTTGAAATAGCTGATATCAAATACCTCAATAAAAACCACAAACTCAAAGGCAATATGAAAATCTGAAGTACAAAAACACTTAAGCTCCAGACCGTTAATTGCAAAAGGTGATGAGCTAGCTGCTCTCGTTGACTCCAAACCTTGGTCATGTAATCTTTTGTCACTTTACTTTTAGTAAAAAAGCTTGCGCTATCTACCATTAAAATTTGAGATTCAAATTCAGTTTTAAATTCTGATAGATATATTTGATGTATTTGTAGCTTGTCTTCAAAGAAATGTTTATTCAATAGTCCTTCTATCAAAAAAGCAGTCGCCAAAACTATCCGTAATGGCAGTAGTACTAGTATGATTTTTTTCGCTATTTTACGCAGCCAAACACCTCTTTTTTTAGGCAGATAAAGGCTTATAACACTCATAACAATCAGCAGTGCTACTATACGTAAGAATAGCACTTCACCTAATATGTCGTGAATAAGTTTTTCTACACCAAGCAATGCCATAATGCTTAGCATGGTATCACTGACTCTTTCTGCTAAATCATTAATTGGGTCAAATACTTCACCTGCTGCAATAGAAAGCCCAACACCAGCAGGAGCCGCCTCAATTTCAGAATCTTGTACTACAGAAACAATCCCGTTAACACCTGCGCTCAAGGCATACAATGAAGCTGCGCGGAGCATAGATTGTTTAAAAAAACGATCAGCTGATTCATCAGCAAACAACCAACCTAAACTCTGAGGTTTAAGCCAACAAAAAATAGCTATTACCAATAATAATACAGAAACTATCCATTGAATACGTCGAGGTTGTAATGATAGTTTTTGCAACATGATTGATATTTTGTAATTAAATCTTTCTTTTCAAAAGAGTCTGCCCCGTCATCTGAGCAGATTTTTCTAAACCTAACATGTCTAGCAGTGTTGGAGCTATATCAGCTAAAATTCCATCTTTTAATTCAACTCCATCAACATCGTTAGCCACATAAATAGCATGTACAAGAAATGTGGTGTGAGCTGTATTAGGAGAACCGTCAGGCTCACGCATCTTTTCACAGTTGCCATGATCGGCTGTGACAATTAATTGACCATCTAACTCCAATACTTTTTTGGTGATTCTAGCTACAGCATCATCAATCGTTTCAACAGCTTTAATTACTGCTTGAATATCACCTGTATGTCCTACCATATCAGGATTAGCATAATTGATAATAACTAAATCGTAATTCTCTACATTATCTAACACATATTGAGTGACTTGCTCAGCATTCATCTCTGGCTGCAAATCATAAGTCGCAACCTTAGGAGAAGGGATAATATGTCTGTCTTCACCCTTAAACGGCACTTCATCACCACCATTAAAAAAGTAAGTAACATGTGGATATTTCTCAGTCTCAGCAATACGCAATTGATTTAGGCCTGCTTTAGATACGACCTCTCCTAAACAGCCCTTTAGTTCTTGTGGTGGAAAAATGACATCGCAATTAAACGTCGCATCATACTGAGTCATAGTAAAATAATCGATATTAGGCAGAATTTTACGATCAAACCCATCAAAATCTTCTTGTAAAAAAACCTGCGATAACTGACGAGCTCTATCCGATCTAAAGTTTACAAAAATCACAACATCACCGTCCTGCACACGTTGATTATTATGCCCACGAAAGATATGACTTTCCACAAATTCGTCTGTCATACCTTTGGCGTAACAACTTTTAAGGATCTCGCTAGCTGATGTTGTTGCCTTTTCACCTACTCCATCTACAATGGCCTCCCAAGCAAGCTGTGTGCGCTCCCAGCGAGTATCTCTGTCCATGGCATAATAACGACCAACCAGAGTTGCTAGCTTAATATCTAGCTCAGCTAAATCTGATTCTAACTTGGCAAAATATTTTTCACCATTAGTTGGCAAAGTGTCACGACCATCACTAATGCCATGTACCCAAATATTTTCAGCTGCTATTTGCTCTGCTCGAGCTTGTTTACACAGCGCGATTAAGTGATCTTGATGAGCATGTACCCCACCATCTGAAACAAGGCTTATCAAATGCAGACGGGAGCCCCTTGATTTAGCAGTTTGCATCGCTTTTTGTAGGACCTCATTATCCTTAAGCGTGTTTTCTCTAATATTCTTATTAATAAGGGTTAATGACTGGTAAACAACACGTCCAGCGCCTAAATTTAAATGCCCTACCTCAGAGTTACCCATTTGACCTGCTGGGAGTCCGACCTCCTCACCTGAAGCTGTAACGTAACTCTGTGGGTATGTAGGCCACAACACCTCTCTGTGAAAAGGGATTTTAGCCATTTGCACAGCATCACCTTGCTTTTCTGTATCTTGATTAGGGTTAACACCCCAACCATCTCTTATAATAAGGACTACTGGTTTTTTCATAAATAATTAATAAGATGGAACTTAAATTTGTTATTTTGTTTGTTTTTTGGATTCTTCCTCTAAAAATATTTTTTCAAATGTAGCGTAGTCTTGCTCTTTAGAGCTAGATACTAACTCATATTGGTATAAGTGCTTCTGAGCTAATTCTTGTTGAGCATTCTCCATTCTTAATGCGATACTATTCACATCATCACCTCTATTGTGTAGGCGTTTTTGTAATTCTTCAAGCTCTACAGATACAAATAAATCCACTAGCGAAGCCTGCACTAGTGGATGCTCACAAGCTCTGATCTGAGAAGCACCTTGAACATCGATATCAATGATGACATTTCTACCTTTTTCTAAATGATTAACAACCTCTGCAATAAGTGTTCCATAATACGCATTGTGCACTTTTGCATGTTCAAGGAATTCTCCCTGCTCGATCTTAGCAGTAAAATCTTCAACTGTTAGAAAAAAATAATCTTCACCATCAACTTCTCCTGGTCGCATAGCACGTGTTGTCGCTGAAATAGCATAGTAAGCCATTCCTTTCTGCTCTAATTGACGACAAAGCGTGGTTTTACCTGAACCAGAGGCACCAGAAACAACAAGCAATACAGACATAGCTTTAACGAATAAGATCGGCACCAAAATAAGGCACTAACGCTTCTGGTAGTTTTATGCTTCCATCTTCTTGCTGTCCTTGTTCAAGTACAGCTACCATTAAGCGCGGTAGAGCTAGTCCACTACCGTTGAGCGTATGACAAAACTGATTATTACCATCGTCATCTTTGTAGCGCAACTTCATACGACGTGCTTGATACGCTCCAAAATTAGAACAACTAGAAATTTCTAAATACTGCCCTTGTCCAGGTGCCCACACCTCTAAATCATAAGTTTTTTGCGCACTAAACCCTAAATCCCCAGAGCATAGCTCAACTACTTGATAATGCAGTCCTAATTTTTGCAAGGCTGATTCAGCGTGCCCTGTGAGTATATCTAATGTTTTGTCGCTATCTTCGGGTTTCACGACTTGTACTAGCTCAATTTTCTCAAATTGATGTAGGCGAATAATACCTCGATTTACCTTGCCTGCGGCGCCTGCCTCCTGCCTAAAACACGGAGTATGAGCTGTCATTTTAATAGGTAATTGATCTTCGCTAAGTAATGATTCACGATATAAATTCGTTACAGGTACTTCTGCTGTAGGAATAAGGAAGAGTCCTGCTTCTTTGACTTCATACATGTCTTCTTCAAATTTAGGCAACTGTCCAGTTCCTTGCATACATTCAGCGAGCACCATGTGTGGCACATTAACCTCCTCATAGCCATTTTCCTCTGTTTGCAAATCTAATAGAAACTGAATCAAAGCACGTTGTAACTTGGCACCCTTACCTCTATATACAACAAAACCTGAGCCAGATAAACGCACACCACCTTCAAAATCAATCAAGCCTAAGCGTGTTGCAATCTGCACATGATCCTCAGGCTCTTCTACAAGAACTTTTTCTCCCCATTCTCGCACATAAACATTATCAGCATCACTAGCACCTGCGACACAATTAGCATGCGGAATATTCGGTGTGCTTAATAATAACTGCTGCTGCTTATCTGTAGCTATTTGCGCACTTTCTTCAATCGCTTTTATTTTGTCTCCTATACCTCTGACTTCGGCTTCTATAGCTGATGAGTCCTCACCTTTTTGCTTAAGGGCTCCAATTTGTTTAGATATTTGCTTACGACTAGCTTGTAACTCTTGTTTCTGAGTTTCTAATTGACGTCGTTGCTCGTCACAACTCAAAATTTCATCAATCACAGCACCCGAACCAGCTGACCTTAAATCTAACTGCTGTTTAAATAAGTCAGGTGTTGAGCGAATTTCTTTGATATCTAACATAGTAGTCTAAACGATTAAAATTATATCAACTGTAGTAATGCCTAGACCCTCAAAAATCAAGACGCTTTTAATAAGGCTAAATATAAAAAAGCCTACTTCAATTAAGAAGTAGGCTTTTAGTCATAATAACAATAAAATAAGCTTAATATTTTTTGCGTGATTTTCCAGATGAGCCCCCACCACGGCTAGGTTTAAATGATGATTTACGAGAGCGACGAGAGGAGTCTCCATCACCAGCAGGTTTATAACCACCTCCTGAACTGCTTCTGCCTCGTCCTTTACTGCGATCGCGGTCACGATCTCGGCTGTCTCCTCCTCTTGATTTTTTAGATTTAACTTTTTCTTGGGCAACTTGCACCATCATTTTAACTCCTTTGTATGAGCATTGGTTAAGCTTCATCAAGGCTTCTTCCTCTAGTTCTACTTTGAGTTCAAAAAATGAAAATGATTCAAGTAAATGAGTTTTGCCAATTTCTAAATGGTTGTCTTCCATACCTTCTTGAATCACAGCGTTAAGTGTTTCTGGATCGAGCTTATGCTTAGAGCCTAAATTGATATGAAAACGTGTGAAGCCATTGCGGCGCTTAGCCTCTTTGCGTTCTTGCTGGATTTCATCATCTGTTTTATCACTGTTGCGGTCTTTTTTCTTATTAGATTTTTCAGATAAGATTGGACGCGCGTTTTTATAATAACTCAAAAATTGATTGAATTCAGCTGAAATAAACTTTTGGATGAGTTCCTCACGGCTCAGATGCTGAAGCTTACCATAAATGCTTTCTAAGAATGGTTCAAGTTGCTTTTCGTCAACTTGTGTATCCTTAATTTTATCCATAAGTTTATAGAGCTGTTGTCTGCAAATTGATTCTGGCGTAGGCGCGTTTTCCTGAGTAAATACGATGCCTGACACACGTTCAATCTCTTGAATTTTACGGCCATCGCGACCTGTAGCAATCACAACTGAAATCCCCTTGTTACCTGCTCTACCTGTACGCCCACTACGATGCGTATAAACTTCTGCATCATCTGGCAAACTGTAGTTAATCACATGAGTGAGGTTATCCACATCTAATCCGCGTGCTGCGACATCTGTCGCCACAAGGATTTGAATATGACCACGTCTAAAGCGCTCCATTACATCATCACGCTGACCCTGGGTCATGTCACCATGTAATGCGTCTGAATTATAATTATCAAGCACTAGTTTATTAGCAATATCCTTGGTATCCTTACGTGTGCGACAAAATATAATACCATAAATATCTGTATTGAAATCTACAAGTCGCTTTAGTAAACCGTACTTATCACGCTGCTGTACAGAGTAATACACATGACTAACATTAGCTGTACCTGTGTTAACTCGAGCTGCTGACATTTCAACAGGCTTGTTCATGTATTTTTGTGTAATACGAGAAATAGCTGGTGACATGGTCGCAGAGAAAAGCAATGTTTGTTTACTCTTAGGAGTTTGTGATAAAATATCATCAAGCTCTTCTTTAAAACCCATAGTAAGCATTTCATCAGCCTCATCAAGCACGACATGTCTAACCTCTCCGAGTTGTAATTTCTTACGTTTCATCAAATCTCGAGCACGCCCTGGAGTGCCTACTACCACTTGAGCTCCTTTATTCAACGCTTTGAGTTGTGGTTCTATACTTGCTCCACCGTAAACAGCGAGTACATTTAGCCCGTCTTTATATTTTGAGTAGTTAATAAGATCTTTTGAAATTTGCAGACATAACTCACGTGTAGGGCAGAGAATTAGCACCTGTGTTGCTTTATTAGTAACATTGACTAAATCAATAGTTGGCAGACCAAAGGCAGCTGTTTTACCAGTTCCTGTTTGGGCTGAAGCAATTAAATCTTGCTCTGATTCTAAAATATGTGGAATAGCTTTAGCTTGAATTTCCGTGGCTTCTGTAAAACCAAGAGCTTCAATAGCTTTTAATGTGTCAGCTTGGAGTCCAAGCTCGTTAAATGATATCATAATAATTGTGGTAAAAAGAGCTGTTTAAAGCCCTATAATTGGATGCTTATTTATAGCATCTACCACTCTACGCTCTACGCGATGACAAAGTCGTTGACACTAAAATAATTGTTATATCTCAGTCGCCTGAGATGGTGTAAAAGTAGAAAATAAAATTCCCTACTATAAAGTCGCCTACAAGTAGGCTTAAATATGAAGAGACCTCTGCAAAACTTTAAAATAACATGATTTTAGATAAAATTGAGTGTGATGAAAAATTCGTGGAAGCACAGTGTATAAAGGATACCCGAGAACCGCGAAAGTTTTTAATCCGCTCAATTTTACTAAAAGTAAAGGATGTGCAGAGTTCTATGAAGCCTCAAGAGTTATACACTCTTGAGGCTTTCAATAGTTTAGATATCTATGACTAGATTATCTTGAGTAAAGCTCAACTACAAGCTGTACGTTAGCAATGCTTTCTGCATCACTTGCTTCTGGAAGGCGATTAACAACAGCTTCTTTCTTATCTGTGTCAATACTAAGCCACTCAGGAACGATAGCATTTTGTGTTAAGTCTAGATTCTTAAGCGCAAGTTGTTGTGATGAAGCTTTCTCAGAAACTTTGATCACTTGACCTGGCTTAATTTTGTAACTTGGGATGTCCACTTTTTGACCATCAACAAGAATGTGTCCGTGGTTCACGAGCTGACGAGCCGCATCGCGAGTGTTTGCTAAACCTAAACGGTAGCAAACATTGTCTAAACGACACTCAAGTAATTGTAAAAGTGTATCACCTGTTACGCCGCGACTGTTAGCAGCTTCTTGGTAATAACGACGGAATTGCTTCTCTAAAACACCGTAGGTAAAACGGAGCTTTTGTTTCTCACTAAGAGCAACAGAGTAATCAGATTTCTTACGACGACCTGCACGCATGCCGTGCTGACCAGGAGGGAAGTTTCTGCGTTCTAAAGTTTTAGATGGGCCAAATAGAGCCACACCAAAACGGCGATTGATTTTTTCTTTGGGTCCAGTATAACGAGCCATAATATATATAAATTGTTAAAAATTAAACGCGACGAGCTTTCTTAGGTCTACAACCATTATGTGGCACAGGCGTGACATCGTAGATGCCTTTTACTTTAATCCCAAGAGTAGTGATAGCTCTAACAGCAGCTTCACGACCAGCACCTGGGCCTTTGATTTTCACATCAACACTCTTTAAGCCGTGGCTAAGTGCTTGTTGACATGCGTCTTTAGATACAACCTGAGCAGCATATGCAGTACTCTTACGAGAACCTTTGAAGCCCATTTTGCCAGATGTTGACCAACCGATTGAGTTTCCTTTGCGATCAGTTATCGTTACTAAAGTGTTATTAAATGTAGCAATGATGTGAACTACACCATCTGAAATGTTTTTACTTTTTTTAGATTTGTGAATTTTAATTGCTTCTTCACCTTCACCTAGAATTTCTGCAAAAATATCTTTTTTCTCTTCAGGAGCTTGTGAGGCTTTTTCCACAGGAGCTTCTTTCGTCGCTTCTACTGGAGTAGCGGCCACTACTTCCTCTACGACTTCTTGCGTAGTTTCTTTTTTGTCTTCACTCATAATATATGCTTATTAATGATTAGTGTTATTGATACTAACGAACTACACCTACTGTTGATTTTCTACCTTTGCGAGTTCTCGCATTAGTTTTAGTTCTTTGCCCTCTAACTGGTAATCCACGCTTGTGACGTGTACCACGATAACAGTTAATAGAAGTCAAACGCTTGAGAGAAGATTGTCTTTCACGACGTAAGTCACCTTCGATAACAATACTTTGCTCTGTAATTACTTTTGTAATTTTAACAAGCTGATCTTCTGTCAATTCACCTGTACGAAGATTGGGATCAACACCTGCTTCATCGAGGATACGAGAAGAAGTTGTTAAACCAATACCGTAAATATACGTTAACGCAATTTCAATGCGCTTTTGGTTAGGTATTTCTACACTAAATAATCTTGCCATAATAGTTTAATTAAAAATTAGTTAACCTGATGACAAATTGTATGAATTGGCAATACGCTAGATATAAAAATAAAGCTAGGCTGCTAAATCAGTACTTTTTCCTTGTTAAACAAGGCGACAGATCTAATCCACAATAAGCGAACTCAAACAAACCGTCATAAGTTAGTGGGCGCACACTAGATGACTAAATTTGATTTGGCAATCTTTTTCTTCGTGTTTTTTTCAATAGCTGTAGCAACTTACTTTAGTTGGAGCGTTATTTTTTTCAATCTTGCTGATTTTGAGTCACTAGTAGCCAAGACTTCGGACTCACTTTCTAACCAATGGTAAACCATGCGACGGTGATACGCGTTCATAGCAGGCAAATCAACTTTAGCTTTTTCATCTTGCAGTTTTTTGACAGCTAACTGCACTTTTTCCTTTAAGGCTTTTTCTTCATTATTACGGTGATTGTTGCAATCTAGGCGCACACGCTGAGCCTGCGGAAAATGAGATCGCAAAATTTCATTAAGTTTATTTTCAATTTCACGAAATGTATTATAAGGTTTAATCAATTTAGACTCTGTCGCCTTGTCACATCGAATCTGCAATTGATGCCCAAACAAAATGGACTCAATATCGATAGATTCTACCGTAATATCTAAGGCGTTCAATATAGTTTCTAATAACTTTTTAGCTGCCTCAAGTGAATTCATAATGATACTCTAAGCTAGATTGTTAGACTGTTGCAAGTATATTAATAATAAGCCAAAAGTTAGCTTACATCTTAAGTAAGGCATAACTAATAACGGCTTAAAATAAGTCATTATAAAAGAGCAACTAGAGACATCAACACAATTTATAAGAAAAAAAGGGTTGATATGTATAATCAATATTTGTGCAAGAATAGTTATTTATCAACGCTAAGCTTAAAAACTTTTTATTAGTCAAGCCTGTCTAGAAGAGTTGTGATATAATTATAAGAATCACCATTAAAATTTTGATAAAAGCTCAGCTTGTGATTTATGTTAAATTATGAGATAACCATCAACGTGAGCTATCAAGTTTTTGCCAGAAAATACCGCCCAGATACTTTTGCTGATTTACTCGGACAAGAGCATGTAACTACCACTCTACGTAACGCTATTGAGCAAGAACGTATTGCTCAAGCTTATTTGTTCGTTGGTCCAAGAGGCACCGGCAAAACATCCACTGCACGTATATTAGCCAAAGCTCTCAATTGCCCTGATGGACCTAATGCTGATTTTGACCCTCAAGCACCTATCTGCCAAGAAATAGCCGAAGGTATATGTCTAGATGTAATCGAGATTGACGGAGCATCAAATAATGGCATTGATCATATTAGGGACATTCGTGACAATGTCCAGTTTGCCCCAGCAAAGGGTCAATACAAAATTTACTATATCGATGAGGTTCATATGCTCAGTAAAGCAGCATTCAATGCTTTACTTAAAACTCTTGAAGAGCCACCTACTCACGTAAAGTTTATTTTTGCTACCACTGAACCAGAAAAGGTTCTGCCTACCATTATTTCTCGTTGTCAGAGGTTTGATTTACGCCCTATTTCATTTGGTATTATTCGCGATCAATTACTTAATATTGCAAAATTAGAAGGCTTAACTCTTAGCTCTGAAGCCGCACTATCTATAGCCAAGGCCTCTCAAGGTGGTATGCGTGATGCTCAGTCTATGTTAGACCAGCTAGTTGCTTTTTGTGATGAGAACATTGAACTTTCTCACGTTGAAGAAATTTTTGGGCTGCATTCTAGCAAACAAATTACTGAATTAGTTCTAGCTATTCTCGACCAAAATACTGGTAGTGTTCTAGCTTTGATTAAACACTACTACGATGCGGGCAAAGATTTACAACAGCTTTTCAAAGAAGTGATTGAATTGCTTTCTGAGCTACTAATTTTTAAAATTAATCCTCAAGCACAACCCGAAAGCTTGGAATTGAAAGAATTAGAATTACTGCAAGCTGCCATTGCTAAATTTTCATCAGATAAGCTATTGCTTGCAACCGAGACACTCGCCTCCCAAGAAGCTAAGCTCAAACAAGCTTCTCACCCTAAACTTCCACTAGAAATAGCCCTAATTAAAACTATTCAATCTCTAAATAGCATTCAAATCAGTGACCTTATTAAAGCTCTTAATCAGTCTGAATTACCTGAAATAACTGCCGATAATATCCAAACTCCTGCTTTGACTGCTGAATCTGAAACTGCGCCTGTTGTTGAAGCTCCGATTACGAACCCTACCTCAACTTCGCAAACAGCTACACCTATATTAGTAGAGCCTCAGCAAGAAGAACCTGAGCAAAAAATCAGTAAAAATTCAATTCAAGAGGACAAAAAGCCTACTCTCATAGAAACTCCTGCAGAAATCCCTTCAAAATCTCAAAACTCTAATGCCAATAACCATTTAACGGCACAAGAGCTATGGCAGCAAATCATCGACAAATTAGAAGCTGATAAAGCAGATTTTCTAACTAAAGAAGACTTTAAAATGACGACGGCATTAGAAATAACTGCTCATCATTTTATAGTAGGGTTGCCTGAAGATGAAACTCTCATTGAATCATCAATCAATAAAAAGCTTAGCCTCTTCAACGAAGCTATTTCATTTATCACAGGTAAACCTGAGCTCAAATTAAAAGTTAAACGTTCTGCAGATATACAACTGCAAGTATCTCAAGATCTCAACGACTTAGATGTCGAATCTATAAGCTCATCAAAACCAGGTACTATCATTACCACTAGCGATTCTATACTAGATTCGACACTCGATGCGAGCCAATTAACTAATGATATCATTGATGAAAACCCTGCAATAGAAGAAGATAAAATAGATTTCTTTGAGGATAAGCTCATTGAGCAAGCACTTGAAATATTTGAAGCGAAAATAAGCCAATAAATATATTTTTATTTTTTATAAAATTTCATTTAACTGCGTATCTTTAGAATGAGTTTTGTACTTGACCTAAGAAGTTTCAAGCCTTACTAATCGCCATCTTAATTACTGATTAATTCAAATTTTTGCTATGTCTACTCAAACTACACTTGTCCTTTTTAAACCTGACGCTATTGAAAAAAACATCACAGGTACTGTACTTGCTAAATTTCAAGGGCTTGGGCTCAGTATCCAAGGCATCAAAATGATGCAACTCGATTCAGCTATTCTTAAAGAGCATTATGCTCATGTAGCTGATAAGCCATTTTTTCCTGAAATTGAAAGTTTCATGAGCCAATCACCTGTTATAGCTGTTGCCCTTAAAGGTCATAATGCAATCACTGCCGTGCGCGACCTTTTAGGACCAACCAATTCATCTGAAGCCCCAGCAGAAACGATTCGTGGAGATTACGGTGAAACCATGATGATTAATGTCTGTCACGCTTCTGACAGCGAAGAAGCTGCTTCTGATGAGTTGGCTAGATTCTTTAAGCCTGAAGAACTCTTCAATCTATAATCCACTCACTTTTATATTATGTCTGGTTGCTCTACTAATGCAAATCGAGGTCCTCGTACAAGGATGGATCTCTCATTGCATAATGACAAGCGCC
The DNA here is from genome assembly GCA_002386905.1 of Akkermansiaceae bacterium UBA4581. GTDB lineage: Bacteria > Verrucomicrobiota > Verrucomicrobiia > Verrucomicrobiales > Akkermansiaceae > UBA4581. The sequence goes on along the minus strand of DGKB01000046.1, from coordinate 3,029 downwards.
CAGACTGGATTAAAGTTAAGCTTCCTAGCGACCCTATTTATTGGTCAACCAAGTCACTCATTACAGACTTAAAGCTAGTCACTGTATGCGAAGAGGCTCAATGTCCTAACCGCTGGGAATGCTGGAGCCAAGGCACAGCAACCTTTATGATTGCAGGCGAAAACTGTACTCGAGCATGTGGTTTTTGCGCAGTCAAAACAGCCAAACCAACAGCCTTAGAGGTAGATGAGCCAGAACGCGTTGCAGAAGCCAGCAAGCGTATGAAGCTTAATCATATTGTGATTACAGCGGTTGCCCGTGATGACCTCAAAGATGGTGGCGCTGAACATTTTCAAAAGACTATTCTAGAAGTCAGAAAGGCAAGTCCAGAAATGATTATTGAAGTTCTTGTACCTGATTTTAATGATAAAGATTGGGCCCTTCAAAAAGTCATCGATGTCAGACCTCATATTTTCAATCATAACCTTGAAACCGTCGAGCGACTTACGCCTCTTGTGCGTAGCAGAGCTCAATACCACCGCAGCTTAAGTGTTCTTAAAAAAGCCAAAGCAATGGCAAATGGGCATATTGTAACTAAAAGTGGCATCATGCTTGGCCTAGGTGAAAAAGAGGAAGAGATTTTACAAAGTATGGATGATTTGCTTGCTCATGATGTAACTGTTCTTACTCTGGGGCAATACCTACGCCCTACTCCACAACATTTACCTGTAATAGATTATCTCAAACCAGAAGAGTTTGAACGCTACAAAAAAATAGCTCTAGAAAAAGGCTTTAGGCATGTCGCATCAGGTCCGCTTGTACGTAGTTCTTATCATGCTGCTGATTTCAAACCAGAGCTAGATATTCTAGACGCTATCAACACAGATATAGCTGCTATTAATTTAAAAGAGCTAGCAGACTATAATTCAGCTCACCCAGCAAACGTTTAATGCAGCTTTAGCTGTGTTCATACAGCTAAAAGAACTCTGATTAAATTTGAGGTTTAGATATTAAAATATCTGCAACTTTATATTCTAAGGCTTGCTCTGGAGTAAAATAGAGCATTTCATAATCTCTTCGATCTAACCACTCTTGAGGTAAATCTGCCAATTCTTTCCATAAATTTAAATACCTCTCTTCATAAATTTTATCTTCATCTTCATCGAGTGCATGAAAACCTAACATGGCATACGGATAAACGATGCGTTTACCTGTAGCAGCAGCAAGAATCATTAAGCCAGAAGAATGAACCTCTCCTATTGCATGAATATTTACCGGGGCTTCTATGCTTCTCATAGTATCAATAATAGCAAAAGCATCACCCTCCCAACCCCCTTCAGTTCTTATATATATATCAATAGGAGTCGAATTTGAGGCTTTATTTAGTAATAGTAATTGAGATATTATATAACGCGAAAAATGCGCGTTTACAGCAGAGGTCACCACGATCATCCTTTGATCGGATAATGATTCATTAAAAAAATCTTGAGAAAATATCAAACCTTCCGCGATTAAAGTATCGAAGAAAGCCTCTTGATCAAATTGATTATCTGAACTCGCAGATTTATTTTGCTCCAAAAAAAGATAAGCAAATACTGATATAATTAATATTTTAATAATTGATAGATAGTTATTTTTCATGAAGTTAGTTTACACATAGTTCAGTGATATTTAAATATAGAAGGATTGAACTGATAAATACAACTAAGTGTTTTGATAGGATTTCATCTAGTTTAGGCGATTATTTCAAGTTCAAATTCTATTGATTTTTCCCAGCTGAAGATTTGTTATTTTGTTGTATTTCATTGTCTTAGCAAGTTGAATCCACCATATATACAATTAGATATTAGTGGCGCAGAAAAGAATTGAAAAACTGTGGTTAGATAAATCACTTTCTCCTAGCGTAGGCTGGAGTATTAAGATCTTCTCCTTTAAATAGATTGGGTTCATCTTGCTTAAATATACCTTTCATTTCCTCAGTTCCAAAATTAAATTCACTCTGGCTTTTTCCTTCAGATGCTGTACCAAATAGACTGTCTTGTATAACCTCTGGCTTTTTATCTTTTGCTGACGTCTTTTTAACTATTTTATTAGCTGCATTTTTAAATGAAGAAAATGCTGACTGGGCCTCTAAACTATTTTGAGATAGCTTTATTTCTTTTTTAATTTTTGGATCTGGTTGGTTTACTATTTCTTTTTGAGCATTAAGCTCTTCTAATTCTTTTTCTAGATCTAAAGTCTCATTTTGAACTATTTCAGATGATAATGATTCTTCATTACTAAATATGGTGTCTTTATTATTTCTCAATTCTACCTCTATTTCTTTTTCTGAATGCAGTTTAATTTCATCAATAAGTGTCGATGTTGACAGCTCTTGTGGATCAGAGTTTTCATCTTGAGGAGTTCTAATAATACTGCCATCTTCATTAAAGATTTTAGACTCATCAATAGCTTTATTTTCTGATTCTACGCGCTGACTAAATGATTCATACTCTTGCTTGAAAATATCTTGAGGATCTTTATTTATTATAGCTTCTAGCTCTTGATTAAAAATAGATTTTTGATTCTCTAATTCTTCTTTTTCTACTGCTGGATTTTTAGAACTTGCCCCAACTACCGGAGCTATAGGCTCTGATGTAGGTAGTTGTTGAGATTCCTCTATGCTCTCTTCTTTTTTATCCTCTATTAAACCAGCTTCTTCAAAATTGTTGTCAATTTTTTGTTCTGTATTCTTAGATACTAAATTCTCAAATAATGAATTAATATCTTCATTATTTTTTTTAACTTCATCATCAATATCGTTGCCTAGTTTTGCTTCACTTTGATTAGTGATAACTTGTGTATCCGGAATCTCAAATATAGCTCCGACCTCTGGCCCTGCTTTTGAATTATGGAAATCAGCTGATATTTGAGCTATTTTTTCTTCGATACTAGGTGTTTCTCTTGCGTCTAAAGTTTCCACGATAAGCTGGCTCATCGCTGGATTTGAAGGTTCCTTAGCTCTAATTGGCAGCAACGTAGTTTGCACCTCATCAACCTCATCAACCTCA
>DGKB01000029.1 GCA_002386905.1 Akkermansiaceae bacterium UBA4581 | reverse complement strand
TATGAAGAGGAGGGGTTCTCTTCTACAAGAGTTGCGGCTAATACCCAGTTCTTTCAAGTCATCGAAATTGATGGCAATAAAATGATATACAAGGCTTATACGGCAACTGGCAAACTCTACGATGCGGCTGTTATTGAAAAGGACTTTAAAACTGGTATTAAAACTATTAATCAAATGATACCAGACATTGAGGAACGTACTTTTGAGAATACGATTGAATATAGTGGTGATAATCTCAAATAAAGTTTCCTAGACTAGTAATACTTAGTATTGTTGGTATTGGATTTAGGGTCTTCTTGATACTCTTTAATTTTTTGATTAAGTGTGTCGAATTGACTTGGTATTTCGTTGAGCGTTGAGGTATTAGAAGCTCCACTTTTAACCCACCAGATAAGAAAATCTAATTCTGCTTGATTTAATTGTTTTTTGTTAGCTGGAGGCATGTGTTCTTCGTCTTCATCATCGATTGGAAGTAGCATTCTAGATATAAGAGTACTTTTTTCTATATTCCCTGGAACAAGGCTTGGTCCTTCATCGCCACCTTCAAGCATGGCAGCATAGCTATCTGTACGTAAGTTGGCTTTGTCTTTTTTGATTCCGTGACAGTAATTGCAGTATTCAACCATGATAGGCGCTACTAAACTATCGTAGATAGTTGAGGAATGTTGTGCTTCTAGTTTTTCTTGCTCTATTTTTTTGAGTTCAGCATTTACGACCCAGGGTGCCTTATCAAAAGGCTCACCATGAGTGATGACGCCGCCATAATGACCCGCCATAATAAGTAAACATAATTCTACAGCAAGAAAACTACCGTTAGCACGAGCTTTAATTTTATCTAAACAGTAAAGGGTCGTATGCCAGGAAAGAATTAGAGTAAATACAACAGCAGTCCACAAATGAGCGTCAACAACGTCTTGTGGATAGCTGTCTCCAAGGTAGAGCAGGTAACCTGTAGCAACACTGATAAGTGAGCTGACGCTTAGCAAGATTAAACAGGCTTTATAAGTGAGTTGAGGAATCGCAGGTATTTTTGTCAACTTACTCGCCACAGTAATTACTACTAAACTAATGAGTAAACCTACTGGCAAATGCAAAAACAAAGGGTGCATGACTCCGATGAACTCTCGCCACAAATCCAGTTGGGTATTGAGCTGGATTGCCTCTAAGGGGATGAAAAGTAAACTAATGAGAACAAGGCTGATAATAATAGTTAAAGTAATCATAATATAAAGAGCGCTAATTGAACTAATTAGGCTAGTTAAAGTTTATTTAAAATACTTTCAGGCAAGTATTTAGCTACAGTTTTTTCCCAACCTTTTGGGCCTATTAGTGATTTTATCATACTTGATGATACTTCTGCAATATGACGAGGTGGCATGAGAAAGACGGTGTTTATTTCTGGAGCTAGATCACTATTGATTTGCTTCATGACACGTTCATATTCATAATCAGTAGACGAGCGAATACCTCTTAAGATGTATTGAGCACCAAGCTCTTTGCTGTAATCTACGAGATAGCTGTAAGTAAAATGAGAAATAGTGAGTTTAGTACTTTTAGGTAGGCATAATTTAAGCATTTCTAAGCGTTGATCAACTGAATAGGTCACTTGCTTGTGAGGGTTGTCTCCAATAGCAACTATAAGTTCGTCAAAAAGCTCGAGCCCTTGCTCAATCATCCAGACGTGTCCTTGTGTGGGTGGATCAAATGATCCAGCATAAATAGCTTTGCGTGGGGTAGACATAAGAGTAAAATAATGAGTTAATGTTGTAGGAGCAATATTATTTTTTTGCTGGGGTAATTTGTGCGGATCTTAAATAGATAGGTTCGAGAGAGTTATGATTATAGAGATCAATAAGATGTTCTTGTTGAGTTAGATTGAGAGTCTGCCAATAATCAATAAGCTGGCTTGCTTGAGGTTTTATTTTGCTAATTACACAAGTTTTTTCAAATAAAAAATCATTTGAATCATCAAAAGTATAGATAGGGTTTTGATAGTTTTTTACTAGGGCAGCTAATGCTTTTTGTGTGTGAAATTGAGGTGTTTGATTAAAATTACCGTTAGACATATTCCAGCTAAAATATTGCCCACGACGAGCATTACCAATAAGTATAGATGTATTTTCTCGACTAGCCAGTGTTGCAAGTGTTGAGGGCAATCCAACAACAGGGCACTTGTACCATAACCCTAAAGATATAGTTGAGGCTATGGCTACTCGACAACTAGAATAGCTGCCTGGTCCTACACCCACTAAAATTATATTAGGTGCATGCTGAAGCTCTATTAGCGAGCGCTTCACATAGTGCGCCAATTTAGTTTCAATATACCGACAGTTATCGAAAGTCAGATTACCCTGTAGATTTTTATTTTTCCAAGAAACACTAGCTTCTTTAGATGTGACTTCAACAGCGAGAACAGATAATGATGAGATTTGCAAAATAAGAGGGCTTTATCTTTTTTAATACTTTATAGCTAAACGGTTTTTTTACAAAACAAATCTTGATTATTTAGCGTATATACGCAATGTTTCATGCATACAATTTGTGACTTAAAACCTAAAGAATAATATCTATTTTAGTTTTATCGTCACACAAAATAAGAAAGATTATGAGTTACGCAAAAGGATTAGAAGGAATTATAGCTAATGAATCAGGCCTCTCCAATGTAGAAGGTGCCGAGGGGCGTCTTAGTTATTGTGGTTACAACATTAAAGATTTAGTAGAAAACAGTAAGTATGAAGAGGTGGTTTATTTGCTTCATCACATGGCTTTACCTACAAAGTCTCAATTAGAAAGTTTTTCAAAAGGCATCGCCTCACAAAGAGAGTTACCTCAAGCAGTTATTGATTTTCTTAAGGCAGCTCCTAAAGATGGAGTTCCTATGGATGTGCTTCGTACAGCTGTATCAATGTTAGGTCTGTATGATGAAGATGCTTTAATTGGAGATCCTGATCCAGAGGCTTTGGAAAGAGCGGCTATTCGTATCGTAGCTAAAATGCCAGTGATTGTGGCTTACTATCATCTTCTGCGCCAAGGTTTAAGCTTGCCACCAGTTCGTGAAGACTTGAGTGAGGCTGCTCACTTCCTGTATCTCATTAACGGTGAAGAGCCAGGTGAAAATGCTACCAAAACATTAGATGTAGCTTATACATTACACGCTGATCACGGCATGAATGCTTCCACATTTTCAGCGCGTGTAACAGTGGCCACATTGAGTGATATTTATTCAGGTATAACATCAGCTATCGGTACTCTTAAAGGTCCTTTACATGGTGGCGCTAACGAAGGCGTGATTAAAATGCTTGAAGAAATAGGTAGTTTAGATGCAGTCGACGCTTATGTTGAGGGTAAGCTGGAACGTAAAGAAAAAATAATGGGTATTGGTCATCGTGTTTACAAAGTTCTTGATCCACGTGCGCCATTCCTTCAAGAAATGGCAATTAAATTAACCACTGAACTTGGTGAAAGTAAGTGGATTGATATGTCAGAGCGTATTGCGACAATCATGAGAGAGCGCAAGGGGTTAAATGCTAATGTCGATTTTTATTCAGCGACAGTTTATTATAGTTTGGGTATTCCTACTGACTTATTTACACCTATTTTTGCTATTGCAAGAGCAAGTGGTTGGACAGCTCAAATTCTTGAGCAACTTAGAGATAGTCGTCTCTATAGACCGCTTACTTTATACACAGGTCCTAAAGAGTTCTTGGACTTTGTTCCTATGGAGGATAGATAATTCTATATAAGTAGTTAATTTTTTTTAAAAACGTCTATTCTTGATGAATAGGCGTTTTTTGTTTATTAAGATTCGAATAAGATTATTAGTCCTATTTTTATGATGGCGCGAATTAAAATCACTATCGCTTATGATGGCAGAAATTATGCAGGTTGGCAGATTCAACCTAATCATATGACTGTTCAACAACGCCTTTGCGAAGCTTTATACAAAATTACTAAAGTTGAATCACGAGTTATAGGTTCAGGAAGAACAGACACGGGAGTGCATGCTCAGGGGCAGGTAGCTCATTTTGATGCTTCGGATAATTTACAGATGAATATATATAATTGGGTTCCGGCTTTTAATACTGCATTACCTTTAGACATTAGAGTTCTAAAAGCTGAAGAGGTAAGTGACGAGTTTCATGCTCAATTTGGAGCTAAGCTAAAAACCTATGAATATAGAATTAATATAAGTTCTATATTATCGCCTTTTTTAGTGGGGAGAGTTTGGAATGAACCACGCCAATTGGATAAAAAAATATTTCAAGAAGCATTAAATATTTTTGTAGGCGAGCATGACTTTGCTGCATTTGCAGCTAATCGAGGTTTAGGAAGCGAGCCTTTAAGTACAGTTCGTGAAATTACACAAGTTGAGTTTATAGACGAGGGAGAAGATATTTATGTGCGTATGACAGGCAGGGGTTTTCTCTATAAGATGGTTAGGCTTATTATAGGAGGCTGCATGAAGGTATCTTCTGGTCGCTATTATTTGGAAGATTTACAGCAGTTGTTAGATCATCCAGAGGTAGGAGGTACTAAATCACCATTATGTGCACCTGCAGACGGCTTAACCCTAAAGTCTGTAGAGTATGAGTAAAATCAGTCCATCTCGCTATATCAAAATAATCCAAAGCAATAAAATTTTGGGTGATTATGGCGAGAAAATTGCTGCTAAATACCTTAAAAAACAAGGTTGTAAAGTCCTCTATAAAAAATTTAACCCTCGTGATTTTGGAGCCAAAGGAGGAGAGGTTGATATAGTTGCACGTGATGAAAACACGTTAGTTTTTATTGAGGTTAAAACACGTAGTTCTTATTATAAGCGCGCTTACGATGCTGTAGATAAAACCAAACAAAGTTATATTAGAAAAGGCGCTCATTATTGGCTAAGAGAACTTAAGCAGACCGTGCCACATCGCTTTGATATTATAGAGATTTACCTTACTCAACAAATAGGTGATGACACTGTTAATACAGAGGTGGTATGGACTAAGAATGCTTTTTAAAACAATAAGTCTCAATAATTAAGCCAGTTAATCATATGAAGTTAGACTAAATCATTTATGGTTAATCTTTACTTTTCAGCTCCACAGCAGTGTTTGTACTTCTTACCTGACTTACAAGGGCAAGGTTCATTACGTCCAATTTTAGCCTCTGTTCTGCGATAAGGAACACGTTTTTCGTAATTGAGTTGGATGTCGCCACTTTCCTTTGCTTCAGAGTTAGTATTAGTTTGATTGGTTGATGATGCAGAGCTACTAGATGTGATAGTTGCGTCAGAGCTTTGATTGGTTGGTAATGCTTTGAGGAATTTCTCAAAATTTTCTAAACTAGTGCTTGATCTAAAAAGATTACTAAGAATCTCTTCATTAATGGTTTGCATAAGGCTAGAAAACAGCTTGTAAGCTTCGTTTTTGTATTCAACTAAAGGATCTTTTTGGCCTTGAGCTCTTAACTGCACGCCTTCACGTAGAGCGTCCATTTGGTAGAGGTGTGACTGCCACTGTCTATCAATGGCAACAAGCATGATGTGAGACTCGAGCTGGCTTAAGAGTTCAGGCTGTTCATGCTGCACTTTGAGAGCGTATATTTCTTTAATTTTTTCAAGTAAGAATTGAGTCACTGCACTAGCAGAACCTAAATCACTAATCTCTTCTTCAGTGATGATACTTGGGAAGTAAAGCTTATACCATTCTACGAGACCTGAAATATCTGCATCTGATATAAAATCAGCTACTTTAGATTCTAATCCTTCCGTAATAAGCTCATCAAGAAGCCCACTGGTGTCTTCGGTATTGAGCACTTCTTGGCGCAAGCCATAAACTACTTCACGCTGTTGATTCATGACATCATCAAAATCAAGAACGTATTTACGTCTACGGTAATGCAGTTGTTCCACACGCTTTTGAGCTGTTTCAACTGACTTATTAAGCCATGGATGCTCGAGAGATTCGCCTTCTTCTAGACCTAAGCGCTCAAGCATGGCTGTCATCTTGTCTGCGGCTGCAAAGTTACGCATCAAACTATCTTCAAATGAGATAAAGAATTGAGTCGAGCCAGGATCACCTTGGCGAGCACAACGTCCGCGCAACTGTCTGTCTACACGGCGTGATTCATGTCGCTCAGTACCAATGACCATGAGTCCTCCTAACTCTGCGACTCCCTCGCCTAGTTTAATATCAGTACCACGGCCAGCCATGTTGGTAGACACTGTAATAGCACCTTTTTGACCTGCTCGAGAAATAATTTCGGCTTCTTGGCGATGATACTTAGCGTTAAGTACAGAGTGAATAATCTTATTTTGCTTTAGCATACGAGACACCATTTCTGAAGCTTCGACTGATGCTGTACCAATCAACATAGGTTGTCCTTTAGCATAACATTCATTAATGGTCTTTAGTAAAGCTATGTTTTTCTCACGTTGAGTTTTGTAGACTTGGTCATTCTTGTCAATACGAAGAACATCTCTATTTGTGGGAATAGGTAGTACATCTAAATCATAAATATCATGAAATTCAGCAGCTTCAGTTTCGGCTGTACCTGTCATACCTGCGAGCTTTTGGTAGAGACGGAAGTAGTTTTGAATGGTGATGGTGGCGTAAGTTTGTGTTTCTTCTTCAATTTTAACACCTTCTTTTGCCTCTACTGCTTGATGTAAGCCATCTGACCAACGTCTGCCTGGCATTTCACGGCCTGTATTTTCGTCGACAATCACGACTTGGTTATCTCTTACTACATAATCTACATCTTTTTGATAAATAGAGTAAGCTTTGAGCAGTTGTGAAATATTATGAATTTTGAGAGATTGTTTTTCTAGTTCAGTTTGTAAGACCTCTTTCTTGGCCTGCTTTTCTTCAGTGTTAAGAGTATTGTCACCATCAATTTCTGAGAATGAGGTGGCTAAATCAGGCATCACAAAAGATTCTGGCTGATTAGGAGAGAGGAATTCACGACCTTTTTCCATGAGGTCAGCATCATTAGATTTTTCATCTATAATGAAATACAAATCTTCTTTAAGTGCAAAGAGTGCTTTTTTCTTAGGGTCTTCTAGAAGTGATAATTCACTACGTTCAAGTAGACGCCTTGTATTAGGGTCTTCGAGTAGTTGAAGGAGTTCAGGGCTGCTAGGGCTAGCTAGTTGCAACTTATAAAGCAATTTACCTGCGGTTTCTTCATCTTTTTCGAGGAGCTCTTTAATGTCTTTTACATAACTTTGACAAAGCTGTTTTTGTTTGCGGACTAAGCGATCAACCATGGGCTTGAATTGCTCATACTGATGCTCTTGAGCAACGAGACTAGGGCCAGAAATAATAAGAGGGGTACGAGCTTCGTCAATAAGAATAGAATCTACTTCATCAATAATAGCAAAATAATGCTCACGTTGAACTTGCTCACGACTAGAAGTGGCCATGCCATTATCACGCAGGTAATCAAATCCAAATTCGCTATTAGTACCATAAATAATATCTGATTGATAAACAGCTTGTTTTTGTTCGTGTGCCATTTGGTTTTGTAAACAACCTATAGTGAGCCCAAGGTATTTAAATAGGACACCCATCCACTCTGAGTCACGACGAGCAAGGTAATCATTAACTGTCACAACGTGCACACCTAAACCTGTAAGCGCATTAAGGTAAACAGGTAAGGTGGCAACAAGAGTTTTCCCCTCACCAGTCTGCATTTCAGCAATCATGCCTTGGTGTAGAGCTATGCCACCGATAAGCTGTACATCAAAATGTACCATGTCCCAGGTCATGTCTTGATCTAGAATATGGAAAGTTTGCCCATTAAGTCTGCGTGCTGCGTTTTTAACTAATGCGTAAGCCTCAGGTAAGATAGTATTTAAATACTTTTGTCTGTCTTGATGAAATTTTTCTTCGTGTTGGCTAAATATTTCTTTGGCTTTTTCTATGCTTTGAGCAGTTGGCTCAATAGTTATATCAAAGGCAGGAAAAGTAGTTTTTAGAGCGTCAAATCTATATTGTATGATAGTTGCGGCCTCTTGGATTTGCTCTTTAGATGCGTGCTTAAGTTGAGCTTTACTTAAAGACTCCAATGGTAAGTACCGGTGCAGATAAGACTGCCATTCTTCAGTCTTACTTTGAATAAAAGAATCAGGTTCAGATTGATAAGATTCCTCAAATTGCTTGATTTTACTTACGATAGGTTTGATTTTTTTGATTTCGCGTTGGTTTTTGCTACCAACAACCATTTTAATGAGCCAATTTAACATAAAAAGTGTATAAGAATAAAGAAATTGATAAGCGAAATTAGAACTTCCGCTTTGAGCTTAGATATATAGGAGTAATTACCTAGAAAGAAAAGCTAAAAACCTAAAATCAATTGATTAGATATTCACTCTTCACTTTTAAGAATTCAATTGTTATAACCTCACATGGCTAAAATTCTCGTAGGTCTCTCTGGAGGCGTTGACTCTAGTGTGACTGCAGCCTTGCTCTTAGAGCAAGGGCATGATGTTGTGGCTGGCTACATGAAAAACTGGATTAACCAAGAAGGTATTCCAGGTGATTGTCCATGGGAAGAGGATTTGCAAGATGCTGCCGCTGTTGCGCAAAAACTTGGGATAGAATTGAGAGTGATCGATTTAATTGATGCTTACAAAGAGCGTATTGTAGACTACCTAGTTGATGGCTACGCTATAGGGCATACTCCTAATCCTGATGTATTCTGCAATAGAGAGATGAAGTTTGGGATATTTCTAGATTACGCTCTAGGTCAAGGTTTTGATGGGGTTGCCACTGGGCATTATGCTAGAGTATTTAAAGATGAACAAGGAGCCGCTCATTTGTTACGAGGGTTAGATAAGGGTAAAGATCAGAGCTATTTTCTTAGTATGATGACTCAAGAGCAACTACAGAAGGCTTATTTTCCTATTGGTGAATACCAAAAGTCTGAGGTCAGAGAGCTCGCTGAAAAATTTGGATTACCTACAGCACAGAAAAAAGACAGCCAAGGGATTTGTTTTATAGGGCAAATAAAAATGAAAGATTTTCTCAAACATTATCTTCCTGATAAGCCAGGGGAAATTGTTACACGAGAAGGCAAAGTGATGGGTGAGCATGAAGGCTTACATTTTTACACCATAGGGCAGCGCAAAGGGCATGGTGTGGCATCAACTGTTGAGGGTAAGGCGTATGTAGTGGTCGCTAAAGATATTGAGAAAAATCAACTTATTGTAGGTTGGGATGAACCTAATAGTGAGCAACTTTATAGTTGCACTTGGAGGATTGCTAACTTATCGTGGCACGACTCTAATACAAAGGAAGAGCTTCTATTAGTTCAACCAAGGTACAGAAGTCCAGCTATTAAAAGTAAGCTTAATTATTTAGCAGATAAGCAAGTAGAGGTTCAATTTTCTGTAGCTCAACGAGCTATAGCTGTTGGGCAAATCTGTGCTTTTTATCGTGAAGACGAGTTAGTAGGTGGCGGAGTTTTTGAATATTGTGTGAATTAATTAAAATTGATTTTATGAGTTATATAAAGCAAGCAAAACATATTTTAAAGCAAGAGTCAGCAGGCATAGAGCATGTAGCCAAACTTTTAGGTGAAGATTTTAATAATACAATAGAAGCCATACTCGAAGCGAATACCAAGGGTTACAAAGTCGTTATTTTTGGTGTAGGTAAGTGTGAGCCTATCGGTGATAAAATCTGCGCTACTTTGAATTCAACAGGTGTGACAAGTGTGGTGTTACATGTACAAAATGCTTTACATGGTGATTTAGGATTATTGAAAAATGGAGATGTTGTAATAGCTCTTTCTTATTCAGGAGAGACAAATGAGTTACTTAATTTGCTCCCCCATATTAAGCGTTTTAATATTCATTTAACTTCCATTACATCTAAAACAACTTCATCATTAGCAAAACATAGTGATTCAGTTATTTTATGTGAGGTAAAGGAAGAGGCTTGCCCATTAAACTTAGCTCCGACCACATCTTCTACAGCCATGCTAGCCTTAGGTGATGCTCTTGCCATGGTATTACTTCAAGTACGCCAATTTAAAGCTGAAGACTTTGCTAGATATCATCCAGGAGGTAGCTTAGGTCGAGCCTTGCTACTCAAAGTTAGTGACATTATGCGCCGAAAAGAAACTATGGCTATAATTACAGCAGACAAGCCAGTCTTACAAGGCTTGCATCAAATGAACACTCACCGTTGTGGTGCTTGTGTGATTGTTAATGATGAACAGAAACTACAAGCTATATTTACTCATGGTGATTTTGCCCGTGCGTATGAAGCTAATCAACAAATTGGGGAGCACCAAATATCAGTATTTACTCATGGAAAGCGTCTGCCTATTCATATTCAACAAAACGTACTAGCGGTTGAAGCTTTGAAATTATTTGAGCAATACAACATAGACGAGATTGTAGTTGTCGATAATGATTTGCATGTAGTCGGACTCATTGATATCCAAGACTTAGCTCAACATCAACTTATATAATTTTATGAACTTACAAGAATTAGCCAAAGAAATTGAACAATACGATAGTTTTCTCCTCCTTAGTCACATTCGTCCTGATGGTGATGCGATTGGGTCTCAGCTAGCTTTGGGAGATGCTCTCGAGCGATTAGGTAAAACTGTTATTTACTATAACGAAGATGGTTGCCCAAGTAACCTTACATTCCTCAAAGGTAGTGAAAAAGTTCAACAATCAACTCCAGAACCAGTCAATGTAGACGCTGTGATTGCTCTTGATACAGCAAAGCACGACAGAGTAGGGCCTAACAGTCTCAAAGCCGGCGAGCAAGTTCCAGTCTGGTTTAATATAGATCACCACCCAAGTAACCCAGAATACGGCACCGTCAATTATATTGATGGCACCAGCCCAGCTACAGGCCAAATTATCTATGAATTGGTACAAGCAGGTGGTTGGAAGCTAGGTGAGCAAGGTCAAATGTCTGCTTATGTAGGTATATCTACAGACACAGGCAGCTTCAGGTATCCAGCTACAACATCTAAAACCTACCGTATTGCAGCTGATATTATTGATGACGGTCTGGATGTAGGAGCTGTTAACTCGGCAACTTATGGAGAGCAACCTTATCGCAAAGTACAGTTACTCAAACATTTACTCAACACCCTAGAGGTCGTACATAACGGTGTGATTGCGCATTGGCACCTAACTGCTGACATCAAAAATAAACTTGAATTACAACCAGAGGATAGTGAAGACTTGATTGATACGATTCGCTCTATCGAAGGTGTTAAGGTCGCATTATTTTTTGAAGAAATTTCAAGTGATAGTGATGAAATTCGTGTGAGTATGCGCTCAAAAACACCTGCTATTAACGCGAGTGAAATTTGCCAAAGCTTTGGTGGAGGTGGACACGCCCTAGCTGCAGGCATACGCATGGATGGGCCTCTAGCAACAGCTCGCGATCAGGTTATTGCCAAAATCATTGAAGTAGCGAAATAAAAAAGCGCACGCCAAGCCACCAAGAAAAAAGGAAAGCCCATAACTAAAAATCATCATTAGTTAAACCCTTTAAGGGACTATTGATTGTGGGTACTCTAAAATGAATCCATAATCATACTTTTTTCAACCTTTGCGTCTTAGCGCCTCTGCGTGAGTCTATACCTCTAAAATCTCTGCGCTTTTATAGTAAAGCGCTAGGCTTTAGCTCATTACTTGCCAAGGAGGCTTAAATTGGGTAAAAATCGCTCCTGCGAGTCTTAAGTAATGTAGGAAATGCAGTTATTTAAACTCTGCTTACCTCCTCCTCTCAGGCTTAGTTTTCTGGCAGTAACGGTAACCATGCAATGAGCTGCTTATAGCGCTCTAGATTAAAGTCACGGTTTTCTTTGTCCATGGCCTTGAGTTCGTTGGCGAGGCAACAGGCGATAAGCTCATCGGCCTCTTCTGATTCGTGGCCGTCTTGAGTGAGACGAATGTAAGCTTGCATAACGAAAGGTGTTTCGTCTGATTGTTTTTGCTGTTGAATAGCTTGAATAAGTTCCATGATGAGTTATTAGTTTAAATTATCAATTTGCTCTACTTGCTTTGTCCAAGGTTCGAAGCATTCAGGGATCGGTGAGGTGAAGTAGAGTTGTTCGCCTGTTCTGGGGTGTTGAATGCTGAGTTGCCATGCGTGGAGCATGAGACGGGGGACTTGAGGTTGTTGCTTTTTAGTTTTGGCATAAATGACATCACCTAATATAGGGCACCCTAGATGTTTTAAATGAACTCTGATTTGGTGTGTGCGCCCTGTGTGTAGATGACAGCGAATTAGTGAAGTATTAGTGACCTTGTTTGATTCTTCTGTAGTTGCTGAATATAAGACTTTGTAATCAGTTATGGCGTTTTTACCTCCGTCGTTAAGTACTGCCATTTTGACTCTATCTACTGGATGGCGCCCCATTTGGGTGTCGATGGTTCCGCTAGGTTGTGAGGGTGTTTTCTCCGTGACGGCTAGATAAATCTTACGCGTGGTGGTTCGGCTTTTGAATTGCTCAACGAGATGGTTGTAAGCCTGTGTGGTTTTACTGGCTATAATGCAGCCTGATGTGTCTTTGTCGAGGCGGTGCACGATACCAGGTCTGTCAGGTTGTTGCTCCTCGCCTCCTATAAGTTGACCATTAGTCGCGTGGAGGAGACCGTGTACTAAGGTGTTGTCATCGGTGCCAACGCCTGGGTGGACTATTAGCCCAGAGGGTTTATTAATAACAATAATATCATCGTCTTGATAGAGTATATCTAGATTTAAATCTTTAGCATAGGGCTGTTGTTGTTCATCAGTTTGCTCTAAAATATTAATGTTGATTACGTCACCTGTTTTGAGGTTAATTTTTGCTTTGGCGGGTTTAGTGTTTAGTAGTATATCCTCAGATTTGAGTAAGTTTTGAATTTTAGCACGTGAAAAGTCCTTGAGATACTCAGTAAGAAATAAATCGAGGCGAGCACCTGCTTGCTCAGCAGTGATATCAATAGAACTAGGATATAAGGGAGAGCTAAGTGGCATATGAGCGCTTAATATTCTAAACCTAATTTCTTAAGCTTCGGTGCAATGACAAATTGGCAGTAAGAGTCTTTATTTTTATTTAGCACGTAGTAATCTTGGTGGTAATCTTCGGCTTTATAAAAAATAGATGCAGGAAGAATCACTGTGGCTATAGGTTTAGAGTAGTTAGATTGAGCTTGTTCTTTACTCTCTTTAGCTTGCTTTAGCTGTTCATCGTTATGTACGAAAATTCGAGAAAGGTAAGGCTCTCCTAAATCGTTGCCTTGTCCATTGGTCTGGGTTGGGTCATGAATTTTCCAAAACCAGTTGAGGAGTTGCTCATAACTCATGACACTTTTATCAAAAGTGATTTCTACAGCTTCGAAGTGACCTGTGTTTTTAGCACACACTTGTTGATAGGTTGGGTTCTCTACATGTCCACCAGTATAACCTGATACAACATTAAGTACACCTGGTAGTTGCTCTAGAGCTACCTCGACACACCAGAAACAGCCTGCTGCAAATGTGGCAGTGCTGATATTTTCGGAAGCTATTTCACTTGCTTTTTTATCTCCTTGATCAGTCATAGTTGTAGTTGTAGCGTGTGCTGTATTTTTAGTCTTCTTAAGATAAATCATTGGTAATGCAAGGGCAATACAGATAAATATTAAGGTGTAGATAAGAGATTTTTTCATGATAGATGTTAATTTTAAGGTTTTACAATTAAATAAAAAATGTATATATATTATATATGAAATTTATTTATACATACATTTTTTTAATTTTTTTTACGAGTATTATTACCGCAGATATGATAGGTGAAAACCGCGTTATAATAAGCGGTGATTTAATGAAAAGAAAGAACTGGAATAATCAAGAAATGCCTAGTTTTTTAGACTCAATACTATTTAGAGGTGGAAATAAATTTGTTTTAAAAGGTAATTTAGCTGAAAAAATTGGTGGTCAAATTTTTACTGTATCTGTCGGTTATAAGGCTGCTGATGATTCTCAAACTACAGTTGTTGATTACAAGGAAGAAGCTTATATATTGTCTAGCTCTAATTTTACAATAGGCGTAAACTCTCCTCTAGATAGGGTAGAACCAACCACTCCCATAAAATTTAATATGAGTGGAGGTAGAATAGTTTGCGCACAATTTATTATAGGTGGAGCGCCTACAGATGAAAAATTTGGCTTGAGCAATGTAGAGTTCAATATGACAGGAGGTACAGTCAGAGCCAAAAGGCTCTATACGGGTTACGGTACAGCGCCTTCAATTATCAATTTTACAGGTGGTAAGATACTCCTAGGTTCAATTGAAGATTTAGTTAACTACGATTATGACGAGTATTACAAGCCAGGTGATAATAGCTTTTCTATAAATGTAGGCGAATTATCTCAACCTACAATCAATTGGAGTATTTTAAGTCGTGATTACACTCAAATTATCATAGAGCAAGGCACTAGAGCTAATAATAATTTTAGAAATACTATTGTGAATTTTAATTTATCATTACTAAGAAGACCTATTGAACTACCTCTGATTGATAATAGAGGCACAGGGATGATATCTGATGCTAATGTGACATTTAATTTTCACCAATTAGCTTCAGACTTAAAAGCTGAAGTGACCAAGGGTGATGGTAATGATTGGATCTTGTCTATTACCAAAAAATAGTTGTTAACATAATATATGTAGTTTTTTTATTACTTTACGTGAAATTTGATGCGCAAAGCTTAATTTATGAATCGTTTAGTCGCATTTATTAAAGTTTTAATATTTACAAAAAAAATCTTAATTATATAATTAAAGTATGAGATTAATTTATATCATTTTTTTTTGTTTTTTTTATCATCATCTCATAGCTGAAGATTTTCGTAGTCGCAGCTCTGTTCACCGCATAAACCAAGGCGACCTTATGAAAAAAGGGAATTGGGGTACAAATGGTTTTCCTAAAACTATGGACTCAGTAGTTTTGAAAAATGGAGGTCACTTTGTGTTGCAAGATGATTTCACTAAATCGTCTCGAAGCCAGCTTTTTTGGCTAACAGTCGGCGAAAATAGCGAAGAAGTTCTTGAATTAACCAAGTTCGATTTTAAAGAAGGGGCTTATTTAGTAGTAGCTACAAACTTTACTTTAGGTTCTGCGACTCGTGATTTAGATTGGCGAGACCCAATGACCCCAGTTGAATTTAATATGAGTGGGGGCGAGTTAATCTGTAATCAATTTTTTGTAGGAGGAAGAAGTACAGATATATGGTTGAGTTATACCCCAGCAAAATTTAATATGACTGGAGGTATTATTAGAGCTCATAGATTCCTCTGTGCCTATGGAGAGCAGCCTGTAGAAGTTAATTTGATAGGTGGTAAGATATTCCTAGGTTCAATTGAAGAGTTAGTTAGCTACGATCATGACGAGTATTATGTTTATGGTGATAAACATATGTCTATAAATGCAGGAGAACACGCTCAAACTACTATTAATTGGAGTATTTTAAGTCGTGATTACACTCAAATTATCATAGAGCAAGGCACTAGAGCTAATAATAATTTTAGAAATACTATTGTGAATTTTAATTTATCATTACTAAGAAGACCTATTGAACTACCTCTGATTGATAATAGAGGCACAGGAAGGATACTTGATGCTGATGTGACATTTAATTTTTACCAATTAGCCTCAGACTTAAAAGCTGAAGTGACTAAGGGTGATGGTAATGACTGGATCTTGTCTATTACCAAAAAGTAGTGGTTAACATAATATATGTAGTTTTTTATTACTTTACGTGAAACTTGATACGTAAAGTTTAATTTATGAATCGTTTAGCCGTATTTGTTAAAGTTTTTATATTTACAAAAAAAATTGTACTTATATAGTTAATGTATGAAATTAATTTATATTATTCTTTTTTGCTTTTTTTATCATAATATCATAGCTGAAGATTTTCGTAGTCGCAGCTCTGTTCACCGTATATACCAAGGTGACTTTATCAAAAAAGGGAATTGGGATGAAAATGGGTTTCCTAAAACTATGGACTCAGTAGTTTTGAAAAATGGAGGTCACTTTGTGTTGCAAGATGATTTCACTAAATCGTCTCGAAGCCAGCTTTTTTGGCTAACAGTGGGCGAAAATAGCGAAGACGTTCTTGAATTAACCAAGTTCGACTTTAAAGAAGGGGCTTATTTATTATTAGCTTCAAACTTTTCTTTAGGTGCTGCGAGTCGTGATTTAGATAGGCTAGACCCAATGACCCCAATTGAATTTAATATGAGTGGGGGCGAGTTAATCTGTAATCAATTTTTTGTAGGAGGAAGAAGTTCAGATACGTGGTTGGCTCATAACCCAGCAAAATTTAATATGACTGGAGGTATTATTAGAGCTCATAGATTCCTTTGTGGTCATGGTGAGCAGCCTGTAGAAGTTAATTTGACAGGTGGTAAGATATTCCTAGGTTCAATTGAAGAGTTAGTTAGCTACGATCATGACGAGTATTATGAGTATGGTGATAAACATATGCATATAAGTGCAGGCGAAATAGCTCAGACTACTATTAATTGGAGTATTTTAAGTCGTGATTATACTCAAATTATCATAGAGCAAGGCGCTATAGCTAATAATAATTTTAGAAATACTATTGTAAATTTTAATTTATCATTGCTAAGAAAACCTATTGAGCTACCTCTGATTGATAATAGAGGCACAGGAGGGATACTTGATGCTAATGTGACATTTAATTTTTACCAATTAGCCTCAGACTTAAAAGCTGAAGTGACTAAGGGTGATGGTAATGATTGGATCTTGTCTATTACCAAAAAATAGTTGTTAGCTAAAATAGTATATATTTAACCTTTGTTACGAAGATAGATAGCATTAGCTTTAGGTAGCTCTTGTCGTAGCGCCTTGATGCGGCTTGCATCTAATGGATGTGTACGTAGAAACTCTGGAGTAGTAGATTTCCCTTTTTTCTTATTATAGTCAGCAAATCGCTCCCATAATTTAACAGCTTCTGCTGGATTATAGCCTGCTTTTGCCATATACTGCATGCCAACGATGTCAGCTTCGTATTCATGCTTTCTTGAGTTAGGTAACATAAAGCCTATTTGACTAAGAGCTGCATAGGCTTGGTTAGTACTAGCGACAGTTTGTCTACTAGCTCCAGCCTTCATTAAAGCTACATTAACAGCAAGTCCAGCTAATCCAACCCCTTGAGCTTTGTTCACTTGAGAAAGAGAGTGTCCTTCGAGTACATGAGCAATTTCATGACTCAGAACAGTGGCTAAGCCAGCATCTGTTTTGCTGATTTGAAAAATACCTGTATGTATGCCAACCTTCCCTCCAGGGAGTGCAAATGCATTAGGAGTTTCATCTTCAAATACAACAAACTCCCAAGCTCCTGTTTGCCCCATGGCTTGGAGTAGTCGCTTACTCACTCTTTCAACTTGTTTTTTATGAGTCTGATTTTTGGAAATCTTTTGTTTTTCTTTGATTTTATCAAATTCAGCTAGCCCCATTTTTGTTATTTGCTGTTGAGAGACGCAACTTACAAGAAAAAGAACTTGTAAGCTAATGAGTAAATACTTACTAATTATTAAGATGTTTTTAGAATAAAGAATCCGTTTCATATCTGATAAATCTATCCTATAATATATGAATAATCAAGTTTCAGTTCCCTCAAAAAGGCTAGCTCTTATAAATGTAGTTGGCTTAAGTCAGTCTATACTAGACAGGGGCATGCCTAGATTAAATACTTGGATTAAATCTAATGCTGCACAGGTAAAAAGCTTTGCTCCAGAATTTCCAGCAGTAACTTGTAGTGCTCAATCCAGTATGTTGACAGGGCAGAGTGTAAATGAGCATGGGATTGTTGCTAATGGCTGGTATGATAGAGAGTCTGCAGAGGTTAAATTTTGGAAACAGAGCAACCATCTAGTCAAGGGAGATAAAATCTGGGATAAACTCAAAGCCGAAAATCCAGACTTTACGTGCGCTAAGCTCTTTTGGTGGTACAACATGTATTCAACAGCTGATATAACCATTACTCCACGACCCCTCTATCCTGCTGATGGTAGAAAAGTATTTGATATTCACACTCACCCCATGACCTTGCGTGAGGAAATCAAATCAGATTTAGGTGAATTCCCGTTTATGAGCTTTTGGGGGCCTAGAGCGGGAATTCCTAGTTCACAATGGATTGCGGATTCAGCATGCTGGGTCGAAGATAGATATAAACCTGATTTATCTTTGATATACCTTCCGCATTTAGATTATGACCTGCAGCGTTTTGGCTCAGACCATACCAAGACTATTAGATGTATTTCAGAAATAGATGATGTCCTAATGAACCTCATTGAACGCTTAGAAAAGCAAGGTGTTGAACCTGTCATCGTATCTGAGTATGGCATATCAGAGGTTAAAAAACCTATACATCTTAACCGTATTTTTAGAAAGCAAGGGTGGTTGCAACTTAAAAATGAACTTGGTTTAGAGGCTTTAGATTTAGGAATGTCTGAGGTTTTTGCAGTAGCGGATCATCAGGTTGCTCATGTCTACCTGAAAACCAAAAACCTTGAGGCAGAGGTTCTTACTTTGCTAAGAAATACCAAAGGTATCGCTAGAGTTCAATTACGTGATGAGCTTTACAGCCCAGATTCAGTTGCTTATAAGAGAGCTGGAGATATCATTGTAAGTGCTGAGCCTGATGCATGGTTTACTTATTACTATTGGTTAGATGATAAATTAGCACCTGATTATGCTCGTTGTATCGATATTCATCGTAAGATAGGCTATGACCCAACAGAGTTATTTGTAGATCCAAACCTAAAAGGGGCGAAGTTAAAAATCATTAAATTTCTACTTAAGAAAAAATTAGGATTTAGAGCTTTACTTGATGTCATAGGTTTAGACGCAAGTATGATTCGAGGGTCTCATGGTTTAAGCTCAGTTACAGAACCAGAACAGCCGATTATTATTTCAAAGCAAGCAGAATTACTTTTAGACATAGAGCAAGCTAAAGATGTATTTGGTTTTATAGAGGCTTATTTTAAGAATGAAAAATAATAATACAAGTTTTCTACATATTTTTTGTAAAATAGACTTGAAATCAATTTAGAGATAAGATAGAAACTCTCCACCTTGCTTCGGTAGGGTATTTAGACTTGGATTTTCCGGTGTAGCTCAGTGGTAGAGCGGGTGACTGTTAATCATTAGGTCGTTGGTTCGACCCCAACCACCGGAGCCAAGTTTAATTAACATTAATTAATTTTATCCTTATCAGTGAACAAAAAAGCAGCCGTATTCAGGTTGCTTTTTTTGTGCTTAAATAGCGCAGTATATGTTGTGTGAATTTGAATATTTTTGTATTTTAAACTTTTCATTTCTTAAGTTAATCTATTGACTAACTTCGCTTGGTTCCCTGGGTGATTACTAGCTCATTTATGAGTTAGAGGAAAGTCCGGACACTAAAGAGCAGCGAGCCTTGTGAAAGCAAGGGAGGGTAGCAATACTCGACGGAAAGTGCCGCAGAAATTAAACCGCCTTACGCAAGTAAGGTAAGGGTGAAAAGGTGGAGTAAGAGCCCACCGCTCTAGAGGTAACAAAAGAGGCTAGGTAAACCCCTCGCAGTGCAAGACATAACAGGAGAAGAGTGGCTCGCTCGTTGAATCTCCGGGTATTAGTCGCATCTTAGTTCGCTAAGGTAGATCCTGAATAGAAGTCATGATTCATGATCTAAGATAAATAATCATCGCCATCACCGACTTTCGCACAGTGGTGGGTTTTGACAGAATTCGGCTTATAGGGGGACCAAGCACCTTTTAAGGGTTATATAACAGCTCTTTTAGCAATTAAGCGCTTACTTACAGACTTTTGCAGTGCTCGAGAACCGTTTTGTTCACTGCGCGCTACAATTCTTAGAGTAAGCGCTTAATTATCTAAAACCACACAGCTTGCTTAATATAATACAAGCTGTGTTTAGCTGTTATCTAACTCCTTAAACAAGTTTTAAGGTTTTTAAGAGGATCTTTTGAGCTCTAAGCGCTCTTCCTTAGACATGCCTTATGTCTCGAGTAGGTTTTCTACACTTTGCCATAAGGTTCTGCGTCATAGCGCTTAGATTCTCAAAACCATCATAGAGCTTAATAAATAAAAGCTCTATGATTTAGCCATTTAAAAACAATGGATAGCTAAATGGGTTTTGCTTAAACAAGTTCTAAGGTTTGCAGTAGGTTACTACAGCTTCACCTCACACGCCTCGTATCTAAACCTAACTAGTGGTTTTCTTGATTGAACAGGGGCTCTATTAAACCTTCATAAATTTATGATTTAAAAACAATGAATAGCTAAATGGGTTTAAACCACACGCCTCGTATCTAAACCTAACTAGCGGTTTTCTCTATTTCACAGAGTTCCTGTTAAAGCCCTATAAAAAAATAAATAAATTAATTATCTAAAACCACACAGCTTTATAAATATAAGCTGTGTTTAGCTACTATCTAACTCCTTAAATAAAAAGGGGCAGTCTTAAGGGGTAAATACTGGTTAGCGCAGAATGGCTTGCACAAAAACTGCACATGGGACATATTTACTGTGTAAGTAATGAATAAAACAACAATTATAACATCAGGCGCTGAAATGGGTGGGAAAAAAGTTTCTAATTTATTTGTTCCTTATTTCATGGCTTTTAAAAGAGCATGCAAAGAAATTGTATTTGAAGACTTTCCTTTTAAAGAATTAGCTTTTCTTTTTAGAGTTTGTGGAGAGATAAAGAATTATGAAGGCTCGGGTTTAGACGCTTATGAACTCAATAAAAAAGACGATTTTTTGGCTATTGATATAGTAATTACAAAAAAAATCAGAGAAGATTTAATTTCATACTTTGAAGATTTGCCAATTGAAACTAATAAGTATTTAATTAAAATGGTAAAAGAGAAAAAAATTAAATCTTATAATGAGGAAAATCTATTGATTGCCATTGAAAAAATAGTAGCTAACTTTAAACAAGAAATGAAAAATAAACCCACGAGCCAACGCAATAGATAGCGAGTAAAAGGACTTTCCCCAATTAAGGATATACAATATGCCAGGTAGTAGGAACTATTTCAGATCTTTTTTAATACAATAATCATGATTATATCGATATTAGTTATTGCATTTATATTTATACTTCTATGGATAGGAAGTAAAGGTCCAGCAAGAAGCTTTAATCAGTTAAAATCATATTTAATTGATTTAGATGAAAGAGGGTATAATTATTCAACATTAGTTATTAACAGGATATTTTCTAAAAAATTCATCCAATTTAGAAAACTTATAATAAATAAAGATGAAATTAATATTCAGTTGGCGTTTCCTAATGCAAATTGGTCAAAAAACTATTATCCTCAAATAATTGAACTAGCTATAAATGATAATCTTGATTATAAGATAGTTGAAGAGAATCATTATGGTGAAATGGAATTTATTTATATAAATTGCAACAGAGATATTGATTTAGCTCATAGCTTAATTGAGAAGATACTTTTTGAAATATTTAAAGAACCTAGGAATAGTAAATTTTATGCATTATTAGATAATGCATCGAATTGATAACCTTAGAACCCACGAGCCAACCAAAACCTTAACTAAATAATCTTGGGGGCGGTTCTTTGATTTTTGATAATTTAAAAACCTAGTTTTCACTCTTCACTTTTTGAGTGACGCTTGCTATAGCAGTGCTATGCCGAATGTATTTATTAAAACCTATGGTTGTCAAATGAATGTGCGTGACACTGAGCAAGTGGCGCAGATGTTTATAGATGGTGGTTATACAATCACGTCTGATGAGCAAGAGGCAGATGCGGTTCTTATTAATACCTGTTCAGTGCGTGATCAAGCAGAGCAAAAAGCTCTGGGTAAGATGGGTATTATGGGTAAGTTTCGTCGCGAACGTCCTCATGTCGTCTATGGTTTTATGGGGTGCATGGCTCAGAGTCATGGGCAGGATTTGTTTAAGAAAATCCCTCATTTAGATGTGGTGGTTGGTACGCAAAAATATCACAGGGTTTTTGATTATGTAGACAGTATATTATCCAAGCGTATGGAGTTGCGTATGGATGATTTGTCGGCAACTTTTAAAGGAGAGTCTATTTGTGATATTGACGAAGAAGTCGATTCGCAAAATACGATTAAGAGCCATATAGAAGAGGAGTTAAAGCCAACGGCTTTTGTCTCTATTATGCAGGGCTGCAATATGCGCTGTAGCTTCTGTATTGTGCCTGATACCAGAGGCAAGGAGCGTGGCCGCCCTATGGCTGAAATTGTCGATGAGGTTAAGGATTTAGTGTCTAAGGGAGTCAAGGAAGTGACGTTACTTGGGCAGATTGTCAATCTCTATGGACGAACAGAATTTGACAAAGTAGATGGTAAATCTCCATTTGTGCAGCTCTTAGAGGCAGTACATGCTATTGAGGGGCTGGAGCGTATTCGATTCACTTCGCCACATCCGATTGGTTATCGTGATGATTTGGTTGAGGCTTTTACTTATTTGCCTAAGTTGTGTAGTCATATTCATTTTCCGATGCAAAGTGGTAGTGATAGTATTCTTAAAGCGATGCGCCGCCCGTATAAAAATGCTAAGTTCGTTGAGATTTGTGAAAAAATGCAAGCCGCTCGTCCAGATTTAGCGATTACGACAGATATTATTGTAGGTTTTCCTGGTGAGACAGAGCAAGATTTTCAAGACAGTTTGGAGACAGTTAAGCGTTTGAAATTTGATAATGCTTTTGTATTTAGGTATTCTAAGCGCAAGAACACTCCCGCAGCAGAAATGGAAGGGCAGCTCGATGAAAAGGTCAAAGAACAACGCAACCAAGCCTTACTTCAAGTAGTCGAAGATATTGCCATTAAGAAAAACAAAGCGTTTTTAGGTACAGAGCAAGTGATCCTCTGTGAAGGCTTATCTAAGAATAATAAACAGCGCCTCATGGGACGAACCTCTCATAACAAAATTGTTAATTTCGAAGGGCATGAGCGCCTTATTGGACAGATGGTCAAGGTTAAGATAGAAGACACAACTGGTTTCTCACTATTTGGTTCAGTGGTTTAGGTTAAGATAGATGTTACCTGTCTGAAAATAAGCAACTTTCAAATTGCTTTTTGGTTTTTTTTGGGTCAGATTTCACCCATGAAATTTTTCACTAAAAATATAGGGGTATTGCTTGCTATTAGCGTGGCCATCTGCATCATGATCAATGATTGCAAGGCTGGATTAGAGATTTATTATATTCGTCACGCAGAAGCAGGGCATAATGTGAAAAAAGGGTGGCAACATATACCCAAAGAACATTGGCTCGACTATGTTGGAGACTCAAAAAAGTTTACCCCTAAAGGCAAAATTGAATTATCCTTA
>DGKB01000045.1 GCA_002386905.1 Akkermansiaceae bacterium UBA4581 | reverse complement strand
GAAGTATGTTTTCCTTGATGAAGCACAAAGAATTAGTGGCATAGGTTTAACCTTAAAAATAATTGTAGATCAATTTAAGGATGTGCAATTATTAGTTAGTGGCTCATCATCGTTTGATTTAGGTAATGAGCTTAATGAGCCTCTTACTGGTAGAAAATGGGAATATGAATTATTTCCTATTTCTTGGGTAGAATATGAAAACAAGTTAGGCGTAATAAAAACTGAGCAACAATTAGAAAACAGACTACTTTACGGATTCTACCCTGATGTTATTAACAATCAAGGCGAAGAACAGGAAATCTTAAAAAATTTAGTTAACAGTTACTTATATAGAGACCTATTAACTTTTACTGACATTAAAAAGCCCGAAGTACTAGAAAAACTGCTCCAAGCATTAGCCCTACAAGTAGGGAACGAGGTCAACTATAATGAGCTATCCAGATTACTAGGTATTAATAAAATAACTGTACAGAAATATATCAATATACTAGAAAAAGGCTATGTAATCTTTAAACTCAAAAGCTTTAGTCGTAACGCACGAAATGAAATCAAACAAAATCGCAAAATCTATTTCTATGATAATGGCATAAGAAACATGCTTATAGGCAATTTTGGCCCCCTCAATCTAAGAACTGATAAAGGAGCACTATGGGAGAACTTTTTAATAGCAGAGCGTTACAAGCTCAATAGTTATCAAAACCCTATGGTTAAAATGTACTTTTGGAGGACCAAACAACAACAAGAGATTGATTTTGTTGAAGAAAACCAAGATGATATTAGAGCTTTTGAATTTAAATGGACCAGTAAAAAAGCCAAAACTCCTAAGCCTTTCTTGCAAAATTACCAAGCACAAGTACATTGTGTACATCGAGAAAATTTCAGGCAATTTATTACGTCAAACTAAACTACAGATATAACCACACCCTACTTATCAACAAGGGTATAAAGAGTTGTATGAAAAATCTCAGAATAATTAACAAACCAGTGAGCTATGTTATTTAATAGTTACGAGTTCATTCTCTTATTTTTGCCAGTTGTATGCGGGCTATATTTTCTTCTCAATAGGGTGAATCTCAGCACAGCAGCGCAGGTATTTCTCGTATTAAGTAGCTTGTTTTTCTATGGCTATTGGAAACCTATCTACCTACCTATTATCCTAGGTTCAATAGGTGTGAATTATCTACTAGGGTATCTACTCAACCAAAAGCCAGCTAAATGGTTACTCACTCTAGGTGTGATAGCTAACATTCTCTTGCTTGGTTATTTCAAGTATGCTGACTTCTTTATCGGCAATTACAACCTACTAACACAAGGCGGTATTGAACCCCTCAACCTTCTCTTGCCACTGGCTATATCATTTTTTACCTTTCAGCAGATAGCCTACCTCGTCGATACCTATCGAGGTCATACCAAAGACTACAATTTTTTGGATTATAGCTTATTTGTTACCTTCTTCCCCCAACTCATCGCGGGACCCATTGTGCACCATAAAGAAATGATGCCGCAGTTCGCTGATAAACTCAGTAAGAGCATCAACTACGACAACCTAGCTAAGGGTATTTTCATTTTTAGTATAGGACTCTTTAAAAAAGTAGTGCTTGCCGACCAATTTGCGCAGTGGGCAACTGCAGGGTTTGATCACGCCGAGCAGCTCGACGCCGTCGAGGGCTGGATTACGTCCCTGAGCTACACGCTACAGCTCTACTTTGATTTTAGTGGTTACACAGATATGGCAATAGGCGCAGCACTCCTATTTAACATCAAACTACCTATTAATTTTAACTCACCCTACAAAGCCTACAATATTCAGGACTTCTGGCGCAGATGGCACATCACCTTGAGCCGCTTCCTCAGAGACTACATCTACATCCCACTAGGTGGCAACAGAGGGCATGAGGCGCTCGTCTGCACTAACCTGCTCATCACCTTTCTCATCGGAGGCTTGTGGCATGGAGTAGGCTGGTTATTCCTACTCTGGGGGGCGCTACATGGCGTAGCTCTCATTATTCATCGATTATGGGCTAAACTCGCAACTAAATTACAAATCAGCATGCCTCGTTGGCTCGCATGGTTGATTACCTTTAACTTTATCAACCTCACATGGATATTCTTTAGAGCCACCTCATGGGAAAGCGCTAATAAGGTCATTAATGCCATGTTTAGCGGACAGGTTACCTTATCAGCTAAAAACCTTAGAAGAAACCCATGGATGGAGACTCTCACCGATTATGGAGTGAGCTTTGGTAAATGGATGGGTAATATCGATGGTGAGATGAGCGAGGTTTGGGTCATTGTAGGATTACTTATTTGCCTTTTGGCTAAAAATACTCATGAAATAGGTGATAAGTTCAAATCGAATTGGATATACTTAGTTATCTGCTTAGGTATTTTATTTTATGCCTTATCGATGATGGGAGGCTCGGCTTCGGAATTTTTATACTTTAATTTTTAATCATGAGTCAGCTTTCATCACGTCAATTTGTCATTATACTCATCGTAACATTAGCTGTGTTTACTCTATTTCACGGGTTAGTATGGCAGTTATGCACCAAACACATATTTGCTAACGAGCAAGCCATAGGAGGTTTAGCAAAGATGTCTTACAAAATAGATAGTTTATTGCCTAGATTTAATGAAGTCACAGTGGATAAACAGCATATTAAGTTTAATGAATATGCAGGGCAAAAGTTAGACGCCATAACTATAGGTGATTCATTCTCTAATGCTGGTGGCGGTGGAGAGAACCCTTACTATCAAGATGTGCTAACTGATATATCGGGCCTAAAAGTACTAAATATACCACAATTTTCAGGCACAAAAGGCTATATAGAGACAGTTGCTATGCTGGCTAATAGTGGCTTTTTGCAGGACAAAGGCGTCCATCACGTCATCGTTGAGTCTGTTCAAAGAGAGGTGATACCTAGATTTAATCGAAATTTAGATTTATCAATAAGTAGAGAGGTTAATCTAGATAACAATTATCAAATAAAGAGTAAGGCTAAATACTGCAGGTCTGTAGCTCCTCCGCAGTTTGTGAATAACCGTAACTATAATGCTGTTAAATACAACTTACTCTATCATTTTGATGACCATGCCTACAGCTCCCAATGTTATAGACTCACCCTCAGCCAAAACCTATTTAGCTCGCGTAACAAACGCCAGCTATTAGGGTTTTACCATGATTTAACCAGACTTGAGCTAGAGAGCTTAGAGGCTATCCAGCAAGTCAACGCCAACCTTAATCAACTCGCTCAATTATTAGCCAAGCAAGGGATCAAGCTATACTTTATGCCAGCCGTGGATAAATACACGTTATATTACGACTACATCATCGATAATCCTTACCCTCAGAGCCAGCTATTCGAATGGTTCAGACAGCTAGACAAGCAATACATATTTATAGATACCAAGCAAATCTTGCAATCAGAACTAGACAAAGGAGTTACTGATATATACTATCCAGACGATACTCACTGGTCAAGTTATGCTAGAGGCAAGGTAGTTGAAAGTATGGTAAAAAATGAGTTTAACTAATGAATTAAAATGTTAGGGCAATTAATAGAGTTTAATATCTTTGGAGACGATAGAGGTTCTCTAGTCTCATTTGAGGAGAATAACAATGTGCCTTTTGATATTAAACGAGTGTATTATATCTACGGAACAGACACAGAGGTCACCAGAGGCAAGCATGCTCACAAGAATCTCAAGCAACTAGCTATATGCGTTAGTGGTAGTTGTACATTTACATTAGATGATGGGCAGAGCAAAGAGAGCTATGATCTCAACTCGCCTAATCACGGATTACTCATTGAGGGTGCGATATGGAGAGAGATGTCTAGCTTTAGCGAGGATTGCGTGCTAATGGTACTAGCTGATAGCTATTACGATGAATCTGATTACATTAGGGATTATGATGTTTTTTTAAAGCTTCTTAATGATGAAGATTAGTAATTATTTTAGTGAGTCTCAAGTATTAAGGGATGTAGAGATAAGTATCACGCATTATGCTAATTCTTTCATTAAAGGTACTTGCTGTTTTGTGTTAAATGAAGGTTTTTTGACACAAGCCAATAAGAACCCTTGTATTACAGCAGTCATCACTAATAAGAAGCTAGCTCCTCAAGTGGATAAGAATAAAGGCTTAATTATTTCGGAAAGCCCTCAAAAAGATTATTATTTATTACACAACTTCATGTATAAAAATAATTTTTTTATACCGCAAGAGTCCTATTTGGGAAGTAATTGTGAAATAGCGTCAACAGCTATTATAGGAGACAATGTTCATATAGGCGATAATGTTCATATAGGCGAGCATGTAATCATAACAAGTAATTCTTATATAGGTAATAACAGCTATATAGATAGCAGAGCCATAATTGGAGCTAGAGGGCTACATAATTCAGTAGTTAATAAAGAGTCTATTTTTGTTCATGATGCGGGAGGAGTTAGAATAGGAGATAATTGTGAAATTCTTGCAGGAGCTATTATTCAAAAATCTTATCACTATGAGCAGACGGTTATAGCTAATCATGTAAAAATAGGACCTCAAGTCAACATAGGGCACGGTTCAACTATAGGTAGTTATACTTTAGTTGCAGGATCTGCTCAAGTGGCGGGCTATGTGACTATAGGCGAGGAAGTATGGGTAGGTCCGAGTTGTAGTATCGCACATAATATATCTATAGGAGATAGAGCTAATTTGAAAATAGGTAGTATAGTGGTTAATAATATACAGGCTGATGAGTCAGTTTCAGGTAATTTTGCCTATAATCATATAAAAAGAATACGTAACTTTGTACAATTAAAGCAATGAGCAAACTATTAAAATTTAAACTTAAAGGTACGAGGTTGTATGTACATGGGACAGATATATATAATGCGGTATTTAATTATTTAATTAATATCAATAGTGATATGACTCAATTAGAAATATCATTTCATGGGGTAACCTCCACTCATTTAGAGCTCACTCAAGAATTACCTATAGATAGAAAGCGAATTAAATGTATAGCTCATTATTTAGATGCAAAAGGCATTAAAAATAGTTGGTATGTATTAGAGACGCTCGAGCCGGTAAGTCAAAGTTACCAATATGATGAAAGTTTAATTACTGAAGCATCAATTATTAATCATGATAATGAGAGCGTAACTATAAGTACTATTAAGCACTATACATTTATTGAAAATGTGGTAGCTTTAAATAAACATTTATTATTACATTTATTTGCTGACGAACAAGGAAAATGGTTATTTACTAAACTGCAGTTAAATAAACCTTATCTAGAATCAGCAGAAATTCACCATCAAGAGTTAAAATTAGAGTTAAAAGCTAACTTTAACTTTCGCTTAACAAAAACAGAGCTATTTTTAGGTGGACAGTCAGCAGGGTATATTTACTTTAGTTTATTAAAATAATTGGCATGATAGGTTTAGAATCAATTGCAAGCTATATAGCAGAAGATAGAGAGTCTAATTACGATCTTAAAGAGAAGTTTGATCTAGATAATCATTTTATTCACGAAAAATTAGGAGTAGACGCTAGAGCAATTAAATCTAGTACTGAAAAAGCTTCGGATTTATGTGTAAAAGCATTTAATAACTTACAAGTAAGCCCCGAAGGTATAGACTGCTGCATTGTCGTGACTCAAAACCCCGACTATCAAATCCCTCACACATCAGCCATTGTTCAAAGTAAGCTTAATTTGCCTCAATCATGCGCTTGTTTTGATATCTCTTTAGGCTGTAGTGGGTATGTATATGGGTTATCTGTCATCATAAGCTTTATGAAAAGCAATAACTTTAAAAAGGGTCTATTGTTTACCTCGGACCCGTATTCTGAAATCATTGATTCAAATGATAAAAACACAGCCTTGTTATTTGGTGATGCAGCCACAGTTAGCTTAATTTCTGATACACCTAAATATGCACCATTAGACTTTGTTTTTGGGACAAATGGAGACCATTACTCAGAACTTATTTGTAGAGAAAAACTATTTATGAATGGTCGAGCTGTATTTGCTTTTACCGCTACACAAATACCCAAACAAATTAAAGAGCTGCTTGATAAAAATAAGTTAACATTAGAAGAGATAGATAAATATATACTACATCAAGGCAGCAAGTATATTGTAGACACAATTACTAAAAGATTAGGTGTTGAACCTAACAAAGTTACTTTTGAAATGTTTGACTATGGAAACACAGTCTCATCATCCATACCTATTATATTAAGTAAAGAATTGACAACACTAGAAGCAGAAAAGATAGTATTATCTGGATTTGGAGTTGGTTTGTCTTGGGCCAGTACAATTTTATATAAAATTTAAAAATGAAAGCAACAGAAAGTAATATTAAAAGCATTTTAGATGAAGTCAGTTCATTAGTTGAAAGCTCGGATTTAGATATTAACATAAGTCTAACAGATCAAGGCGTAGACTCATTAGATTTAGTTAATGTGTATCTATTAGTTGAAGAAAAATTTGAGATTAAAATTCCAGATGAGGATATAGCGCAGCTACAAAACATTAGTCAAATTATTGATTATGTTAACTTGAAAGTAACCTAATTGAGTGGTTAAGTTATGGCTCAACTACAATTCTTAAATTTACAGTTAGTTAACGCCCAGTATCAGCAAGAGCTTAAAGAAGCCTGTTCAAGAGTGATTGATAGTGGCTGGTATATACAGGGGCAAGAATGTCAGCAATTTGAGCAAGAGTTTGCTAATTATTGCGGCGCCCAGCATTGCGTAGGAGTCGCTAATGGACTAGATGCATTAATTCTAATCCTTAGAGCTTACAAGGAGTTAGGCATCATACAAGACGGTGATGAGGTCATCGTCCCCGCTAATACTTATATTGCCTCAATTCTCGCCATCACAGAGAATAACCTAGTACCAGTATTAGTTGAGCCTGATATTAATACCTATAATATCGACGCTAGCAAAATAGAAGTAGTTATTACTAATAAAACTAAAGCTATCATGGTAGTCCATCTCTATGGTCAGGTCTGTGATATGCAACCTATCAAGGAATTAGCAGATAAGTATCAATTAAAAATTATAGAGGACTCAGCCCAAGCGCACGGAGCAGAATATAAGGGGAGTAAAGCAGGAAATCTAGGTGATGCTAGTGGATTTAGTTTTTACCCAGGTAAGAACCTAGGAGCTTTAGGAGACGCAGGAGCAGTCACGACTAATGATGGTGAACTAGCACAGGTCATCAGAGCATTAGGTAATTATGGTAGCCATAAGAAATATGAGAACCTCTACCAAGGCATTAATAGTAGGTTAGATGAGATGCAGGCTGCCATGCTCAGAGTTAAGCTCAGGCATCTCGATGCAGAGATAGCCAATCGCAGACAAACAGCTAAGTACTATTTAGATAATATCACTAATTCTGAGATTATCTTACCTCAATGGGAGGTAGAGCAGTCTCATGTATGGCATCTATTTGTGATACGTACCGCTCACAGGGAGCAATTACAGCAAGACTTGCTAGAGCAAGGGGTTCAAACCTCAATCCACTACCCTATACCACCATATAAGCAACAAGCTTATACTAGCTGGAATCAGCAAAATTATCCAATTACTGAGCAGATACACCAAGAGTGTGTAAGTTTACCCATATCTGGAATGACGATAAATATTGATAGTATACGAAAAGTAACTCAATTGCTTGCTCAATAATGAGATTAACTTAGAATTTACTTTGAAAATTATTCATTCATTTTAAAATGAAAAAATATATATTTATATAGGAACTCCTAAAACGGGAACGAGTTCTATTCAACTATTTCTAACAAAAAATAGAGATTGCTTGTTGGGTTTGGGGTATTTCTATCCCAAAGGTGGGAGGTTGTACTTTCAAAAAGACCAGCTAGAACTATCTATAAACGGAAATATTTTAACAGGCCCTAAAGATCAGTTAGCTCAAATTCCACATGACTTTGAAAAGAGTAATAATCATGCGCTGCTTTTTTTCAGAAGAAATGTTTTTTTAAATTTATCTCTACTAGACAGTATTGAATTTAAAAAGCTAAAACAGAAATTTGATGTCTATATTGTAGCGTATATTAAGCCTGCTATATCTTATTTAAGAGTAGGTAGTACTGAACCTTTAGCTCTAACTCTGCGGTTATTTTAACTTCTTTACCTCGTTTATCTTTTTGACGCATAAGACTTAGTTTCTGGGCTTGCTGGTACCTGTAACCTCCTCTTAGGCTAATATTACGCCTTATCTCTCGACTAATCGTCGAGCGAAGATAGCCAAGTAACTTGGCTATCTTACTTTGTGTATTTTTGGCTTTTAACATTGATTCAATTACTTTACGATCTGACTCGCTAAGGTGGGATTTATTCATATAGTTGCTTTAGGATTTTTACACCCTTACTATACTCTATTTATCTCATCTTAGCTTTTTTATTTTGTTGCATTAGCAAGTTGAATCCGCCATCTAAAAATTATATTAAGATTAAAGTTAATTATTTGAAATTATTAAAAAAAGCAACTAAGCCCCTAAGAAGAAAGATTGTTTCATATATAAAGGTGAATAGAGTTTCAACTAAGTAAAAGTATTTTGTAAAAAAATGAAAAAAACAGTATATTTACATGTTGGTATGTGGAAGTGTGGTTCAAGCTCCATTCAAAAATTTTGTAATGATAATCAAAAAAACATATTAAAACAAGGCGCTTACTATCCTATGCCTATTAAAAGTAAGAGATTAGGTGGGTTAAAAATGCCATACTTACATGAAATAGGTAATTGCTTAATGAGTGATGATCTATGGGGTGCTCAAGAATTATTTAGTTTGGCTACTAAGACGTTCCCAGGTAAAGATATCATTTTATCAGGAGAGAATTTTTTAAACACTAAGGTAGTTGCTAATTTATCAGCTTTATTTTCTGATTACCTAAAGCAATGGGATTTTAAAATTATTATTTATATTCGCCCTCTTATTGAGCATGTAGTTTCAGCATGGCAACAGGAAGTTAAATATAATGATCCAAGTAGAAAAAATATTTATTTTTCTGGTGATATAGTAGCTTATGCAAACCAAACTAAGGACTATGTTAAATTGCTGGATAATATAAAGGCTTACGAATCTTTATTTGGGCAAGAAAATTTAATTATTAGACCTTTTGAAAAAGAGCAATTTGAAGGAGGTAATTTAATTCAAGATTTCTCAGCTGTTTGCAAAATTACAAATGCAAATGCAAATGCAAATGCAAATGCAAATGCAAATTCATCAGTTAGTAGAATAACATTAGAAAAATTAAAACGGGTAAATCAATTGTTAGAAAAACAACAAGTCGATTGGAATACTTCAATGCAACTTAAAAATCATATTATTAATATAATAAATAAACCTGGTAATACTCCCATTATTTATACTTTAGATGAAAATTGGATTGTTCAATTTAACGAGTACACAAATCCTATTGAACTCTATATAGCTGTAAATTATTTAAATAAAAAATCATTATTTATAAATAATTATCCTAAAGACTTTGAAAATAAAAAGATACTTTATTCAGGGCTAAGTCAAAGAGAGCTAGATGAAATAGAAGAGTTGTTTACTAAAATTTATAAGAATTACTTTTTAAATGATAAATCATTTAAAAAGTGTAATCGCTTGCAAAGTATAATTATTGATATTAGGTGCTCATTAATTAGAGATAAAGAGACAAGAAAGGCAAAGAGAAGAGCTTTGAAATTATACATGGGCTAGCAAATAACTTTATGATTATGAAAACTATTCCGTATTCATATAAGTAGGATTTAAACAAGCGATTAATATATGAGCATAAAACTTTTACCAACTATTAGTATAGTACAACCTGTTTACAACAATGTAGAAAGAGTAATAGAAGCTATAGAAAAATTGAAATATCAAAAATATCCTAAGGATAAAATAGACCATGTAATTATAAATGATGGCTCAACTCCCGAGGAAACGAAAAAACTATGTCAATATTTAGAGCACTATAATTATAAGTATCAATATATTAAAAATGAAAAAAATCAGGGAATATCGTATAGCGTTAATAGAGCTCTAAATATCGCTACAGGGGATTACCGAGTTGGGTTAGCAGATGATTTTTGGGAACCTGAATTTCTTATTAAAAGTATTAGAGAATTAGAAAGAAATCCAGACGCAGCAGCAGTTTATTCAAATATGAAGATGTGTGATGAGCAAGGGAGATTACTGAGAGGTTCTTTTTTTGATAAACTTAAGTTAGATACTAATGTGCTGCTACATGCTTCTAGGTTGAAATTATTTAAGTTATGTATAAAAAATAACTTTTTTCCTGCTCCAGCCATGGTATTTAAGCGAGCTGTTATTGATGAATTAGGAGGGTATGATTCATCTCTTAAGTTTAATGATTATGATATGAACCTAAGAGTTTTGAATAAATATAATATTATTTATTTAGATGAGGTTCTAGTTACCTATAGGGTTGGGTGTGGAATTTCGTCTGCTAAACAAGATTTATCCAATGAAATGTTTAGAGTCATGGATAAGCATAGTAATTATAATTATGCGCAAAAAAAGGCTTTACGTTATTTAGCTAAAGCTTATAAAAAAAATAGGAGGCAAGCACTAAACCTATTAGTTCAATCATCATTAATTAAGTATCAGAGAGGAAAGAGAGCAAAGTTTATTATGAAGATTGGATTGAATAGTGAAATAGTGAAAATCTTATTGAAGCTCTGTTAATTAATATTTTTGATAAGCTTAGCTGGAATACCTGCATAGATTGTATTTTCTGGGACATTTCGATTAACTAGTGAATTAGCTCCAACAACACTGTTTTGACCAATAGTTACGCCCTTAATTATTGTTACACCTGCTCCAATCCAAGCATTATCTTTAATAATTACATTTCCAGTAATTAAGTGACTACTAGCTAAATCTATAGAAGCTCCGTGATGATGCGTACTTGTAACTATGTTAACATGCGGGCCAATAAGAACACTATTTCCAATAGATAAATTGCCGTGGCATTGTATGGAATTATTAAATCCAATAACTGAATTATTTCCAATTGATAAGTTTCCAGATAACTCTATGTAGCTTAAAGCGCGTATTTCTACATTTTCACCAATAAGAATAGAGTTTTTATCTCGTTTGTTTATAATGAAGCTAATGCTTTTACGTAATCGTAATGTTTTTGATATTTTATAATAGACACCCTTCCGCTTACATTTAATTTGTAGTAGTAGCCGGCGTAATTGTTTCATAGATAATGTAAATTTATGTGTAGATGCCTTAAACAACAAGCCAAAAATCTTGAAACTAGCGATCAAGCCTGTAATAATATAATGGATAATGTCTAACCACCCTCACCCTCTAGTTACCGTTGGTGTTGCACTATATAATCATGAGGATTATATAGTGGAGTGTTTGGCGTCTATTTGTGAGCAGAGTTATTCTAATATTGAGTTGATTGTGATTGATGATGGCTCACCTGATAATTCCTATGCGGTGGCTAAGGCTTATTTAGACGAGCAAGCCCAATTGGGTAATGAGATTGCGTCTAAGGCTATCTGCTACACTCGACCTAACAAGGGGATGTGTAACACGCTCAATGAAATAGCGCAACAGGCTAAGGGTGAGTATATTTCGTTTGTTGGCTCTGATGATTACTGGCCTTTTGAGCGTGTTTCAGAGCAAGTAGAATATCTCGAGAATCATCCTGAGTATGTCTTGGTACATGCCAATTCAATTAAGGTGGATGGGAGTAGTCAGCCGATAGGTGAGTTGAATTTCTCAAATAAGCAGAATGCAGGTCGCCTCTATGAGGCTATTATCGATGGTAGTGGTGGAGTTAATACTCCTGCTCATTTGTACCGTACGAGCGTGTATGCCAAAATTGGTTATTATGATCCTCAATTTAGGTTTGAGGATTTGGATTTTTGGCTACGTTTGTGTCGTGAGTTTGAGGTGGGGTTTATTGATAAAGCTATGAGTTATTATCGTTGGCATGATAATAATATGAGTCAGAGTAGCAATATGCTCAAGTTCTATAATGATGAGATAATTAGTATCTATGAAAAAAATATCTCTGACCCTATATTGCGTAAGAAGGCTTTATTACGTATGTATCGCAAGTCTTATTTAAGGGCATTACGCACTTTAAAGTTAGGACATTTTATTAAAAATTGGCGTAAATATAAAAAATTAGAGCAAAGTTAGTTTGTTTAGTGATGGCTTTGCTGAGCGCATCATTGGTGTCGCTCTTTGGTGTTTAGTGGGTAGTAGGACTAGTAAGAGCTAAATGCTGTGATTCAGGCTGAAGATGATGATGCGGCTTGAGACAAGTTGAATTTGTGTAGATCAAATTAGAGCTTGATATATTAGGTGTGTGTTCTAAAATATTTCTTTTGATTTATAAATTAGGCGATGATGAGTGGAGTTGTTTTAGCGCGTAAGGGTTTTGGAGCCAAGGTTTTGCTGTGTTGGGCAGTTATTAGCTCTTTTTTTGTGAGTGCTCAGAGTAGTAATTTAGATAGTAAGAGAGAGGGGCTTAAGAGTGTGTTGGAAAAGGAGACTTCTTTGGAAAAGAAAATTTCTTTAGATAAAAAAGAGGTGGTTCAAGAGTTGTATTTTGATTTGTTAGATTGGGGGCAGATTAGTGATGTTGAGAAAGGTAAGCTTATGGTTGATGGCGTGAGGCTTAAATTTAAACCATTTAAGGGTGAAATCAATCAAACAACCACTCGTTTTGGAATTAAAGATGAGGATATGGGGTCAGCAGGGAGCTTGATTGATGGCAGGAGTTATGTGAAAGGTCGCAAACCAGAGTCTCTGACTATGTATTTTAGTAAGGCAGTTGAAGTATTAGAAATCAGGTTGTCTTCATTTAGTGAGGATGGTAAAAATAGTGAGAAAGCGAAACTAGAAATTGCAGGTGAGGAAATCATACTAGTAGCTAAACGTGCAGGCAAAGATATCTATACACTTAAAACTAAAGATTATAATCCTATTAGGTTAGCAAAAGCGCAGAGATTTAGGCTGACTTGGATGCATGGCAACGGTTTTAGCCTAGATGGCATCAAGGTGAGAACTATTCCAAAAAAATCAACTTTGGATTAAAGGCTGGTGATTTGGTAAGTCATGAATTTCGCGCTAAGGAGCCAAGCCGCTAATTTAAATAAAAGTGAGACAGCTTGGTTCATTGTTTCTTTGCGACGTTGCGTCTTTGCGTGTTTTTACAAGGGCAACTGCCCAAATGCTAGCTGAATGGCGGTTATTTGTTCCTCGGTGTAGGCTTGTTTGGCATCGTGTCCCCAGACAGGTGCTGGCCAAGCTGGGTCTGATATAAGCTGGGGATTGCGTCCTACGATGTGGATGTGGAGTTGCTCTACAACGTTACCGATGCAGGCTGTGTTAATTTTGTAGCAGTTAAACTCTGATTTAATAAAAGCAGAGAGTTGGTATTGTAACTTACAAATGTGTTGGTAGGTAACCGTATCGAGCTGGTGTAGGTCGATTATATTATCTTCAACTTCGGGAATGATGAGAAACCAAGGGTAGTAGCTATTGTTTTTGAGTAGTATTTGGCAATTCTTAGATTGTCCTAGCTTAATCGTGCCTGCAGCATGACGTGGGTGGAGGGTAAAAGACATGATTTACGAGGGGTTCTAACCACAGACGACACAGAAAGCACAGAAGGTTTTATCTATAGAGATGAAGGCTGTGGTTTTTTAGAAGCTGCTTACCAAGAACATCTAGCTAAAGAATTTAGAAGTAGAGGTATAGTTTTTCTTCCGTGTATTTTGTGTTTTCCGTGGTTAATTAAGAAAAAATGAGGGTTCTAACCACAGACGACACAGAAAGCACAGAAGGTTTTATCTATAGAGATGAAGGTTGTGTTTTCCGTGGTTAATTAAGAAAAAATAAGGGTTAAAAAATTATTAGTCTATGAACAGGCCTGTTTTAGTGCTTGAACTTTATCTAGGTTTTCCCATGTT
>DGKB01000027.1 GCA_002386905.1 Akkermansiaceae bacterium UBA4581 | reverse complement strand
CCTAGAAGCCATGGGCGTCGACTATATGATAGTCAGACACAGCGCCTCAAGTTTCACACAACAACTAGGCAAGCAAACCCACGCCCACGTCATCAACGCAGGCGACGGCATGCACGCTCATCCAACACAAGCTCTCTTAGATGCATTCACTATACAGCAAGAAGTCGGAGATATCTCAGGACAGCGCATCCTCATCACAGGAGATATACTCCACAGCAGAGTCGCACGCTCTACGAGCAACATACTACTCAAGCTTGGGGCACAGGTAGGATTCCTAGCTCCACAGACATTACAAGCCAACCGTGAGGCCTACGCAGACAAAAACGTCACATTTTTTGACAATTTTGAAACTGCCATGCAATGGCAACCAAGCATCATCTACCTGCTTAGAGTCCAAAGCGAACGCCAAGGCAAACAGAACTTCCCTAGCACCAAAGAATATCACAACCTCTACGGCGTCACCGAAGCCAGACTCCAAGAAATCAGGGACAAAGGCCTCTACATCATGCACCCAGGACCCGTTAATCGAGGTGTAGAGCTATGTGATGGAGTGCTTGATTATGAAAAGAGTTTGATAGCTAAACAGGTTAAGAATGGCATTTATACCCGCATGGCCGTCTTAAGTTGCTTTAAGTAAGACAACTTACAGCTTTCTTTTTCCTTCTGGCGTTGTTCTGCGAGCCGATGGCAGTAGCTCTTCTACAGCCACAGCTCACACGCCTAGCCACAAGAAAAAATCTAAGCTGTTTGTGTGAAGTTGAGTTGGTTTGATAATTAACCGAGGTCTTATAGTTAAAGTATTTGTTGTATTAGCAAGTTGAATCCGCCATATAAAAATTTAGCTTACTATTTATTTAAATGAAGTTATTTTATTGGAGTAATTTAAGTTATTTGATATTAATCTACTAATGAGTAAACTATCTACAGAACCATTAATTGAGTCCTTAGAAAATGGAGCTATACTAACTCATTATATAAGTAATAGGCATAAAATAGATGCTGTGAAGTATGAAGAAGAAGCATTAACTCTTATAGAAGAGTACGCTTTAAATAAATATGGTGAAGGGGATGTGTCCAAATTAAAAGAGGATGCATTACAGTGCTTACTATTAGAAGCAGAAGATGTTCCTTTCAAAAAGCCTAAAAAGCCTGCTTTTACCTTTATAGATTTATTTGCAGGCATAGGAGGATTTCGTTTAGCTATGCAAAATTCAGGTGGAGCTTGTGTATTTACTAGTGAGTGGGATAAAAAAGCTAAAAAAACTTATGAGGCAAACTTTGGAGAAGTGCCATTTGGTGATATTACACAGAATTTAATTAAGGGTTATATACCTAATAAATTTGATATATTGTGCGCAGGGTTTCCTTGCCAAGCTTTTTCTATAGCTGGCTACAGAAAAGGTTTTACTGACACTAGAGGAACTTTATTTTTCGATTTAGAGCAAATTATAGAAAAACATAAACCTAAAGTAGTTTTCTTAGAGAATGTAAAAAACTTAGTTTCACACGATAAAGGTCGCACCTTTCAAATTATATTAGATATTTTAGAAAAAAAGCTTAAATATAAGGTGTCATATAAAATTTTAAATACAATGAAGCATGCTAATATACCTCAAAATAGAGAGCGTATATTCATAGTTGCTTTTGACCCGAAACAAGTGAAAAATTTTGCTGACTTTAAGTTTCCTTCAGAAATTCCGTTAACAAAAAATATACACGATTTTTTAGAGAAAGATAAACAGCCAGATAACTTTTACTACAATACAGACCACAGGTATTATCCTGAATTGTCTAAAGCTATGGTATCTAAAGATACCGTTTATCAATGGCGTCGAGTGTATGCTAGAGAAAATAAAAGTAATGTTTGTCCTACATTAACAGCCAATATGGGAACAGGAGGTCACAATGTGCCTTTAATTTTAGATGATTATGGAATCCGTAAGCTAACACCTAAAGAGTGTTTTGCTTTTCAGGGCTACCCTATGGACAAATATATTTTGCCTCAAATTGCAAATAGTAAGCTTTACATGCAAGCTGGTAATTCCGTAACAACTACATTAGTTGAAAAAATTACAAGAAATATTATAAAAACTCTATGAAGTCATTTGCAGAAATAGACCTTGAAAATAATGGTGATTACCTAAAGTTGTTATCAGCAGTATCAAAACTTTCAGGGCTTTTTAGTGAGAGTTTGACTCCTTTAATTCATTATAGAGTTGCTGAAAATATATTTTGCAGAAGTTTTCAAGCAGACAACTTATCTCGCTCAGATACAGCTTTTGATGCAAACTACAAATCAATAGGGGTAGGGCTTAAAACCTTTGTATGTAATAAAAATAGAAGTAATGAAAAAATTGCAGAATTTAATTCGTTGTCATCTAAGCTAGCAAACTTTAAGGATGAAAGGTTAGCGTTAGAGTTAGCAAAATATAGAAATGAAAGAATTAATCTAGCTCAAAACCTATATGGTATTGAGCAATCATTGTATCATATAGTTGCAAGAAGAGAGAAAGAGTTAA
Organism: Akkermansiaceae bacterium UBA4581; assembly: GCA_002386905.1. Lineage (GTDB taxonomy): Bacteria > Verrucomicrobiota > Verrucomicrobiia > Verrucomicrobiales > Akkermansiaceae > UBA4581. The sequence continues at coordinate 3,066 of DGKB01000027.1, read as the reverse complement.
TACTTTTTGAGTCTGATTACAAAGCCATAGATATTAATAGTATAAAAAATGTAAGGTCGACAAGTGCTAGCCTAAGATTTAACGATGATTATCATTCATATTCATATAATCATTCAAAAAGCACACTATTTCGTGAATTTATAATTCCAAATAACGCATTTAAGATGCCTGTAGATATTATAGATGATCCTTATAAAGTTATTCTAGATATCTTTAATCAGCCTAAATTGCCACAAAAAACTCAATTAGTTAAAGGTGTTGATTTTGTTATTTTGCCTTTGTACGGAAGAGGAAAAGAAGTGTTTCCTAAAAGTGGTCTAAATCAGTGGAACGCTCGTGGGAGAGAAAGAAACTTTGGAGAAATGTATATACCTGTTCCTAGCAATATACGTAAGAATTTTGGTAACTTTTTCCCCGATAAGGGTGTTTCTTTTGATTTGCAGGTTCCAACAGGGGAAGTTTTTTCAGCTTCTCTTTGTCAAGATGGGGGGAAAGCTTTGATGACAAACCCTAATAAAGAGTTAGCAGACTGGTTGTTAAGGCGCCTATTGAAGCTAGAAGAAGGCGAGTTAGCTACAACTGAGAAGTTGGATGATTTGCATATTAACAGCGTTATAATTACCAAGAAAGAAGATGGCAAGTTCCTCATAGATAAAGCTAAATTTGATAGTTATGAATCGTTTTTCGATGAAGATGAGGCTGAAGAATTTTAATAACCAACCCTGTAAGGATTAAGATTGCCTGAGTGGCGAGGCGTGTAAGGCGAAGCTGTAGAGACCTACTGCGAGCCTTAGAGAACGAAGTCAATTAGGTGATATGAATCCTGCCTAACCATTCTCATTAGTAAGGACGATTCTAAATCTAGCCTTGCCCTGTTTTAGATGGTCGATGGCTTGGTTGACGTCGCTCATGGCGAATTCCTCGACGATGGGGTAGATGTTGTGGCGTACGGCGAATTCGAGCATGGTTTTGGTGAGAGCTGGGCTACCTAATGGACTGCCGCTGACACTGCGCTCGGCTTCGATGAGTCGGCGTGCAGGGATTTCCATGTCTTGTGGTACGGCCCCTACGGTATGCAAGACGCCTTTTGGTTTGATGGTGTTTAGGTAGGCATCCCAGTTGAGAGTGACGTTGGTGGTGTTGATTACGAGCTTGAGCTTGCCTTGGATACTGGCAAGTTGCTCGGGGTCAGTAGAGTCAATGACTCGGGTCGCGCCCATGTCTAGGATGGCTTGGGTCTTGTCTGGATTAGAGCTAAAGGCGATGATTTCACAGCCCCAACTCTTGAGGAATTTGATGGCTAAATGCCCTAATCCACCGATACCAATCACGCCGACACTGTCAGTGGGTTTAACGTCTGCCATGATGATAGGATTAAAGACGGTGATACCACCACAGAGTAGAGGTCCTGCCTTGGCTAAATCGATGCCCTCGGGGAGCTTGATGGCCCATGACCAATGGGTGCGTACATGATCGGCAAATCCGCCATGTCTGCCTACTATAGTGGATTCTTTGTCTGCGCAGAGGTGGTGTGCTCCTTCCATGCAGGTTTGGCAGCTCATGCATGAAGCGGCATTCCAACCGACGCCGACTTTGTCGCCTATTTGCAGGCCTTTGGTGGCTGAGCCTAATCCAATGACTTCGCCGATGATTTCGTGACCAGGGACGATAGGGTAGGTGCTTGCCTCCCAGTCGTTATTGATCATGCTTAAGTCTGAGTGGCAGAACCCACAGTGGCTGATTTTGATATCGACTTGTTCAGCGCCTAGTTCTCCTAGTTCATAGGTGTAAGGAGTAAGAGCGGCTTTAGGTTCGAGGGCGGCGTAGGCATTGACTTTCATGATGTTGATTAAAGTTGTGGCTTATAAATATAATAATAAAGCTCCGCTAGGCGCGTTATTTGTTGTTTTTATATTCGTCCCATGCGGTTTGAATGGCTACGAGCTTTTCCCAGTGGTTGTAGAGGTAAGCTACTTTTTCTTGGGATTTTTTGAGCTTTTTTTCGTAGTCTTGGTAGTCTTCGGTGTGGTCTTTGTAGAAATCAGGGTGGTTAATAGTGGTTTCTAATTGTTCGACTGCTTGCTCGGCTTTGAGGATGTCTTCTTCTATAGTGAGTAGCTCTTGTTCTTCTTTCCATTTAAGTTTTGGTGGAGCTTCTTTTTTGATTGCTGAGGATTCTGTTTTATTGGTTGTGACAGGTTTGCTCTCTGAGAGTTTGATGTAGCTTGCATTTTGTAAGTCACGCTCGGCTTTTTTCTCAAGATAGTAATCATAAGAGCCGGGGGAGTAGTGCAGGCCACTATCTTCGAACGCGAGGATGCCCGTACAAACACGATTGAGAAAATACCTATCATGCGATACTACGAGTACTGAGCCTGTAAAATGCGCCAGTGCTTCTTCTAGGATACGTAGGGTGTTGAGATCGAGATCGTTAGTGGGCTCATCGAGTACGAGGACATTGCCCCCACGCTTAAGGATTTTGGCGAGTAGGACGCGTGAGCGCTCACCACCTGAGAGGAGTTCGATTTTGGTGTTGATGCGGTCATCATCAAAGAGGAATCGACGCAAATAAGCTCTAATGCCAATTGTTTCTTTGCCGAGTTGTACATGTTCTTGACCTTCTCCGACTTCGTCACAGATGGATTTCTGGTCGTCAAGTAGGAGTCTGTTTTGATCTACGTAATTAATATCAATGGTAGGTCCGTGTTTAATTGTGCCAGTTTCTGGCTCAATCATGCCAAGTAGGGTTTTAAGCAAGGTTGATTTGCCCATACCGTTTTTGCCAACAATCCCGATACGCTCTTTAGGGCTAAGTTTGAAATTGAGTTGGCTAAATAAGATGCGTTCACCCATGCTTTGACTAATATTGACAGCTTCGATGACACGCGCAGGGAGTGTCTTGCAGACTGGGATGATTAGATCAATATCTTCGTCTTGGATAGGTGGTCCTTGATCGGCAATTTCAAAGTACTTATCCATACGGTCTTTGGATTTAGTACGACGAGCTGAGGGCCTGCGACGCACCCATTCGAGTTCTTTTTTGAGGAATCGCTGGCGTTTGTGTTC
>DGKB01000036.1 GCA_002386905.1 Akkermansiaceae bacterium UBA4581 | reverse complement strand
TCAATAATGTCGGCCCCGAGTTGTGCTGCTTGAGCAATCTGTGAAAGGAGTTTTATTTCGTCAGTTGAGTCCAAGCTTGCCATGATGAGAATATGGCGATAGTTTGATGAATATTTAGCTGAATTTTCTAACACAAACACAGCATAATTACAGAGATAAGTCATGTCAATCCAGCAACAATTAAAAGATAGTGCCTATAAACTCAATCAAGGACTTAAAGCCATTAGTTTTGAGGATGTAGAAGATGTGGCTCACATTTATTACCCATGGGATTATGCCGGTGCTGTATATCATGCATACCTTGATCAATTTACCAAAAAGCCTAAGCAAGTTTTATTCCTAGGTATGAATCCTGGTCCTTTTGGCATGACGCAGACAGGCATACCATTTGGTCAGGTAGAAGCTGTTCGTGATTGGATGCAACTGCCTGATTTAGTCGAGCAGCCAGAGACCTTTTTTGCTAAACGCCCAATTGTGGGCTTTGCCTGTGAGCGCAGTGAGGTGAGCGGGGAGAGGTTATGGGGATTATTTAGTCAGAAATACCCTGTGGCTACTGATTTTTTTGAGGAGCATATAGTGATGAATTATTGTCCCATTATTTGGTTGGGTGCAAGAGGGCAGAATATTACGCCTGACAAACTCCCCAAAGAACGTATCAAACAAGTCGAACAACTATGCCTCGAACATTTAGCTCAAGTCGTTCAAACGCTCCAGATAAAAACCATCGTCGGAGTCGGCGCCTATGCTCACGACAAAGCCAAACAACTCCAACAAGAATATGATTTGGAATCTTTAAATTTGGCAAAAATACTCCACCCCTCACCAGCCTCTCCAGCAGCTAACCGTGGTTGGGCAGAGCAGGCAGAGAAGCAACTTATAGATCAAGAAATTTGGTCTTAAAGCTTACCTTGGCTCTGGTAGCTGTAATAATTGGCTTTGCCGTTTTGGTTTTGACCTATGATGATATGGTCAAGGAATTTAATCTCTAAAAGCTCAGCAGCGTCTTTAAGTTTTGCTGTGAGTTTGTCATCGGCAGAGCTAGGTTCTGGATTACCGGAGGGGTGGTTATGCGCGATAAAAAAACCATAAGCCTGCTTAATTAAACAAGGTTGCAAAATATCACGTGGATGAGCAATGGTTTGATTAATCGTGCCACGAGAGATTTCATGCATACTGAGGATTTGATGCCGATTATTTACAGGTAAACACATCAACACTTCAACTTGCTCATGTTGAACAAGAGGAATCATATAGTCGGCTAGTTGCTCAGGTTGAGTAATATTTTGAGTTTGGATTTGTTCGCGACTGATTCTCTTGCCGAGTTCAACAGCAGCTAGTAACTCGCAGGCCTTGGCAGTGCCAATGCCCTTAATCTGGCAGAGTTCTTCGACAGTCGTTCGAGCAAGTTGACTTAAATTAGGATAATGCTTAATCAATTCATGGCTCAGCTCATGCACCGATTGAACAGCTGAACCTGTACGTAGAAATAGAGCTAATAATTCATCATTAGAGAGTGAAGCCACGCCACTAAACAATAATTTTTCTCGAGGAAGCATAGTAAATAATATAATAGAAAACGAAGGTCATGAAAACTTAAAAACTGTATTTTTTATAATAAGTCTCTATAATCAAAATCTTATAAAAATAAAATGAGCCATTTATTAGACGTCATATTCCCACGCTATTGCCTAGGTCAAAGTTGCGTTAATAAGCAACGGTTACTTGGAAAAAATGAGTCAGGCTTGCTATGCCCTGATTGCAGAGAACGACATCTGACATGGATCTCGCGTCCTTCTTGCTTGCGCTGTGGGCAGTGGTACGGAGAAGGTTCTATGACTTTTGATCAATGCCGCAATTGTATTGACCAACCTCATGCCTATACCGCGATACGCAGCTCTCTGATTGCAGAGGAACAAACTATGGAACTTATGAAAGCATGGAAATACGCCAATCAAGTTGGCATCTGGCAAGAGGTCAAGCTCTGGATAAAAGCATGGCAAGCCCACATAGATGAACTCACTCAACTGCACGACCTGCAAAACCCAATCATCATACCTGTCCCAACCACCAAAAAAAGTTACATGAAACGAGGCTTTAACCAAGCGCAGTGGTTAGCACATGAGTTAGCCAAGCAAACAGGCTATGACTACAGTGACTGCCTCATATCAAACAACAAGGGCAAGCAAGCCAGACTTCTGCGTTCACAACGAATTATCAACAAAACCAAAAAAAGAGCAACTAACCAACGATTTGATATCAAAAAGAATCCAATCAATAAACTTCTCAGCAAAAAGTCCCAAGGAAATCTCAAACAATTACAAAAGCTACAAAATCGAGATATTCTCCTTATTGACGACATCTGCACCACAGGCGCCACCGCCCACAATTGTGCCAAGGTACTCAAGCGAGAATACAAAGTTAATCGGTTGTTTGTGCTCACTCTCCTGCGCCAGACCTGGTGAATTAAGGGGCTCTTTTGGTTTATAACATTATTATTGAAATCACAGAAGCTATGATTGTCGAACCGATTCTCTTATCAGTCCATATAACTTTCTTCGTAAGGTAGGCACCAGTGAAGGAAAGAATTGGAAACGGTAGTATGAGTCATTCTCGTTCATGGATGTGATCGATTGATAAGCCCTTATAACTATCAAGCTCCTTCTTATTCAGGGCAATGGCTTCTTCAGCTGATAGCGAGATCTTCTTATTATAGTACCATGATCTCGTTTGAATTGCAGATTGATCTAACGCTTTTTCATGTTGTATGGTTTCCCATACGCTCTGCATCGCGAAGTTGTCAGCGACAACAGAAGTTATTAATAGTGAGAGGATATATATAGATAAAAGAGCTTTCATTTTTGGTAGAACGTCAGAGGTCAGGCACCGCTTTGTTCGCTTGAGAGATTTGTCGGGAATGCTCATTTTTACCTCGAGTGCGATGGTAGTGGCGAAGGCGAAACGAGTGAGCGTGGAAAGACCCGTTGGAAGAGGAGCACCAGCAGGTAGACGATTCCCCAGGCAGGGAGCCATCCCGCGATTAGGAAGAAAATCGGGCCGGTATCGGCGGCGTCCCCACAGTTTCGATAGCCCGAGTCGGCAGCCATGTACATTGCGTACCAAAGAGGGGAAATCGCGGCGACTATAAGCGCCACGTGGAAGCTGCGTCGCATCCGGCGAGATGCCCAGAACGCGATTAGTGCAGAGATGGCCATACCCCAAGCCATGTATTTCGGGTCACCGTAGCGAAACATATACCACACGGTCTTTGTAACATTTGGTGATACAATCATGGGCGACAGAGCAGCAAAAACGGCGGCAATAAGCGGGATGGTTTTGTTTTTCATTATTGGAGCGAATGTTAAAGGACACCCAACCTGGATTCAAGTGTAAAATGAACTGAAGGCTCTCGCTAATAATCAGCAAGGTTATGCAGATATGTTAGCAGGCAAAACCCTTAAAATTAATAGTAAAGAAGAGTTTGTTAAGTTAGCCAAAGGGTAACTCCTAATGATAAACCCTAAAACTCCTAATGATAAACCCTAATTAAGCAGACTATTGAAATTAGAGCTTACAGAATCAGCAGTACAAGATATTGGTTCGATTAGTAGGTATACACTAGCTACGTGGGGTGAAGAGCAGCAGAATTTATATATAGGTGGCTTATATGATAAATTTGAAGAAATTTTAAATTACCCCTCTCGCTGGAAATTTAGAAATGACCTATTTCCCCAATGTTAAGTAGCTAAATATAGCAGACATGTCATCTTGTTTATAGTAAAGTTAGAATATTTAACTGTCGTAAGAGTCTTACACGATGCGATGGATTTTGAAAATCAGCTGTAGTCTAAGTCAAATTTATGATTGAGTTATCAATTATTTAGTTTTGAATAGTAGTGTGAAACATCAATTTATTAGATTAGTCATTATAGCTATTGTAACTGTAGTTGGTTATTACATTATTATCTCTGTATATTCTCAAGATAATCAAAAAACTGTCAATGAGGTATTAATTGAATTGGATATACAGGGAGTGAATGAATTAGCTAAGGACGTTAATAATATAGAAGAAATCATTATTATAGGTCTCAAACAAGAGCAGTTATTAGAGGTTTGGAAAAAGACTAAAGATGGTGAATTAACCAAATTAATAACCTATCCTTGGACAGCTACATCAGGCGATCTTGGTCCTAAACTAAAACAGGGAGACTTACAAATTCCAGAAGGCATTTATAAAATAGATTTTTTGCACCCTAATAGTTCTTACCATTTATCGATGCGAGTAAATTATCCTAATGTATTTGATAAGAAGAAAGCAAAGACAGAAGGGCGCACTAATTTAGGTGGAGATATTTTTATCCACGGCAAAAATGTAACCATAGGTTGCATCCCAATCGGCGACCAAGCTATAGAAGAGTTGTTTTACCTCGTTGGGAGAGTAGGTAAAGAAAAGGTCAAAGTCATTATCAGTCCCTACGACATGAGAGCGAAAAATCAAGATTTAGAAATCGATTCAGTCACATGGGAAAAAGAACTCTACACACGTATCAAACAAGAGTTATCTCAATACAAAATAAAGCTCTCCAAGTAAGGGGAGTTTGATTCAGATACAAGGCTTGCCATGCTAGGCTGTAAAAAATGTTACTGCCTTGGCATGGCGTAACGCCGTAGATGAATTAAAATCTACTTACCTACCTAACTCTTAGTTTGGCCGTTTCCTGTAATGCGATACTGATATGATGTCAGCTCCTTAAGTCCCATCGGCCCTCTAGCATGGAGCTTGTCGGTCGAGATACCTATCTCAGCTCCAAAACCAAACTCCTCACCGTCGCTGAATCTTGTTGAGACGTTATGAAAGAGGCAGGCGGCATCAATCTCAGTCATGAAGCGCTGTACTTGGGCTTCATCCTGCGTGATGATGCAGTCGCTGTGCTTGGAACTGTAGGTGTTGATATGATCGATGGCTTCATCGATGTTGGCGACGGTTTTGACCGCGAGGATGAGCTCGAGGTATTCGGTCTGCCAGTCTTCCTCGGTGGCGGTAGCTGTGCCTGCTGCAAGGTAGGTTTGGCTAGCTTCATCGGCTCTGAGCTCGACGCCTTTTGCCTTGAGGGCTTTTTCTACGAGAGGAAGAAATATAGGGGCGACAGATTCATCGACGAGTAAAGTTTCGAGGGCGTTACAGACACTCGGTTTTTGAGTCTTGGCATCGACAGTGATTTTGACTGCCATGTCGAGATCAGCTGCGGCATCGACGTAGAGGTGACAGATGCCGTCGTAATGCTTAATGACAGGCATGCGAGCGAGCGAGACCACAGTTTCGATGAGACCCTTACCACCACGAGGGATGATAAGGTCGAGGTATTGGTCCATTTGTGCCATGTATTTGACGCTGGCTCGGTCGGTGTTTTCGATGAGTTGGATAGCTGCTTTGGGTAAGCCTGCTTGCTCTCCTCCTGCTTGGAGGGCTTTAGCAAGGGCTTTGTTAGAATGAATGGCTTCTGAACCACCACGTAGGATGGTCGCATTACCTGATTTAAAGCAGAGTGCAGCCGCGTCACTAGTCACGTTAGGCCTGCTCTCGTAAATGATGCCTATGACACCAATAGGGACACGTAGCTGCTGAATATGGATGCCGTTAGGTCTATCCCATTCATCCATGATTTCATTAGTAGGGTCTGGTAGATTGGCGACTTGTTCCACACCTGAGGCGATGCCTTCGAGGCGGTTGGTATCGAGACGCAGTCTATCAAGCATGGCTGAGCTGAGTCCCTTGGCTTCGCCGGCTGCGATATCCAAAGCGTTAGCCGCTAGGATGTCATCACTAGCAGCACGAATACCAGCTGCCATAGCTAGGAGAATCTTATTTTTGTCATCACTACTCAGAAGAGCTAGTTGGAGTGCTGCGGCTTTGGCTTGTTTGCCGAGCTGGAGAATGTCTTGCTCGATTTGAGCTTCTGTTAAAGGAAGGGGGGCGTTGGCTGTTGTCGATGGAGTGTTCATGATACAGGGAGTAATTTTTTTAGAAGTTAAACATAGAAAAGCTCGGGATTACAGAATAATTCTTGAGGAGGCTGGTAAATATTCATTTTTTTAAAGAGCCTGTTAAACAGAGCTAGTTATATATTAATGGTAATACCTACTGGGCAATGATCAGAGCCATGCACCTCTGGGAGGATGAAGGCAGATTCTAGATTGTCTGTGAGTGCAGCTGAGGTGAGGAAGTAATCAATTCTCCAGCCGACATTGCGTTGTCTGGCTCCCCCACGATAACTCCACCAACTATAAGCTTCGGTGGTGTCAGGGTGGAAGTGTCTAAAGGTGTCTATGAAATTAGCATCCATAAAGTTTTGAAAGCCATCACGCTCTTGCTTACTAAAGCCTGGGCTAAAGTGGTTAGAGTCAGGGCGAGCAAGGTCAATCTCGTGGTGTGCGACATTGAGATCACCGCATACAATGACTGGCTTTCCTAGAGTTTCTAGATATTGCATGTGTTTGAGAAAAGCGGCGTCCCACTGTTGACGGTATTCGATGCGCGCGAGCTTGTCCTTGGAATTGACGGTGTAGACGTTGACTAAGAAGTATTGCTCAAACTCTAGAGTGATGACACGCCCTTCATCATCTGCAGGGCTGAGGAAGTCTCCTAAACCGTAATGTTCACTAATAGCAAGCTCCTTAGTCATAACGAGAGTTCCCGAGTAGCCAGGTCGATCAGCTGGATTCCAATAAGTGTGGTAATGTGCTAACTCGAGAGGAAAGTCGACTTGCTCAGGCTTGGCTTTGATTTCTTGAATGCAGAGGATGTCAGGATTATGCTCTGTGACAAATTCAGTCCAGCCTTTGTTGATACAGGCTCTGATGCCGTTGACGTTCCAAGAGATAAGTTTTTTCATTTTTATAAAGGTACTTTTAGCGAAAACGCTCAGACTCGAAATCCCGCAAGTGCGGAATAGTGATCGAGTATTGTTTATACACTGCGCTCTACGGTTTTCTTCGTCAAGAGCGTTTTCATCTAGATACAAAAAAAGCGAGGATGAATAATCCTCGCCTTTTTGTAAGTGTGTGTAAGTAAACCGAATTAACGTTTAGAGAATTGGTGTTGCTTACGTGCACCTGGCTGACCAGCTTTCTTACGCTCTTTCATACGTGCATCACGTGTGAGGAGTCCAGCTGCTTTGAGCTCAGGTCTATTCTCTGCATCTTTTTCTACAAGGATTCTTGCGATAGCGAGAGAAACAGCACCTGCTTGACCATGAATACCACCACCTTTTGTATAGATTTTAGCATCTACTTTTTTGAGGAGGTTGAGGAGGTTAAGAGGTTTGAGTGCTAAGTTTTGTAAGCTGAGTGTCGTGAATACAGCTTCTAAAGGCTTATTGTTTACAGTGATGTTACCTGTGCCTTCTGTAAGCCAGATACGTGCAATAGCTGTCTTTCTGCGGCCTGTTGCGTAGATAGTTTTTTCCTTAGTCATGATTATACGAGTGAGTATTCTTTAGGTGATTGCGCAGCATGTGGATGTTCAGTACCGTTATATACTTTAAGCTTAGAGTATATAGCTGAACCAAGGCGGTTATGAGGAACCATGCCTCTTACTGCTCTTTCTACAAGCCTTTCTGGATGAGTTTCACGGACTTTTTTAGGAGTCTCTACTTTTTGGTTACCAACCCAACCTGTGTAGTGAGTGTAAATTTTGCTAGTTTCTTTTTTACCTGTAAGGCGAACTTTGTCTGCGTTAATAATAACAACATAGTCACCAGTGTCTACGTGAGGTGTAAAAATGGCTTTGTTTTTGCCGCGGAGTAAATTAGCTGCAGCTACGGCTACTTGACCGAGTACTTGGTCGGCAGCATCGATGACATACCATTCGCGTTGGATGTCTTGGGCTTTAGCTGAGAATGTTTTTTGATTCATGAGTGTCTTTGCTAACAGTAAAATGGCAAGTAGTCTTAATGAAGAAGTTACCTGCAAGGGAGGGGAACATAGATTATTTTCTTTAGCATTGTCAATACTTTAATTTAAATAAAAGTATATATAATGCTTAGGTTTTTTAAAATTATTCACACTACACGACAAAAAAATTAATGATACCATAAGGTATTTTGCTCTTAGGCAAGGCGTGAGAGCCAACTGGTATATGCATACCAGTTAAGGGAACAACGCAGCATAAGTGCAAAAGAGCTATGGCTTCTTTTTTTATTAAGGCAATGTAGTTGCTCTAATTTTACTAAAACTTTCATTTTCTTATTTATCACCATTCTTTTAATTCACTTCAATTCACCTATGACCCTTGAAATCTTCTTCCTATCGTTGATTTTTTGTCGTGTAGTGTGAAAATTATTAGCGATTAATGAGATTTTTTGATTTTAGGCCAAACTTTAACTTTTTGATTATCGTGTTGCATTAATTGAATGGGGCCAGGCATAACATTAGATTCTAATCTAGTATTGCCCAAATAATCCACATCGAATGTAAAAGCGTTGCCTTTGGCGTCGACAAAAGGGGCTCCAGAAACAGCTGCAACTCCTAAATTTTCTGTATGTATCAATTTAAATTTATTATTAAGATTCATATTCTTAACTACACCAGATAAGTCTAGATAAACATTATCTCCCTCAATAATTGGTTTAATTAAAGGTAATTCATGTTTATTTTCGGCAATATGAGTTAAATCTAAAGAGTGAGGAGTGGCGCCTCTTAGATAAACATTGCCTTCGAATACAACTTTATATTTTTGTTCTGCATTATAACCTTTTTTTATGAAATGAATATATTTACTAGTGTTAGCTCCTCCGCTTCCAATGAAGAGATTATTGTAATAACGATCGTCTCCAGGCTCATTTGTATGGTATCCGGCGACTTTAGTAGAATGCGGTTTTAAAAAAGGCGTGGTTCTAGGTGTGTCACTGACTCCGACTCGGCCAGCTATTAAATTATGAATAAATGCGGTTCCTCTAGATTTATTTGAAATTGAATTAGGAGACAAGAAAATATTATTAGCAACAATTGCCGGCCCGTGATTGACTTCCATATAGAGGTCAACAGCGTTATTAAATCCAATATTATTTAGAATTTTTCCACCTTGGCCCATCCAGTCAAACCAATAAGCACGGGGACTATCATAAATTATATTATCCTGGATAACGGTATCAACAGCACCGTGTAATTTAATTCCACCTTGCTCTTGACCTTTAAATAGTCTGAACACATGGATATCACGAATAATATTTTTTTCAATAATGCTAAATGCTCCGCCTAGACTACCAACAATCCCTCCTTGTTCACAGTGTTCAACTATGTTGTTACTGACAAGGTGACTACCAACTAAATCTTTATCCCAGCCACCTTGATTCATCGCAAAATTAATCATTTTAGTGTACCCTCTTAAATTACCGAGATACTCGCCCATATCTTTAAGCCCTAGAGTGATGCCAGCACATCTTGAATAACTAACAGTATTATTTTTAATAATCCAACCCTTGCTCCAGTGTGTTCCAATAAGCCCGATTTGTTCAACTGTAGGGGGTGCCCAAGGAGTCGCCGCTTGAGTTAATGTAAAGCCATCAACTGTAATAAAGTTAATTCCAGGGTTACTTGGATAAAAAACAGATTGTCTGACGTTAATTTCGACTAACTCCTGATTAGGGTTTGCATTTCCAAAGTCAGCATAAATTTCGATATGATTATCAAATACTTTTTTATACCAGTATCTATAGTTATCAGCAGGAGAAGTAACATCATCCATGTTAGCTCCTTCAACGAGCCAATGACCATTTAGGTAGACAGCTCCTAAGCTATGAGGTCTGCCATTATTTTGAAACCAGTGCCCCTCAAGCTCAGTAGCAAAAGGGTTGAAATCTCCAAAGAATGTGTTGGGTATAGTTTTTTTCCAAACATTTTTGGTTTCTTGTTTTTCCCAATCTGTGACTACCTCTGAACCTTTGATGACAACTTTGGCTCCTGGCGCAGCTTGATAGATGATGCGATTCTCATCTGAAGTTCCACCACGAGGTGGGTCAATTCTTTCACGGTAGATTCCTTCATGGACTGTGATTACATCACCAGGCTGGCTGATCTGCGCTGCTTTAGAGATTGTTTTAAAAGGCGCAGACTTAGAACCATCATTGGTGTCAGCACCAGATTTTGATACATGATACTCAGTAGCTGTCGCTATTGAGAAGTAAAATAAAATAAGGAAAGAAGAGAGAGATTTTTTTATTTTCATAATTAAAAATAAGTGGTAATTGAGCTCTTTTAGATGAGAAGATTAGCTTATTTTTTAGGCCAAACTTTAATTAAGGTTGGACCTGTATTTATTTTATTAAAAGGTCCAGCTAAAGGATTTTCTTGATTACGGTCATTACCAAAGTAGTCTTTATCTATAGTGTAAGGATTACCTTGAGGGTCTGTAAAAGTGGCATCAGGTAATGAGGCTTTAGCAAGTATTGCTGAGGTAATGAGTTGACGCTTAATTTTCTCATTACTAGGAGTTTTCTGTATTTCTAACCACCAGCCATCTGATTTTTTAATAATTTTGATGTCACTACTTTTTTGACTAGTTTTAAGACTATTTGTTTCTGCAGATAAAGGTGTAGAGTTTTGGCCATAAACATTACCATCGGCTTTAATGTTATAAGATAAATTATCATAAAAACTTAAGAATTTATTTCCAAAAAGTATATTATTATAATAACGATCGTCATCTTGATCCACAGTATGTCCAAATCGAGTACCCATATCTGTATCATTCACATTCTTGTAAACTTCTGCTAAATCAGTAGAGTTTGGCTTAAAGTATGGAGTTTTACGAACCTTAAGGTTCTCACTCCATATAGTTAATCCCCCACTAAATATATTGTGAACATAGGCTGTGCCTCCACTTGCGTCGAGTAGGCTATTTCGTGATAAAGAAATATTGTTATCTAGAAGCATAGGTCCATGATTCATTTCAAACATGAAATCATTTCCACCATTACCATGTAGTAAATTACCTGATACACGTGCACCTTGTGACATCCAGTCTAACCAGATACCTCCCCAGTGTTGACAGTTATAAACATGGTTGTTGCGGATAATAACATCAATAGCGCCATGGAGTTTGATCCCAGCAGTTTCACATCCTCCATAAAGATGATTTTGAGTAATATTATAAATTTCATTATTTTCAATGAGGGAAAAAGCTCCGCCAAGGCTACCATTGATGCCGCCTTGTCCATTGTTGTAAATTTCGTTATTTCGAATTATATGATGTCCTATATTATTTTTTGTCCAACCTTGTTTAAGACCTAAGCGTATAGATCTATGATAGCTCCCGGTATGATCATATTCGTCACCATGCTTACCAATGGTGAGACCTGTACATGCAGAGTATCTTATAATGTTGTTTTCTATTAACCATCCCTTAGACCAATTAGTGCCTATGAGTCCTATTTGCTCAGCTGTCGGAGCAGACCAAGGTGCTGCAGATTGCTCCAGAATAAATCCACGAACAGTTAGGTAGTCAATATTGTTTTTTGTAGGGTAGAAAACACTTTGACGAGCATTGACTTCAACATTTTCAACATTAGGGTCGATTCCGTTAAAGTTAGCATAGATTGTGGTATTAGAATCATCGACTTGAGCATACCAATAACCAGTGGAATTTTCAATTTTTCTGCTAGTAATTGCTTTAATAGTGAATACGAGGCGTTGAACCCCAGAGGTCTCTTTAATTTTTATTCTTAGATTGGCAAAATGATGCCATTCAGCGGTTAGTTGAGCTCTGCCTCGTCCTAAAAGCTCGCCGTCGGGAGAGTCTTTTCTTACCTCAATAAAGCCTCCACCTACTGGAGAAGCATATGATAAATCAATAAATTTACTTTTTTCACCCATGTCTATATTATTAAAGGCAATCCATTGCTTATTTTTAATCCGTCCAAACGCTTTTTTGTCATTGGGTAACGATAATACTGTGGCTACACCATTACTTTCTGTAGATTCATTTGCATAATATCTAGTTTGCGTTGAGCTTCGAATAAACTCTAAGTTTAAAACTTCAGTATCTTCGGATTTTTCTTTTATTCCTAAAACTTGATTTTTATTTTTTGCAGGAATTAACCAATGCCCATTTAAGTAGACAGCTCCTGTGGTATATTTTTGATTAGCGTCATACCAATCTCCACTAATAACATCAGCAAAAGGATTGAAATCTCCAAAGAATGTGTTGGGTATAGTTTTTTTCCATACATTTTTGGTTTCTTGTTTTTCCCAATCTGTGACTACCTCTGAACCTTTGATGACAACTTTGGCTCCTGGCGCAGCTTGATAGATGATGCGATTCTCATCTGAAGTTCCACCACGAGGTGGGTCAATTCTTTCACGGTAGATCCCCTCATGGACTGTAATTACATCCCCAGGCTGACTGATCTGTGCTGCTTTAGAGATTGTTTTAAAAGGCGCAGACTTAGAACCATCATTGGTGTCAGCACCAGATTTGGATATATGATACTCAGTAGCAGTCGCTATTGAGAAGTGAAATAAAATAAGGAAAGAAGAGATAGATTTTTGTATTTTCATAATTTTTTAATAACTTATTATTGTATAATATAGTAATAAGTTATTATAGCAATGGAGAATATGTCACATCTTTATAAACATTATTCACATTCCTCATAAAGCACAGGATATAGAGTATTTATTAAGCTTTAATAGGCTCGTTATGTTTAAGATGGTTTCAAAAAAGCAGTTGTTACTTCTTTAACGCATAAATTGAGAGCATTTTTGCCTAATTCTAGACGACCAGACATAGCTATGAATGCATGAGGCATGCCTTGATATAAATAGCAATTAACTGGCACTTGAGAAAGGTTAAGTTTTTTAGCGTAAACCAACCCTTGGTGGCATAAAATGTCGCATTCTGACAAAATAATGGTGGCTGAGCAAAGTTTGCTCGTTATGTTTCCATTAATGGGTGAAATTTCTTCATGAGAAGAGCATGTATCACGCGTGTATAAACTAGACGTCCAGTCTAGCACCTCTTTTGTGAAAAAATAACCTGAGCTATACTTTAACATAGACGAGTCGATATCTGAGTGTACATCACAAATAGGGTACAGCAATAGTTGGTGGCGTATGCGAGATTCACCTTGGAAGCGTTGAGCTGCAACCGCAGCTAGATTGCCTCCTGCGCTATCACCAGCAAGGGCTATTTTATTTGAGTCTCCATTAATGCTTTGAGCGTTGTTTAAGCACCAGCGAATCACAGCAGTGTAATCATTTAGGCCCGAAGGAAAAGGTGATTCAGGAGCAAGTCTGTAATCAACAGAAATTACAATGCAGTTAATATGTTTAGCAAAATATCGGCAGATGTTATCATGAGAGTCTAAGCCGCAAAATGTCCAACATCCACCATGTGCAAAAATTAGCAACGGAAAATCAGTACCTTTTTCTGGGCTATAAATACGACAGTTGATATCGCCTTGATCAGTTTTGAGCAGCTTATCATTAATAGATAAACCGCTAGAAACGCAATCAATATCATAGGCTAGAAGAGCGTTAGATGTTCGAGCTTGATTTAAATCCATTTCCTGCACAGGAGGTGCATGAGGATTTTCTAGCTCTGCTACAATATTTCGCGCTTCTGGGCTTAATTCACCATTATAATTAATTCCTATTTTTTTAATGTACATTTAATGGGATTGTTGCAAGTCATAGCGATGATGAGCTTGTTAGTTAGTTTTGCTATAAGTTAGGATCGACTGCAAGCGTGTATGTAAATACCAGTAAGGAAGCTACAAAGCTTGCGGTAAAATAACAACGACTATTTTTGTTTAATTTTAAGTCTACTTTACTGACGTGAAAAAACTATAAAACTTTCATTAAAATGGTCATAATTGATAGATTTTCAACAGCCCCCTAATGACTAGATTTAAAACTCTAGCTTTTGTTTTTTCATTTTTTTGAAACCTCCTACGCCAGTTTTTGAAGATATATCCTCTTGATCTGGAAAATAAAAGCCAGAATATAAGTTGTGTAGCCATCTATGATGACAACGAATTTCTTTAAATACTGATTCACAGAGAGGCCCTTTTGCTGCTGCAGAGATATTTTCTTTTGCAAATTTTGGTATATGCATAGAAATACATGCTGTACTAACACCTGGATGAGTAAGAGTAAAACGAATGGCTAATTCTGCAAGTGAATCAGCATGTTCAGGAATAAATTTTCTTAACTCGTCGATACGACGTATGTATTCATTTACAGGACCTTTTAGAAAGTATTTTTCTCTAAAGTCACCTTCTTCAAAAGTAGTTTTTGGGGTTAACATACCAGTAAGTCCACCCTCATCTAACACGCAACGCGCAATCACA
The DNA here is from genome assembly GCA_002386905.1 of Akkermansiaceae bacterium UBA4581. Lineage (GTDB taxonomy): Bacteria > Verrucomicrobiota > Verrucomicrobiia > Verrucomicrobiales > Akkermansiaceae > UBA4581. The sequence goes on along the minus strand of DGKB01000036.1, from coordinate 20,496 downwards.
CTAACTTGATTTTCTTGGCAGGCGGGAATAAGTGAATCAAACGCTAAAGGGTCAAATATGTTAATAATAGTTTGCACGGAATCTATGGTTCCTGAATTAACAATTTCTAAGGCAGTTTCATGTCGATGATCAACTATAGAAATTCCAGCATGTGCTATCTTGCCTTCACTTTTTAGATCTTCTAATTCTTCCATCCAACTGCCTTTGTTATAATAATTACCCCAGTATTGATGCAATTGCATTAAATCAATTTGATCGATGTTTAATTGCTTTAAAGACTCTTCGACACTTGCTCGAACAGCGCCTTTAGGGTAAGAAATTTCTATAGGGTTTGGCATGCCCCAACCAGGGTTGTTTTCTGCTTCAGCAGGAATGGCTTTTGAATTGATAAAAGGCTTCTCTCCTGACCATTGCTTAATAGCCTTTCCTAGAATGCGTTCAGAATCCATATATGAACGAGCTGTATCAAACATATTTACGCCCATGTCCATGCTTTGATGAATTGAACGTATGAGATCTTTTTCATCAAAGCAACCAAAGGCACAGTTTAGTCCCATAGCCCCAAATGAGACTCTTGATATTTTTTTATCGGTATTAGCAAAATTAGTGTATTCCATAATTATAGTTTATTTAAAAAGCATCATTGGCAATGTCTTTTTCGTCGACGCCAAGTTCTGTTAGTGTTTTTTTGCATGCTGCAATCATCATAGGAGGTCCACATAGATAGTATTCAATATCTTTGGGGTTCTTATGATTTTTAAGTTGGTTTAGATAAACCGCTTCATGAATAAAGCCTGTTTTTCCTTGCCAATTATCCTCAGGAAGAGGATCTGAAAGAGCTATTTCAAATGAGAAATTGTCGTATTTTTCAGAAAGAGAGATGAAGTAGTCTTCATAAAAAATTTCTTGTTTAGAGCGAGCTCCATACCAAAAACTAATTTTACGATTAGAATTTTCTTTTTCTAGAAGGTGTTCAATATGAGCTCTAAGTGGCCCCATTCCTGCGCCACCTCCTATGTAAACCATTTCTTTTAGTGTGGGCTTGATGTGAAAATCTCCATAAGGCCCGACTGCTGAAACTATATCATCTGCTTTTAAATTAAATATATAACTTGAGCCAATTCCAGGAGGACAGTCTTGACCTGGAGGGGGAGTTGCGATTCTAACATTAAGTGTCACAGTATTTTCCCCGCCGACTTTCCCAACAAGAGAATAGTTATTTTTAACATTTGACTCTTCATTAGAGACTTCTAAATCAAAAAGTTTATGGCGCTCCCAAACAGATGTGTAAGGTTCTTCGATTTTAAAATCTGCAAATGAAATTTTTTCGTATTGCGGAATTTTAATTTGGATATAATCACCTGGAGTAAATTTAATATTTTCACCTAAAGGTTGTAAGGTTACTTCTCGAATAAATGTTGAAACATTCCTAGTGCTGATAACTTGAAGTTCGAAGGTTTGTTCTTTTTTTGCGCCATCGCCACCAGCTCTATCGACATTGATATATATATCGCCATTTCTATCTTCAATTGGATAAGTTGCTAAACCTTTGCATATAGGGGTTCTAGCTGGGCTTCCATCTTTTAAGTTAAATCGGCCATTATGTTTAGCACATTCAATGATACCACCTTTTACTAAACCATTTGCTAGGTGAGCATTGCCGTGAGTGCACATGCCGTCTGTCGCATATAAACTGCCATCTTGAGTTTTGTAGATAGCAAAGGTTTGCTTTTCATAATCAAATCTAACGACATCCTCAGTTCCTAAATCACTACTCAGACAAGCTTTAATCCAGCCTTCCTTGTCTATTTTAGCCTCAGATGTGAATTTTTCTTTTTGTGTGGTTGCTTTTGCCTTAGGTAATTTACGTTTTACATAGTAACTAGGATCTTTTACCTGACGCAATACAGCTGGAATAATTTCTTTCCATGCAGATAATAGACTCGTGTATGGTGCAGGCATGTCTTCACGTACAATCGCATGTAGTTTAGGAAGAGCGTGATAAGGAACTAGAGGAAACATGTGATGTTCAACATGATAGTTCATATTCCAATAAAGAAAGCGATTAATTGGGTTCATATAAACTGTGCGACAATTTAGCCTGTGATCCAATACATTCTCTGCTAAGCCAGCATGTTGAGTATATCCATAAACAGGCATTAGCCATGCTCCAAATAAATTAGCTCCACCAATTAAAAGAATAGGTAAAATACTTCCTGTTATTAATGAAATGAAGATAACAGCTAAGTAAATCAACAGGTAAATACGAGCCCTTAGAAAAAGCTTAGAAAATTCAGTTTCGGGGATAAAAGTTTTTTCTTCGTTAGTTACCTTTCCTATACTGTGAATAATTAAATGTTTGAAATATTTTGGGTAAACAGGGAGATTAAAGAATGATAAAAACAGAGCTTTCAAGTTTGGTGGGCGAGGCACTGTTATTTCTGGATCTCTACCTACAATAATGGTGTCACTATGGTGACGAGTATGACTCCAACGCCAGACTATAGATTCTCGCATAACCATAAATGATGATATTTCATATAATACATTATTCATCCAGTCTGTTTTAAATGCGGTTCCATGACTAGACTCATGCCATCTGGAGTCTGATGTGCTGGCATATAAAACGGCATAACATAAAAACGGTAAGACAGCATACCAATTTCCCCACCATGTTACGGTTAATAAAGCAAAGCCAATAATCAATATGAACCAAACGGCTGTATCTCGTAGTGCAGGACCATCTTTTCTACTTAAGAGTTTTCTCATTTCAGCTTTAGGTACATGACATTGATACCATTCGGCTTCAGCTAAGCCTTTTTCAATAGCTCGCTTGGCATTATCTCCTGTCAAACTGTAATCAAGATGGCTTGCTGGTCTTTGTAGTCCACTTGCTGATCCTAAGTCATATTCTGTATTGTGCATAATATATGATTATCGTTATTATTCTTATTTTTTCCAATATTCTTCGATTTCCTCTAAGCTTTTACCTTTTGTTTCTGGCAGGATTAATATTAACCCAAATAAGACGAGACAGAAGAATGCGTAGAGGAAAAATGGGAATCCATGATTAAAGGTTTCTACAAGCCAAGGTTGCTCATCCATCATAGGAAAGGTCTGAGAGACTATGAAATTGGCAAGCCACATCCCGATAGTAGCTACAGCCATTAATCTGCCTCTAAGCGCATTAGGAAACAATTCAGAGAGCAAAACCCAGGTTACTGGACCAACTGACATGGCAAAGCTGGCAATGTAGCCTAAGATAAACGGAAGTAGCCAACTTCCAACTATGCCAAAAGTCGAAGCAAAGCCAATTGAGGCTAGAGAAATTCCCATGCCAATTGTTCCAATAAGCATCAATGGTTTGCGTCCAACTTTATCGACTAACATGATGGCAACAATTGTAAAAATTAAGTTGACTGCACCAATGATAATAGTCTGCATAAGAGCAATATCAGTGTTTGCTCCAGCAATTGTTTTGAAAATTTCAGGTGCATAATAAAGAAATACGTTAATACCTGTGATTTGTTGTAAGGCAGCTAAAGAGATTCCAATGACAGCAATTCTTTTAATTATTTTAGAATTGAGTTTATTACTTAGTTTTGAGCTGTTCGAGTTGATAGATTGTAAAATATTTTTAATCTCTAGAGCTGCACCATCTTTGCCATGTGTTTTTTTGAGTATGGATTCAGCTTCCTTTATACGATTTTTTTGGCATAGCCATCTAGGGCTCTCAGGAACTGTATATAATAAAATTAATAACAGTAATGCAGGAATAGCTTCAGAAGCAAACATCCAACGCCAGCCTGTAGATATATTCCAATTCGCGTCACCTTGACCTGATATCCAGTAATTGATGAAGTAGACAATTAACATCCCTAGAATTATAGCTAATTGGTTCAAAGACACCATTCTACCCCTAAGGTGTGTAGGGCTAATTTCAGAGATATACAAAGGACTTGTCATTGATGCCGCTCCAACACCTAAACCTCCTATGATACGATAGATAATAAATTCAGTTAAAGATTGAGGAATAGCAGAGCCTATAGCTGACACTAAGAAAAGAATAGCTGAGACAATTAATGTGAATTTTCGGCCTAGCTTATCGTTAATCCACCCTGACATAGCCGCTCCAAACACACAGCCAATAAGAGCACTAGAAGCTGCCCAACCTTTCATGGCCGCACTAAGTTCAAAGTGACTTTGTAAGAAGCCGATAGCCCCACTTATAACCGCTGTGTCATAGCCAAATAGTAGACCTCCTAAGGTTGCAACAAAAACAATCTTGGTAAGGAATACTAATGAGTTTTTATTCTTTTTTATCATATGTAATAAAACATAACTTAAAAAATTGTTTTTACATATAGCTGTTGTTATATAAAGTATGAACAAAATTCGCATCGAAACGCTTTGAAAGATAAAATATTTAATGAATCAAACAGGCTAAAACTCTCTTATTGTTATGGAGGGATAGTAACCTATGACCCAGGAGAGGTTTTAGGGCCTCGATTATTGACAGACTTTGAGCTGGTAATAGTTATTGAAGGTACTTTAACCTATGAAAATGATACTAGTATAAACCAGCTAAAACCAGGTAGCATTTTATTAGCAAAACCTAATACAATGGAGCGCTACTCCTGGGATAAAAACAATCATACTCGCCATGCTTATTTGCATTTTAACCTAGATTCTATTCCAAGTGAGTGGCAGAATTTAGAATCTTGGCCAGCAATTATTGAGAGTCCCTCAGATGTCTTAACTAGGCTTGTACAGACCCTTATTGATAGAGCTATGGCTAAGCCAAATTGGCCTGCAGAATCTCCAGGGGCAACTCAAAACAGATTGATGGAGGTCTTTCTTGATTTATTTCTTAACTTTAAAAAAGGAGATGTATTTGGAGGGCAAGATAGTTTTTCAGAGCCAGTTAGTAGAGCTGTTAAATTTATTAGAGAGAGGTTAGATTCTCGTTCTTTTGAGCCGTTTACATTAGATGAGCTTAGTAAGTCGGCTAATACTAGTTCTAAAAACTTGTGCAGAATATTTATTAAAGAAATTGGGATTTCTCCCATGAAAGCCTCTAGGCTCATGCAGCTACAGCTAGCCATTCCATTGTTAGCGCGCACGAGATTAAGTATAAAAGAAATTGCGCAGCATTGTGGATTTTGTGATCAACTCTATTTTTCGCGCTATTTTTCACAAGTGTTTGGAGCTCCTCCTAGCGAGGTAAGAAAAAAATTACTCTCAGGAAACCCTCCACCTAAAAGCCCACTACCAGCAAGCCTTATGCCTAGGATGTATTGGTGAGTTTCATCTATATGTAAGGGTATTTTAGCAATAGAAGAATAGATTTAATTATAATAATATAATTGCTAATGTAAAAATAGTTTAACTAATTGTTGTAATGAGCATCTCTAAAAAAATATTTGGAAAATTAAAAGATGGGAGAGAAGTCGAATCATGGACCTTGAAAGGTACAGGAGGGATGGTTATGGAAGTAATTACTTTGGGCGGTATTGTGCGAACTATTTACGCACCCAACAGTCAAGGCAATCTTGACGATGTAGTTTTAGGGTATGATACAGTTAAGGAGTATGAAGAAGATGCTTTTTTTATGGGAGTTACTGCAGGACGAGTAGCTGGTAGAATTGCATTTGGCAAATTAAGCTTTGAAGGGCGTGAGATTAACTTGCCGATGAATGAAGGACCCAATCATTTACATGGAGGTAGCCAAGGTTTAAATAGCTGTTTGTGGCAAGCAAAGCCTAGGGGTGAAAATAATGGTTCGATTTCTTTGGAATTGCATTATTCTAGTCCTGATGGAGAGAGTGGTTACCCAGGGGAAGTAGAGTTTAGGGTGATTTATACTCTCACTCCAGATAATGAGTTTATTTTTGAAACTGAAGCTAAAGTATCGGAAATAACACCGATTAATCTCACGCATCATTCGTATTTTAATCTTTCGGGGGCGGGTTCGGGAAGTATTAAGGAACATGAATTACAAATTAATAGTGGTTTAGTGTTTAAGTGTGATGAATCAATGACTCTTCTTGATGAATTGATACCTGTAGATGGCAAGGCTTCAGACTTTAGGTCACCTGCTTTAATTGGGAGTAGGCTCAATTCGTTATGGCAAGAGCATGGTGATATGTATTGGATAGATCATTCAACAGAATTAAAACCTATAGCTAAACTTTTTGACTCAGTGAGTGGAAGAATGCTTGAAGTTGAATCTACGAATCATTGTCTACAAGCTTATTTTTCAAGCTCTCTTAAGGATGTGACTGGCAAAGGGGGAGCAGTATATCCAAAGTTTGGAGCCATTTGTTTAGAGTGTCATGGCTACCCGCAATCAGCGGGTTTGAAGGGTTTTGGTGAGATTTTAGCTTTCCCTGAAAAACCTCAATATCATAAAACAATTTATAGGTTTAAATAGTATCAGGGCATAGAGGCTAAACAATATGGGTATTTAAGAATAAATTTAATCAGCTAATTCAGTAAAAAGAAAACCTATAACAGTTTTTAAAAATACAATTTAATTTTAGGCATAATTGTGTATTTTTAGAATTATGTTTATTTTTTCTTGTAAAAATAAAATTGTTCGAGGCTCAATATTACTAAGTTTATTACTAATGGTAAGTTCTCTTTTGATGGTGATTATGCTTCTTGTAATAAGAGTAAGGGCCAGCAAAAACCAATTGAGTGTACATGAGTCTGAAGCATTACTCGAGCTCGGCTATCATTCAGTAACTAGAGTTATTGAATCAGCCATAAGCGAAGCGACTCAAAAAGATAATTATTGGGTAGTTCGATTAAAAAATGGTGGCTGCGCGATTGTGACACCTTATTTGGTTGGTGGTAAGTGGAGTTACAGGCATACGAGTTTATGGAGTCATTCAAATTGGATTGACGCTAATAGAAGTGAGTCAGAATTATTGAAGGCTCCGTCAGAGGGGACCCCATCTCAAGATGAGGTTTTGAATTTAATAGTAGGAGAGGATCAATTTTCTGTTCAAGGATTAATCATGCCTGTAAGTGATCGTTATGATGTGAGGTTGAGTTGGTGGCTAGAAGATGAAGGAGCTAAAATATCGCCAAGAGCGATTCAAAGCAATTTAGATAAGAATAATTTAGCCAGCTTTGAAAAAGTACCAGGAATTACAGATTACCAAGAGCCATGGCAAAAGGTTGCTAATTATTTTAACTTAGATGAAGATAAGTTCAATTTATGGGAGTCTCTGATTAGAAAATGGCAAAATAGGGAGCTACCTGAGGACGAGTTGAAATATCAATTAAAAGAAGCTGCTTTCTCTAATTTATTTTTAGATTTTATGGATAAATCTGTGAGCTTTCATCGACTTCCTTACACTCAGCAAGCTCGAGTTCCCTTACTAGACTGGACTATAAATGCAGGTGTTGCCGATACAAAAAAATCTAATCTAAATGCTTACATAGATAAAGACAGAGCAAAAGCGATTAATGAGTTAGCTGATTACACATTAAACGCCTTGCCTAACTGGGACAACCGTAAGGGAGGGTTTCCTGAAAATTACACTAAGACAATCATAGCTAATATTTTAGATTATGCGGATAGAGATGATTTAGTTTCTTCTAAAACAGGTGAATATAGAGGTGTGGACTCTTCGCCCTGGATTAATGAATGGGTCACACGTTATGAAACTCAGAGAGAGTGGAACACGAAAAAAGAAGATTATGATTACAAATTTATAATCAGCCAGTATGCAGAGTTATGGAATATGAATTATAATCAGGTAGAGGGAGAGCTGGAAGTGTCGTATGAGCCTGGTTTTGAGATGATTAGCTCGACAGGCGAGAAGTTGCCATTAGCTCACACAATGATACTAAGAGATAGATCTGATGCTTCTCATGATTTAACATTTAATCAACTTCAAGGTAAGTGGGTATTTCCTAAAAAATCAATTAAGCTAGCGCCCAATGAACATAGTTTGATTAAATTGGGTTCGATCTCTTATGACTTAGAAAATATTGGCGCTGATTTTTATGAGATAGAAGGAACCAAAAATGCGGTAACTCTAAAAAGGCTGCACGAAACTTACCGAGTAGCTAGTTATAGAGCTTGGTGGAACGGTCAAATAGTAGATCGGGCAGGTTGGTCTGATGCAAATTTTGAGAGTGTGGGGCTAGCTCAAAGAACAGAACTCAAAGTTTACACTCAAGGGAGCACAAAGAGCAAAGTTAAGACTAAGCTGTATCAACCTAGTCACAGATACGCTAGTGGCAGCCAATATAGGCAGTCTTTTGGAGACCCTAGAATGAGTTATTATGCGGGTGCGCAGCAGTCTTCTTCACTTTATCCGGATAACTACAGCCCTCATCGGCGTAATGTGAAATTGCAGCTATATGCAAAGGATAGTAATTACAAATTAAATCCATCAACACGTGTCTTAATTAGTGATTGGAGTGATGGAGGTCATAGCTCTAATTATCACCCTAATCATAGTTTTGATCAGCAATCAAATACGACAGCGACACAAACCATTCATCCAGATGATTCTGTTTTTTTGGAAAATAAACAAGAGGATTTGCCTGCTGCGGCTGTCAGCAAATTATCAAATAGAGGTTATCTACTAAGTGAGACCGAATTAGGTGCCATTTTTGATCCTGTGATGTGGTCGTCAACACAAATTAAGTGGGTCAGTTATATAGAGAATTCTATTAAAAATATAGATAAAAAAGCGACTCCATCTTTTGTCGTTGGAGGTGGTAACACTCTAAGAATAGGGAGAGCTGAGCACCCTCTATTTAATGAAGAAGGCACAAGAGCAAGTCATTTATTAGATATTTTTCATACAGGGCGTGGCTGGGATGCCACGAATCAGATAGATGAACTTAGAGGGTCGAATGAGAAAGTAAATGGAGCAATTAATTTAAATACAGCAAGTCAAGAGGTTATAGAAATCCTATTGTATGGTATATTGGAGACAGATAATAATCTTAGTGAGAAATTAACTGACAGGCATGATGACGTAGAATTATTAAGACCTCCTACTCGAAAAATAGAGCAACAGCAAAGGCAGTTAAATATTCAAAAAATAGCTAAAGCAATTGTAGATTTTAGGCAAAATAATATTATTCGCTCAGTCACTCAGGTGTTAGATATTTTTGATAAGAATGGTCAGCCACTATTTGCTAATATAAGTAATTATCATAATCTAGGTCGTAATATTCAGGCTAACGATACTGCGCAAGAAGAGCTTTTTGCGAGGCTATATAACCAAAGCACGGTCCGTTCAAAAAATTTTAGAGCGTACACTCAAGTGGAGTTGTTAAATAAGCAAGGTGATGTAGTCGGGATTAAGAGAAAGAAAATGTATATTTATATTAATTCAGCTAATAGCGATTCAACAGAAGTAGTTTTCATGAATGAAAGTAGTTTTTAGTTGAAGACAAGAGGTAGATGCCCTTATATAGCAAATAGATGAAAAAATTTATTGTTACTGTGGCTTGTTTGTTTTTGGTGGCTTTTTTAGCGGCTCGAATTTTAGTGCCAGAAAAACCAGCAAAAGAAGTCATTGTAGGTGCTGTAAGTGAGCGATTATTAGGAGCTAAAAATGATGAGCTACCATGGCCCCCTAAAAAAGATAAAATCTATTCTAATTTAGATTTACTTGCATTGTCGGGTAAGAGTTATACCCTAAAGAAGCTCAAGGGAGAGCCGTTTATCGTCATTCCAATAGATATGCGATCCGCAAATTCTCAAGTTCAAGCAGGAGCTCAAAAATATGGAAGCTTAAATGGAATAGATTTAAAAATAGCTGTCGCAAAAAGTCTCGAAAGTCAAATAGGAAACAAGCTATATCTACAAGCTAAAATTGTACATTTAATATTATACAATCATCAGGGAGAAGCTCCGACTGCCAAGGATCTAAGAAGCTGGAAAAATCACTTTGGTCTAGGTGATATGCGGAACCATGTAGTTCTGGGAGCTAGAAAAAGGCATATATTATGGAGCAAAAAGAATCTCACCTATGGCTGTCAGTATGTGAATGCAGAGTTTCAACTAGAGGTTGATGCCACTCGAGGTAGTTATAGAGATATTAAAAATAAAATAAAACCTAAATTATTGACGGCTATGCAAAAATAGAGGCAGATATAAAAATATTCATGTTAAAGTTTTTGTAATTGATTAGTTGCGGGCTTTAGTGGTTTTAGCTTGGATTCTAGATGATGCTTTGGTTAAGATACGTTTGTGATTAAAAAATACCTGATATCACCTATATGGTTTTGGATGTTTCTAGGGTGGCTGATTTTAACTACTATAGGATTGAGCTTGCTGTTAAAAGAGCCATCTATTCAAAAAGTGCTTAAAAATCGTTTGCAAGAACCAAGCATGAGCAAACAAGGAATTGAATCTGTTCCTGCCAAAAAACTATCTGATTTACCCGTATCATTACCTAAATCAGAAGTTAAACATAAGCCTCATAAGGAGCCCACAGTAACACAGAATGTTTGGGATACAGAGCCCTTTAAGTCTGTTCAAGGTGAGCTAAAGAGATTGACTAACGGAGTTAACTGGGATAGCAAAATAGTGCCTAAAGTAGCGACGCAATATGCAGGGCAATTAGTGAGTTACCCTAAAAGCTTTCATTCCCAATATCAGTTAAATATATTAACACCTCAGCCACACGCAAATGCAGAGCGCTTTGATAAGCTCAATCCATATTTAAGCTTACTATTTAAAGATTGGGATGAGTGGTTAGAGGTCGCTAAACCGTCTTCATTGTATCGAAAGCTTTATGCTCAGAAAATATTAAGAGTTCGCAAGCAAGCTGAGTCTTTGAGTGAAATTATGCATCAACGTAATTTTTATGATTGTGAAACAGCTTTGAAAATTCAACACCCCCAAACAGGTCGCCATATGCTTTGGGTGCAATCAGATATGGATGTAGTGTCAGATGGCTCAGATGGAGACAGAATGCCAGTAATGCCATCAGCTATTATGAATTCAGATAATTATCAGCCATTTACTTCTTATGGTTGGAAAAAGAAGGGCAAAACTAGAAATCCTCTGTTAAGTAAATGGGAATCAAAGCTTAGGCAAGAAAAGCAAAAAAATGGAAGCAACACAAGCCGAGCTAAATATTTGGAGGCAGCGGTTAAAGATTTAAAAAACAGAAGTTTTCTCATAGCAGAAATTGATCCTTTTGTCGTATTGCCCACAAATTGGCTCAATGACAGCAGTGAGCATGCGCCTCGAGTGGGTGACTACGCTGTTGTGATTTATAAAGAGAAATTATACCCAGCAATCGTAGGTGATGCAGGTCCTTATCATAAAATAGGTGAGGCTTCGCTTAAATTAGCCACTACTATCAACCCTAATGCCAACCCTTACAGGCGTGCTTGCGAAGGTTTAGAAGTTAGCTATTTGATTTTTCCTGGCACGGCTGAGTCACCTAAAAGAGCTCCTAATTACAAGTATTGGAGGGACCGTTGTTTAGAGTTATTGCAAGAGATGGGAGGCTTGAATGAAGATGTAGAGTTACATACTTGGTAAAGATTAAGTAAATCACGGCTATCAGCTTTATTAAATACTTGGCATTACAAAATCAAACTGCTAGAGTTCTGCTGATGACAAAAACAAGGTTTTATTACAGCTTATTTTTAGCAGGATTGATGCTGGCGAGCGTCAATGCTAATATACAAATTCAAGCTGACCTAGATAGGACTCAGTTTATGCAGTATGAGCCAATTGATTTAATTGTAACCTTTCAAAATCGTATAGGTAGTAGCTTTGAAATACAGCAAGGGCAAGAGCTTATTATCCAAGTAAAAGATCAATTTGGATCGCAATTATCCTCAGCTAAAAAAATTAATTTGCCTAGGCACGAGATTGCGCCAGGAGGAAGTAAGGCTTACCATATCAATCTTGCTCAAATGTTCAGATTCAGTTCTTTAGGTCGTTATCATGTGAAGGTTATGTTGAAATACGGAGGATCAAAGCATGAAGTGGTGATTTCGAATCAAAAAATATTTCACGTCGCTAAGGGGCAAGAACTATGGTCGGTAAGGGTAGGTGACTCTAGAGATGGCACACTAAGAAATGTCAAATTATTAAGTTTTGATGACAGTTACAATCGTCGTTTATATATGCAGTTTGAAGATGCGCTAAAGAATCAAGCGTTTAAAAATATTCGTTTAGGCGAAGCTATTTTATTCAAATCTCCTAAAGTTCTTATGGATAAGCAAAATCAAGCTCATATTGTCTATCAGAGCGCAGTGGGTATTTATCGTTATTTGATTTTCAGTTCTAATGGAGAGGAATTGCACCAGTCTTTCTACAAATCTACATCTTCTGAAGTTCCAGAGATTATGGTAGCTGATAATTATGAGGTATTTGTCAGAGGAGGGGTGCCCTATGATCCTGAGCTAGAGGCAAAGATACTGAAGTCTTATCATTACTTATCAGAAAGGCCTGACCCTAAATGGTATTTAGAAGAATTTAATTTCAAACAGGTTGATTAAAAGGCTTCAAATTTATCTAAAAATAAGTTAATCAAATTTATCCATGAAACTCTTTTATATCGCTTTTTCTATATTTTGGCTATGCGCTGTGTTTGCGCACGCAGCAAGAACAGTGGTAGTCATAGATGCTGGACATGGAGGTAAGGACTTAGGCTGTCATCCAGATAAATTTTATGAAAAGCATTTAACTTTAGATACAGCATATAGACTTAAGGCCTTACTAGACATGAGGGGGGTTCCTAATGTGATGGTAAGAGATGACGATTATTACTTAACTCTTCAACAAAGAGTGAGTAAAGCTAATAAATATTCAAGAGCAGTCTTTATTAGTATACATTATAACTATACAAAATCTAGATCAGTTAGAGGTATCGAAACTTTTTATTTTGGAGGTGCTGGACGAAGCTACTCATTAGCTAAAAGTGTTCATTCATCATTGCTCGGCAGAGTATACGTTAACGATCGAAAGATTAAGCCTCGTCGCGGACTCTATGTATTAAAGCATACTCGTCACCCTGCAATACTCATTGAGGGTGGATTTTTAAGTAATAAAAAAGAGCGCGAAGCTATTTCAAAAGGCGCATATCGCCAAGCTTTAGCTGAAGGCATTGCTGAAGGAATTTGTAAATTTTTAGGCTATAAAAAACGTCAAATTTTACTTCAATAAGTTTTATGAGTTGTCAGCTAGCTAGGTAACTCAAGAGACTGGCTAAAATCAGCTATGGTTTGGTGGAGAAAGCAATAATGAGGAAAAGTATTAATGCGAGTGATGTAATTAGGAATGACAGCTACGTGTGCCTTAGCGGCGTTGCCTGACTTAGCACCATTAATAGAATCCTCAATAACTAGTGTTTTGCTAGCATGCACACCTAGCTTTTTCATGGCAACTAAATAAGGCTCGGGATGTGGCTTTAGTTGAGTGACATCATCTCTACAGATAATGATGTCAAAATGGTGAATAATGTTATTTTTTTTTAACCATTGATCCACCCACCTATGAGAAGAACTAGAGACAACGCCTAGCTTTATTGATTGCTCTTTTTTTAGTTTTACAAGGTCTAAAATGAGCTGTTTGGCTCCTGTAATAAGTTCATAATTTTGATTGAGATGGCGCTCAATGATGGCTTGGCGTTCTGCATTGATGGTGTCCCAGTCAAATTTTTTGCCTGTAAGCTCTTCAAGATGCTTTTGTGGCGACCATTGATTAAAATCCGAGCCAATACAACGATTGTAAATTTCTAGGGGTAAATCATGCCCATAGCTCTTAAAAACATTTAACCATGTTTCATAAATGACAGACTCACTATCAAATAAAGTTCCATCAAAGTCAAAAAGTAAGCAGTCAAGTTGTGAGATTTTCATAAAATTACTCATAGTTAATAGTGATACCTAGGCGCTTCATAGCTTTGGCAAAGTCTTGTTCTAAATTTTCGAAGCTGTACTCTTCTCCTAAAAGATGTTTTTCAATAAGAGAGATTCCAGTAATCTCTCTCCAGGCTCTTTTTTCTTCCCTATCTTTTAGGGATTTGAGTAAATTTTTGATTCTAGCTTGGTCTTTTTTATCATCAAGATGAATAAAGTAATAAGTTAGTAGGCAGCCCATTGCGTAATTAAGATTAGTTTTTTTTAGGGTTGCCAGAATCAAAGAAATTTGGCTGAGTCATAAAAGAATGAAGTTTAGGCATGGTAATATTATTGCCTAGATTTCGTCCCCGATATTTTTTATTACCGCGTGTAGTTGTTGCGCTTTTAATGTAGCGCTCAATACTAATGAGCTTGTATTTCGTCTGCCCTAAGGAGTATTCGGTATTAGACATGTATTCAGCTATGCCTTCAGTGAACCATTTCATGTCATTGTCATAGTAAGCGATATCAGTAAGGGCATGCACAATTTCATGAGGAATAGTTGTACTGTCGCCACTGTAATCAAAGCTAATGTTACTGCCTATTCGCTTCACTCCTAAATAATCAAAGCATACTTTGATATGAGTGTTGTCTTTTCGCACAAAACAGACACCAGCAGACCCCTCAATTCCTCCGTTTTTGATGTAATCTCGTTTAAAATTATAAACTTCAATAGGGATTTTTCTGCTAGATGAGTTATGGATGTCATGAAAAAATGGGATTGCCGAGGCGTAGGCATGTGTCGCTTCAAAGATTCGACTAAAATTGCGAATAGCCGTAGTGGCCAATTTGACATCAGATAAGAAAGTGAAGTTAGCAGTTTCATAGGTGTAAATACCTTCACTTTCCCCAGTAAACTCTGCAGTATGAGAAGATAAATCTAATTGAGCTTCTTTGGGCCAAGGTTTATCCCAATCTAAGGTGGTTTGATGAGTTGCGCTCGACTGTGTTGGTTGCTCAGAATTTGAAAATAGTTGAATAAATTCCTGATCTGATTGACAGAGGTTGATGATGGGGTAGAGTGTATCTAAGCCATTACTTAACTTAAGTTGGGCTTTTCCTGATTGAACACTAATGAGTTCTGCTTGAATTTTTTGGCCTTGAGTATTGGTCCATTCGCGCATTTGAGCTTGAGTAAAATAATTGAGGCCTAGGCTTATGATGCTGACTATCCAGCAGAGCTTTGTGATTGAGCGCATAAAAAGCATTGTACGGATTGTTTGAGTCGAGGCAACTCATTTTTATGAAAAATTATCAGAATAAAAACAAGAAGGTTTAGGCTTTTCTGGCGACCCTGTTTTCAAGGTTTTTTTGAGCCAGTTTAGCAAGTCAATTATGCTATCTTAAATTGATGTTTTCATGTGTTGGGAAACTATAGTGAAACAGCTGATTTCAAGTTGTATTTCTTTAATTTTTTAGTGTAGAAAAAAATGCATTTTTTAGCATAATTTTTTCTTGCAATCCTAAGTCGTTCTCTTTAGATTTTAATCATTATGATGTCAGCTGAAAATAACGATTCTTTAGAGGAACCAAAAGTGCTAAAATCTGAGCAGGAGGATGCGGATACAAGCGTCTCGTCTGAACAGGATTATAATGCGGGCCAAATTGATAAATTAGAAGGGCTTGAAGCGGTGAGAAAGCGTCCGGGTATGTATATTGGTGATCCTGATATACGCGGTTTACATCATTGTGTTTTTGAAGTGCTAGATAACTCTATTGATGAGCATTTAGCTGGTTACTGTAATTTAATTCAAGTGGTATTGCACGATGATGGGTCAGCTTCTATTTCTGATGATGGGCGAGGGATTCCAGTAGATGTGCATCCTAAATTTGGCATTCCGGCAGTAGAGCTTGTATTAACTAGCTTGCACGCAGGCGGCAAGTTTGGACAAGGAGCTTACAAGTATTCAGGTGGTTTGCATGGAGTAGGAGCTAAATGTGTGAATGCTCTTTCAGACTGGTTTAAGGCTGAGATTACTCGTGACAAACAGATTCATGAAATTACGTTTGAGAGAGGTAAGACTAAGGATGAGCTCAAGGTTGTGGGTTCAGCACCCGATGGCAAGACAGGCACCAAGATTACGTTTTATCCAGATGCTACTATTTTTGTGGATACAATTTTATTTGAATTTGATCGCTTAGCGGTGAGGTTGCGTGAGTTGGCGTTTCTTAACCCAGGTTTGCGTATTAAACTTGAAGATGAGCGTATTGAGTCCGCTAAACAAGAGGAATTTTACTATGCTCGAGGTATTGAGGAATTCGTAGAGCAGTTAGGTGCTAGTAAGACGCTCGTGCATAACGATGTGGTTTCCGTTAAAGGTAAGCGAGAAGTCGAAATTGATTATGATGGCAAAACAGTTAAAGATGATGTTTTTGCAGATGTTGTGTTTCAGTACAATGACAGCTATCAAGATAATATTTTGTGTTTTGCTAACTCCATTCCAAATGCTGATGGAGGGGCGCACTTAACTGGATTTAGGGGGGCTTTGACTCGCTCTATCAATCAGTATGCTAAAGCAAATAAAATTCTCAAAGATAAAGATCCAGCTCTCTCAGGCGATGATGTTCGTGAGGGAATTGTCTGTGTAATTAGTGTAAAAATGCCTAATCCTCGATTTAGCTCCCAAACCAAGGATAAGTTGGTTAACGCTGAAATTGAAGGTGTGGTAAGCTCTATTGTTTATGAAGGACTGCAAGAATATTTTGAAGAAAATCCTAATTTGGCTAAAATCATTATTGATAAAGCCGTAAACGCTGCTAGAGCTCGTGAAGCCGCTCGTAAGGCTCGTGAAACAGTGCGTAAATCAGTGCTTTCAGGTGGAGGATTGCCAGGCAAGCTTGCTGATTGCTCAGAAAGAGACCCGGAAAAATCAGAAATCTTTATTGTAGAGGGTGATTCAGCAGGTGGCTCAGCTAAGTCTGGTCGTGATCGTACAACGCAAGCTATTTTGCCGTTACGTGGTAAAGTGATCAATGTAGAAAAAGCTCGCCTACACCGTGCCTTGGAAAATAAGGAGATCCAAACTATGATTACTGCTATTGGAGCAGGTATTGGAGAGGGCGATCAAGAAGGAGCGTTTGACATTAGTAAGGTCCGTTACCATAAAGTAGTGATTATGACAGATGCGGATGTTGATGGCTCTCATATTAGGACTTTGTTGCTGACTTTCTTCTGTCGTCATATGCCAGATTTGGTTAAAAAAGGTTATCTCTATATCGCTCAGCCACCACTTTATAAAGTGACTCGCAAAAAGAAGGAGACTTATGTGGCTAATGATGATGAACTCAATCAAATTCTGATTAATTTAGGTGCAGAAGATATTAAATTGCGCCAACATGGCACGGATAATATTGTAGAGGCGGACTTGCTCAAACAGGTGCTTGAATTACTTGCAAGCTTGCGTAAATTTGTTAAAGATGTAGAGGGTAATGGAGGCAATTTTAAAGATTTATTAAGCAAGCGTACAGAGGCAGGTTTGCCAGATTGGTTAGTAAGTATTAAGGAAGGAAATAACGAAGAGGTGCTTTATTTTGCAAACGAGGGGCAGCTTAAAGATTTTGCTTTAGAAAATCGTGATTTAGGCTTGTTTGATGAAGAGCTAAGTGAGGAAGAAGTCGCAGAATTCAAGGTTAAATATAACGGGATTATGAGACGCTCATTAAAATATCGCCTAATTGAATCTAGAGCTATTGATAAAATACTTACTCGTTTAGATGAGTTAGGTTTAAAAACTAACCCTTTCTTTTCAGAAGATATTCCAGTTTATGAGCTCGTTGAGCAAGATGGAGATCAAGAGCTTGTAGTTCCAGTATTTGATTTGTTTACAATTTTAGATAAGGTGTTGGAAATCGGGCGTAAAGGAATGCGTATTGGTCGATTTAAAGGTCTAGGCGAAATGGATGCGGAAGAGCTTTATGAAACAACGATGGACCCAAACAAACGTCAGTTGTTGCAAGTTCGTTTAGATGAGGAAAATGCCATAGAAGCAGATCAAATATTTGACATTCTCATGGGGGATGTAGTCGAGCCGCGTAAGCGATTTATTGAGGATAATGCCTTAAAAGTTCAAAACCTAGACGTTTAATTAATTAGTAAAAATTTTTTCTTATGAGCGAACAAATCAAATCAATCAATGTAGCTGATGAAATGTCTGCCTCCTTTTTGGAGTATTCAATGTCAGTTATTATTTCTCGTGCTCTACCTGATATTCGTGATGGTCTTAAGCCTTCGCAGCGCCGTGTGCTCTACACGATGCATCATGATCTATCTCTATACCCGAGCAAGCCTAGGCGTAAATGTGCTAAAATTGTAGGTGATACAATGGGTAACTATCACCCGCATGGTGATTCCTCTATCTATTCTACATTGACTAACATGGCTCAGCCATGGTCTATGCGAGAAACCTTTGTTGATGGACAAGGTAACTTTGGCTCTATCGACGGTGATTCTCCGGCAGCGATGAGATATACAGAAGCTAAGCTCACCCATATGGGGGCAGCTATGCTCACTGATTTAGAAAAAGATACTGTTGATTTAACAGTAACTTACGATGAAGAAAACGTTGAACCTGTTGTGTTGCCAGCAGCTATTCCTAACTTACTCGTTAATGGAGGCACAGGTATTGCTGTAGGTATGGCGACTAATATTCCTGCGCATAATCTCGGTGAGGTGATTGACGGTGTTTGTGCTCGTATTGATAATCCACAAATTTCAATCAATGAGATGAAGGAGTTTATCAAAGGTCCTGATTTTCCTGTTGCTTGTGAAATCCGTGGATTTAAAGGTATTGATAAGTATTTCCATACGGGCCGAGGCTCCGTCAAAATGCGAGGCGTCATGGAGGTTAGCGAGAGTAAAACAGGTGCTAATATTATTACGATTACTCAAGTGCCACAAGGGGTTAACCCTTCTATCCTACAACAACGTATTGCTGAGTTGGTTAAGGATAAAATCCTTCTTGATATTTCAGGTATTCGTGATTTATCAGGCAAAGGCAATATCGCTATTGAAATCACCCTCAAGCGTGAGGCTCGTCCTCAGGTGGTGGTAAACCAAATCTTTAAATTGACAGCTATGGAAACCTCATTTGGGGTGAATATGCTCGCCATTCATAAGCGTAGACCTAAGCAGATTAGCATTATGGATGCTTTAGATGCTTTTATTGAGCATCGCCGTGAAGTAGTTATGCGTCGTACCCGCTACTTGCTTGGTAAGGCTGAGGATAAGGCGGAAAATTTAGAAGCCTTCTTACTTGCTTTGGATAATCTTGATGACTTCATCAAAATGATTCGTGATTCAAAAAATCGTGAAGAAGCAAGAGTTAAAATTAAAGCTTATCATTTCACAACTAAAGAAGCAGAAGCTTTGGGTATTTTGATTCGTGGACAAGCCAGTGTTCATGGAGATAATTATAAATTCACAGATAAGCAGGTAAACGCGATACTTGAGCTTCGTCTCTATCAACTAACAGGCATGGAGCAGGATAAGGTTAAGCAAGAATATTTAGGCTTGCTTGATCAAATTAAAGACTTTTTAGATATCTTAGAGAGAGAGTCTAGGGTGCTAAGCATTATCAAAGAAGAATTACTTGAAATCAAAGACAAGTACGCAACCCCACGTCGTTGTCCTATTCTTCCTGATGAGGGGGAAATAGCGATCGAAGATCTTATTGCTAATGAAAGTATGATGGTAAGTGTCAGTCATAGTGGTTATATCAAGCGCACTCTCTCTACAGAATACCGTGTTCAATCACGTGGAGGCAAGGGCGTCAAAGCTATGTCTACAGCTCGTGCTAACAAGGATAGTGATGATTTTGTGGAGCATCTATTCTCGGCACAAGCCCATGATTATTTATTAGTATTTACGAATTTAGGCCGTCTCTATGTAGAACGTGTTTACAATTTACCAGAAGGCGCACGTAATGCCAAGGGACGCAGTATCCACAATATTTTAGACCTACAAGAAGGTGAAACTATTGCGACTATACTCCCACTGTCACGTGTAGTTGATGAAGAAAATAATGATGTCACATTTGGCGAAGGGCAGGGATATGTATTCTTTGCGACTCGTACAGGTCGTATCAAAAAGACAGACTTATCACTCTACAAAAACCACCGCCAAAAAGGCATCATAGCTATCGAAATTGAGGAAGGTAATGAGCTCATTGGTGCAGGACTCACTACTGGCACTGATGAATTAGTACTCGTCACTCATGAGGGAATAAGCCTTAAGTTTAATGAAGAGCAGGCTCGACCAATGGGTAGAGGCGCCAAAGGTGTTACAGGTATTCGTCCACGAGAAGGTGATTATGTTGTGAGTCTTGTGATTGCTGATTCAGAAGCTACACTGCTTGTTGTTTCAGAAAAAGGCTTAGGTAAGCGTACCGCTTTTGAAGAATACAGACTTCAGTCACGTGGTGGCAAAGGAGTGATTACCATGAAATGTACTGAAAAAACAGGCAAGGTAATCAAAGCCGTGCCGGTTAAACTCGACGAAGAACTCATGCTCATCACAGATGGAGGTCAGAGTCTACGTACCCGTGTCGCTGAAATCCGTGAAACAGGACGTAATGCGCAAGGAGTTAAACTATT
>DGKB01000056.1 GCA_002386905.1 Akkermansiaceae bacterium UBA4581 | reverse complement strand
AAGCAGCTAGCGCTGCTTCGTAATTTGGCTCTTGAGCAATTTCAGCCACAAGCTCAGTGTAAGCGACGTGTCCATACTTATCGATGATTATCACAGCACGTGCATAGAGACCTTGCAAAGGCCCTTCTAAAATTTCAACACCGTAACCTTTTGATAAATTGTTGTATCTAAAATCTGATCCTGTTACCGCATTTTCAATATTTTTATCACCACAAAAACGTTTAAGTGCAAATGGCAAATCTTTAGAAGCCGTCATCAAAACAACTTCTTCCATCTTATCGATTTTTTTACTAAATGTTTCAAGTTGCAATGCGCATACTCCTGTATCAATACTAGGAAATATATTAAGCACAATTTTTTTACCGGCATAATCGGCAAGGCTAACTTCTTTTAAATCGCTAGTCACTAATGTGAATGGACGTGCGGCATCACCAACGAGTGGAAAACCGTCAGCTATTTTAATCTTATTTCCTTTCAAGGTTACTGTGTTCATTATTATTTTATAATTTAAGGTTAAGTTTATTTTTAATTTACTAAGTATTTACTTTTTATTTATTTTAGAATTTAGTTCGCCGCTACTTTGATACCTGATCTGGTCAACAATGGTTGCAAATTGGCATCGCGTCCACGAAAATTACGATAGAGGTTATCCGCATCTTGAGCGTTGCCTTTGGCTAAAATTTCAGCTCTAAATTTCATGCCAATAGTTTGATTCAACACGCCATTTTCTGCAAAATATTCAAAAGCATCTGCATCTAAAACCTCAGCCCACTTGTAAGAGTAATATCCAGCAGCATAGCCTGTTGAGCTAGAAAAAAGATGTGAAAAACGTGGTAAAATTGAAGGCGGTTGCGGCTCGATTTCTACTAAATAGTCTTGGAGGATTTCACGGTAAAAACCATCTATCCCTAAATCTTTGACGGCATCTAAATGACGATGAATTTCCAAATCTATGCGACTCAAATTAAGCTGTCGCATAAAACCTAATGCGCTGTTGTGATTGCGTGAGGCGATCATCTTGTCAAATAGCTCATCTGGTATAGTTTCCCCTGTCTCATGATGCTTAGCAAACAAGCTCAAGCTCGTCTTATCCCAGCAAAAATTTTCCATCAATTGGGAGGGTAACTCTACAAAATCCCAAGCTACAGAGGTGCCAGTTAAACTTTCAATTTCTACCTCGCTAAGTAGTTGATGTAATAGGTGTCCAAATTCATGAAAAATAGTCTGAACCTCATCATGTGTGAGCAACGCTTTTTGATCATCTGTAGGCTTAGTCATATTACCTGCAATTACAGCTAAATGAGGTTTATCTTGTTTTGGGTTACCATCCCATAAGCCATTCATCCAAGCCCCTGAACGCTTGGCCTCACGTGGATGCCAATCCGTGTAAAAATAACCTAAAGTTTTATGCGTTGCCTTGTCAATCAATTCATAACTTCTAACCTCTGCATGCCAAACTGGTATAGCTTTAGGCTCTTGCTCTGGGTTGGTAGTTGTACGCTGTTCCTTAAACTCAATATTAAATATACGCTCACTAATGGCAAATACCCCCCGCATGACAGCACCAACCTCAAAGTAAGGTCGTAGCGCATCAGGATCAAAATCGTGCACTGCCTCCAATTGCTTAAGCCCCCAATAACCGGTCTCCCAAGGAGTGAATGGGGTAGCTGATTGCTCTGCAGGTTCTTGGTTTTGCTGAGCTTTAAACGCTCTTAGCTCTTGAAATTCTTCTTGTTGTTGTTCAACTACTTTGTCTTGTAAATCCTGAATAAATGATAAAGCTTTTTCACCTGATTTTGCCATACGTTGACAAGTAGTGACATCACTAAAATCTTCAAAACCTAACAATTCAGCCTTTGCCTGTCTTAACTCTAAAATATCAATTATAAGAGATCTATTATCATACGGGGCTACCGATGCAACTTGGCTTGAGCCTTCCCAGACTGTTTTGCGTAATAAATCACTATGCGCATATTCAAGCACGGGAATCATCGATGTTGCTTGTAAACTAAATCGCCATTGTGATTCTTCCTTGGTGCCATAGCCCTTAGCTAGAGCATCTAACCTAGCTTGCTCAATCGCCATATCTGGCAAACCCGCAAGCTCAGCTTTATTTGTCACTACATGCTCCCAAGCATTAGTAGCATCTAGGACGTTTTCACTAAACTCCTTGGTGATTAACGAGAGTTTTTCCGAAATACTCTTTAGATTTGTTTTATCAGATTCCTCCAAATCAGCCCCCGCTAGGGTAAAGCTCGTGACCACCTCATCCATGTAACGTTGCTGAATTTCACTGAGCTCTTCTTTGCTGGTTTCTGCATAAGTTTTGAGCACCTGCCATAATTGGCTATTGAGCACAATACCCGTATAAAACTTAGAAATCTTAGGTAGCCACTCGCTCATCACCTCACGGCGAGCCTCGCTATCGTCAACTGAATCTAAATGATTGGCACGACTCCATGCGGTGTCCAAACTATCTGTCGCTTTTTCAAAAGCCGCAAATGTCTGAGCATAAGTGAGCGTAGCATCCGTAGGTAAATTAGCTAAAGTCTCTAAATTGGCTTGGGCTTGAGCTAAGCCTTGCTCAAGTGCCTCTGGCAAAACATCAGGTGTCATCGCCACCCAATTAGGCTGCAAAGTTTTATCTAAATAAGGGTTCATATTTAAATAAAACTTAAGCCAAGCTTTGCAAGATGTAAACTCTTGTTTCTATTTACTGCAGCAAGCGTTTAAACTCCGCAATTTTTGCCTCAATATTGTAAGAGCCTGGTTGACAGCTTGAATTCGATTTAAAATGGATGAACTTTCTAGTTGTGTCTTGCCAACAACTTTTTGTATGAGCTTGGTAAGCACGCATAGCGGCTCCTAGAGCTGCTGAATTAGGTGTTTCTAAACGATTAACTGTCGCTTGAAATATATCTGCTATAATTTGTACGATTTCATCATTCTGTGAAGCACCACCAGTTACAATAATATTATTGATTAATTCTCCCATCCATTGGCTCTGCAAATACATATTGATGAATTGTCCTTCTATCAAAGCACGTACAATACTTGAGTCATTATTACCGACTGCTTGTTCAAGAGCGTCAATTGCTTGTTGGTTTTTGGGCACTTTGGGCGTGATTTCATCATTAAGCCAAGGTAACTCGATAGTGCCTTGCTCGCTATCATGACTTGTTAGAGCTTGGCTAAATTGATTCCAGTCATAGTTGAAACTTTGACAGATTTTTTCACGTGTGAGCGAACCGTTCATAAAGCATATCAACGACATATAACCCCCTGCTGGATTACCAAACACATGGCCAAAACCTTGAGGGTCAAATAACGGTTGTTGCATAGCCGAGAAAAAAGTATCACTAGTACCCAAGCTAATAACAGCTGTACCAGTACTAGCTCCACCACAGCCAATTAAGCTATTGGGATTGTCTCCCGAAAAAGCATAAATTTGGCATTCCTTGCTAAACCCATATTTTTCCACAAAATATGAAGAAATTGAGCCCACTTGCTCGTTAGAAGGCTTCAATAACGGTAATTTATCTATCAAATCTTGAGCCGTAGCTACTATTAGCTCATCATCCCAATTTTGTGCCTCTAAATTCATGAGGTTCATACCTGCTCCATCACCATAATCAATACTCGCATTTTGCCCAACCATGACAGAGCAGCAAAATGAACTAGCTAAATGAATAATAGCCGTCTTAGAATAAGCCTCTGAATGATTCTTAGCAAACTTACGAATTTGAGCTCCTGTAAATCGCTCAATCATAATAGAGCCAGTCTTAGCTAGCACTTGCTCATTGCCTCCTATCGCTGTTGCTATTTCATCGCACTCAATAGTAGTTGAGTTATCCATCCAAATAGGACTTAACTTGCGAGAAAAACAGTTACTTAGATTAGATTTTAGATCTTGATTGGCATCTAAGTTCAATAACTTCTTCTCAAAATTTTGATTAAGGTAAACGCTAGCGTGCTGTTGACCAGAACCCGAAATTGCCACTATATTTTTCAATGATACCTTTTTGCTTAAGCGCTCTAAAACTAAATTTAAAGCATCAAGCCACATGCAAGGGTCACTAAACACCTCTCCATCTACTGGCCCTTGGATAAATCCACTAGGGGCTTTATACTCTGGTAAGTCTTTCCCAAAATTAACTGTTTGTTCAGCAATAGAATGACCACTTAAAGCGTCAATAACTAGCGCACTCATGCTCTGAGTACTCAAATCAAGCCCTAAGTATAATGGAGTTTTGGACATCATCAATTTTTTAAAAACCTCTCTAGCTGATGTTAATCCTTAAGGACATCGAACCAACTAAAGAGATTAAGTAGTAATTAACTAATAATAAAAATTAAATATATTCGTTAACTATATTTTCTAGCATTTCTTGCCTACCTGAATCTAGCTGTGGCGGATCAATTTTTTGTGCGTATTCATCAAGCATATCAAAATCAGCAGTGCCAGCTTCAATTTGAGCACCAATACCTGAATCATAAGAGGCATATCTAGCTTTCTTAAACTCATCAATACGGCCATCTTCAATCATAGCCGCTGCAATTTTAAGACCACGAGCAAAAGCATCCATCCCACCAATATGTGAATAAAACAAATCATCTGGCTGATGTGATTCGCGACGACGCTTAGCATCAAAATTAAGTCCACCAGTAGTAAATCCACCACTTGCAAGCAATCTAAGCATAACATTAGTTGTGCCGTAAATATCAGTAGGAAACTGATCAGTGTCCCAACCTAATAACTCATCACCGCGGTTAGCATCTATAGACCCCAAGGCACCAGCATTAATAGCTACCTCCATTTCATGCTCCATGGTATGACCCGCAAGTGTGGCATGGTTAGTCTCCAAATTAAGCTTGAAGTGATCAAGTAAATTGTACTCACGAAGGAAGTTTAAACAAGCTGCCGCATCTGAATCATATTGATGTGTAGAAGGCTCGCGCGGTTTAGGCTCAATATAAAACTGACCTTGATAACCAATTTTTTTTGCGTAATCAACAGCGCCTTGCAGAAGCTGGGCTAAATGATCAAGCTCACGCTTCATATCCGTATTTAGCAATGTTGCATAGCCCTCACGACCGCCCCAAAATGTGTAGCCCTCACCTCCTAATTGATGCGTAGCATCTAAAGCATGTTTAATTTGGCTCGCTGAATAAGCAAAAACATCAGCATTAGGAGAAGTTCCTCCTCCTTGAGCATAACGTGGGTGAGCAAATAAACAAGCTGTACCCCAAAGCAACTTTTTACCTGTTTGTTTTTGGTATTTCTCTAGCTCATTAGTTATAGCTATCAAATTAGCATGTGTTTCTGCTAATGTAGCTCCCTCCGGTGAAATATCACGATCATGAAAACAGTAATAATCGATACCTATTTTATCAAGGAATTCAAAGAATACAGGTATACGGTCAAGAGCATTTTGCAAACTCTGAGAATTGTCATCCCAAGGCATTAGGGCTGTACCAGCTCCAAATGGGTCGCCAAGCTCATTACGCATAACATGCCAATAAGCAGCGCCAAAACGCATATGCTCTTTCATCGTCTTGCCAGCCACAACCTCCTCAGGGTTGTAATGCTTAAACGCAAGTTGATTTTTAGATTTAGGACCTTCGTATTGAATTTTTGGTATATTAGGGAAGTACTGATTCATAATTTAATTATTAATTGGTGTTCAATATAGCATATATTAAAATATATGCTATAGACTATATCCTAATATATTAGCACAATATACTAACTTATGCTTAGTTGCTAAGAAATAGCCTTGATTAAGGCTATCAATAACTTATATGGTTGAGTAAAATTATTACTTATGAACTCAATCATAGCAAAAGGCTCCCACTACTTTGGCTTGTCTGGCTTTCCTATCACTGTAAGGCGCAGTAAAACTAAAAAAAGTGAAGAATGTTCGCACCCTCATGACCTAACAAAAGTAGAGCACAGTCATGATTTTTGTGAATTAGTAATCGTTATGAAAGGCCAAGGTATTCAGTCCCTAGAAGGAGTTGACTTACCTATTACTGCTGGGGATGTTTTTCTTCTTCAAGGCAATCAAAAACATTATTTTCATAGTTTTCAAGATCTCGAACTTATTAATATCATGTACAACCCAAAAGAGCTGGGCCTATCAGAAAATGAATTGCGTCGGATGCCTGGCTATTCTGCTATGTTTGTATTAGAGCCAAACTACCGTAATGAGCATAAGTTTAATAGTCGCCTACATATTGATCAAATAGCTTTAGCTTATCTCAATAAAATAAGCAGTGAAATGGAGCTAGAATGTTCACAAAAAAATGTAGGGTATGAAACAGCGCTTAGAGCTAAACTACTTGAGCTCATCACCTATTTTTCTCGAGCGTACACACAAGGAATAAGTATAGAGTCTCGAGCTCTTATCAAAGTGGGAAATGTTATCGGAGCAATGGAAAATAACTATGCTAAAGATTGGAAACTCGAAGAGCTTGCCTTTATTGCTCATATGTCTAAAAGCAGTCTCTTAACCACTTTTCGCAAAGCAACTAATCAATCTCCTATCGAATATCTTATCTGCTTACGTATACAGCGAGCCCTGGAAATGATGCGTAGTACTGATATGACTATTACAGAAATTGCCTTTTCTGTTGGCTTCAATGACAGTAATTATTTTAGTCGTCAGTTTCGTAAAAACACAGGAATGACCCCAAGCCAATATAAACGGCAACAATTTTTATAAAATTCATAAGTGAGCCTGCTCCTTATCTAGAGTGCCTATTTATTTAATAAAATAGCCTTCTTGCTTCTTAGATATGGGTAATTTAAGAGCATTCATCACTTCTAGCATACTGACCCAAAATTGACGCTTAACTCCTAAATCTTGGTCCGCCGCTATTAAGGCCTCAAGATCTATCGATGTACATTTGAAGGGCGTCGCGATATGATGTTCAGCAGATAATTTATGGAGTTGCTTTTCTAGGCTTTCTCCTAATCCTAAAATAAGGCTATGTGAATAAGCTTTTAATTCTTGCGCCAACAATCCTACGCTAAGCCTTGTGTACTCCTCGTTAATCATTGCTTGAGGTTGTTTGTAGAGCGATGCAATGCTCATTTGCTCAAGATCGAGCCCCATCGCAGTTAAAATTTGAGTGAGCTTTTGATTTTGCTGAGCTGTTTGAGGTTTTTCTGTAATAATGACTAATGAAGCATCATTCCGATAGATTGAGTCTACCCATTTCAAATTAGGTTGTTCTGCTTGCAGAGAAAACAAGTAATTAATAGATTTTGCCTTAATATTTGATACCTGTTCAAACTCATTCTCCGGCTTCGCAACCTTTGCGGGTTTCGATTTCTCTTCAAATAGAGGTTTTTCTAACTCTAATTGAGTTATGTTTTTTTGCTGTTTGAGTGCTGTTTTGTTAGTCTTTTTACCAGCTTTATACCATTGCATGAGAATTTCTCGAGCTTCAGGCTCAATACTAACATGCGTTTGACCTTGCTCTTGTAGCTCCTGGAGATAATTGATAAGTATTTCTTTGGCTGCAACCATGATTTGACTTTAGAACGGTAGGCTATCGCTAGTCAATATTGCATTGTCGTTTTTAACAGGTCTCATTTTGACTTTTTAGGCAGGCTTTGCTATAGCTATCGCAGAAAAAATATTATGTTTAATCAATTAGGAGATCAACTAGAGGGGGTATTTAAAACTTTGCGCGGGCAAGGTAAGCTCTCAGAAAAAAATATTGCAGACGCCATGCAGCAAATTCGAGTGGCTTTACTCGAAGCTGATGTTGCCTACAGCGTGGTTAAAACTCTCATTGCGAGCATCAAAGAACAAGCTCTAGGAGAAAAAGTTCTCAAAAGCATTAAGCCCGGTGAACAAATTGTTAAAATATTTAGTGATGAGCTAATTGAGCTTTTGACTCATGACAGCAAGGAAATCAGCCTTGCTCCACCTGCGCATTTCTTGATCTGTGGTCTCAACGGTGCTGGTAAAACTACCACTGCAGCTAAGCTTGCTAATTTCTATAAAAAACAAGGCAAAAAACCTCTGCTCGTTGCTTGTGATTTATACCGTCCAGCAGCTATTGAACAGCTTGCTACACTTGCAAGGCAAATCGATGTGCCTTGCTTCTGCCCTCCTGCAGGAATGACTGATGTAGCCCAAGCCGTTAAATTAGCTCTAGATTGGAGTAAGCAACAATCAAGTAGCTTAGTTATTTTTGATACGGCTGGTCGCCAAGAAATTGATGGAAGCCTCATCATGGAATTGCAAAATATTCATGGACTTATTCAACCACAAGAAACGTTGCTAGTCGTTGATGGGGCTACAGGTCAACAAGCTGTTTCTGTTGCTGAATCTTTTGACAAAGCTGTCAAAGTCACTGGTCTTGTGCTTACAAAACTTGATGGTGATGCTCGCGGTGGCGCAGCGCTTTCTGTTACTCAAGTCACACAAAAACCTATTCAATTCATTGGTGAAGGTGAAAAAATAGGTGATTTACAGGCCTTTGACGCTAAACGATTAGTAGATCGAATCCTTGGCATGGGAGATATGGTCTCACTCGTAGAAAAAGCAGCAGAAGCCATCACTGAGGAGCAAGCCGAAAAAACAGCCAAACGCCTCGAATCAGGTCAATTTGATTTTAATGATTTTCTAGAGCAGCTAAAAATGATGCAAAATATGGGCCCTCTCGAAGGTCTCATGGGCATGATCCCAGGCATGAGCAAAATGAAAGCTCAAATGCCTGCTGCCGGCATGGATGATAAAAAAATTAAACACATGGAAGCCATTGTGCTCTCCATGACTAAGCAAGAGCGTAGTCAGCCAGAAATACTCAAACCTTCACGCCGTGAGCGCATTGCCAAAGGTTCAGGCACAACTCTCATGCAAGTTAATCAATTGCTTAAACAGTTTAATCAAATGAAACAAATGTTTGGTTCACAAACTAAAATGAAACAAATGATGGGAGCTATGGGTGGAGGCATGCCAGATATGGCCAATATGGACCCCGCTCAACTACAAACTCTCATGGGAGGCATGGGAAAAAAGAGCAAGAAACGCGCACCTGGCAGAAGGTTTTAATATAGCTCTAAGTAAACGGCAGAAATATCTGCGCAGCTCTACTTATTATTACTCATTCCTGAGCCGCATACTCTTGCTTGAGAAAGGCATGCTCGCCTTCTTCAAGCAGTCCTTTGATAAACACTTCAAAAGACTTAAGTGATTTCTCCTCTAAAATGTGTCCCTCATCATGAGGTGCCCACGTAACGGGGTATTTTTTGCCTTCTAAATAACGTTTGATGGCTAAACTCTCACTGAACTGCAAGACCTTATCCTTACGGCCATGCGTCATAAATACTGGCTTAAGCTTAATTCCTTTAGGTTTATCTAACATCATATTTGCAGGAGCAAAAAGAGCATAACCCTTGATAAAATCTAACTCTTTTGCCATGAGGTTAAGCGTCATAATCGCTCCTTGTGAGAAACCACCAACTATAATTTTAGCTGAAGGGTTAATCTCATGGACCTTAGTAACAAATGATGTGAGCTTAGCCTGCGATTGTACAAAGCCTTCACCATTTAATTCACTCCATGCCAAGCCACCCTCGTATGCTTCTATCGGGCCTGCAGGGTATAGACAGCTCATAAAATGAGCCATATATCTAGCATCTTGATTATAAAATAACTTTTTACCTACAGGTAGCAACGCATTAGATGGAGCTGCGTAACCGTGTAATAAAATAAGAATAATCTTCGCATCTTCAATTTTAGAGCCCGATTTATAATAATTTAATCCTGCTAATTGAGTTTTTTTGTTGTTCACTTTATTTTGAGATTGCTCACTAGAGTTAACATTTTCTTGAGCTACTATCATTGATAGAAGTAAACTTAATACGTATATAATATATTTTAGCATCTATTTTTTGTGTGATTCTTGCGCATGTAAAACTTCATCGATACTCAAGCCTGTTAGCTTTTTGAGCTGCTGAATTAAATACCATAAAGCCAAACAAGAAATAATAATTGCTGGAACGCCTATCACTACGAACCCCCAACCCGTAATTTTTGCAATAGCGGCATTATATAAAGCCAAGCTATCTGAAGCAGTATAATCAATGTCACTTAGAAAATACTGTGCCACAAACCAATTGAGCGTCGCACTAATAAAGAAAGACCCTGCAAATATCATCACACTTATTTTAAGCGCACGATTATAACCTACTTGCTTTTTCTTTTCTGCCACTTGCTCTTCGATAAGCTTAATATTAAACAATGCTGGTTGATAAAATAAACTCTTAAATAACTGAGAGTTTAATAAAATAGCTGAACCTAAAATAAATGGAATAATAGCCTCTTTAACACCAAATAATAGTGGAGCTTCTGGCTTAATTGAACCGTCTTCATTCCATAAATAAATAGTGATTAACCCTGTTGCTAATACAGAAACCAAACCTAACATACTCATCATACTCAACTTGCGAGTTTTTATAAAATGATAAACACCATAGCCAATAGGTAGAGCTAGAGCTACAGCTAAACCTACTTCAGGGCCTAGATGCCAAATTTCATCTCCAGTTTGACTCAGCTTAGTAAGCGCAACTATAGGCAGCAAAAGACTGAAAATTAGCTCTTGTAAGTTTTGTGAAGGATTATTTGAGTTTTCCATACTTTTCTTGTATGAATGCATTCAGCTAACATTTCAAGCTTTATCACTTTTCTAAACTATGGCTCATATTAATTTACTCTTTTTTGGCGATGTCGTGGGTCAGCCTGGTAGGCGCGCTCTACGCCAAGAATTAAGCAAGCTCCAAGAACAATTCAAAGCTGATGTAACCATTGTTAATGGCGAAAATTCTGCTGGAGGCAGAGGCATCACCCCCAAAATAGCCAAAAGCCTCTTTGCTGCTGGCACAGACGTGATTACTACCGGTGACCATGTTTGGGATCAACACGAGCTCATGGCCTACTTAGACAAGGAACCACGTATATTGAGACCTCTTAATTATCCTGCAGGCACAGTGGGCAGCGGCTGTGTGATTTTAGATTACCCATTTGGCAAGGTTGCAATACTCAATGCTCAAGGTCGTACTTTTATGCAACCACCTCTAGAAAACCCTTTTGTACTCGTAAGTCAGCAGGTCGAAGCATTAAGAGCACAAGGCATCCATATTATTTTCTTAGACTTTCATGCAGAAACGACTAGTGAAATGATTGGAATGGGACGCTGTTTAGATGGCTTAGCCTCTGGAGTGGTCGGCACCCATACCCATGTTCAGACAGCCGATGAAAGTATTTTCCCTAATGGAACCGGCTATCTTACAGACGCAGGAATGTGTGGGCCCATTGAATCAATTTTAGGGCGAGAAATAAAGCCTGTTGTGAGACGATTCAAGACGGCTCTACATGAAAAATTTCCTGTCGCAAAAGGTCCTGTTCTCCTATGCGGTGTCTGTATTACTGTTGATAGCCAAACAGGAAAAGCAGTAGCTATTGAGCGTATTCAGCATCGAGTTGAAAATTGGCATTTACAGCCTTAATCACTCAATATAAGTAAAATCATTAGATTAAAGCTTGGCAGTGAATGCCTGCCACACTTCACTAAATCCACCTGCAAAATCTATTTTTCCATGTTCCGTATTTAACCATTCGTTAACAGTTTCAATATCAAACCAGCGTCCAGCTTCTATCTCATAGCTATTCCACACTGGCTGCCCCGTATATTGCACTGCATAGATTCTCAATTCTTCTGAACCCGTTGCTCCAGAGGCTGGTAAATGAGCAATTTGAGTTAAACTACTTTGCTCAATTTGCAATGATAATTCTTCTTCTAATTCGCGTATAGCAGCTGACTCATACCCCTCACCTGAGTCAATATGACCAGAGGCGCTCGATGTCCAAGCTAATGGGTGCGTATCCTTAAACTTTGATCTTTGTTGCAAATAAACTCTTTTATATTTATCAAAAACTAAAATATGAACTGAACGATGAGCTAAATTTTTAGCGTGTATTTCTGCTCGTGTAGCTTGCCCTATAACCTCGTCATTGATATCGACAACATCTAATATCTCATCATCTTTTTGTGCTTGTGGTCTTTCAACTAAATTAGCTGTACTTACATACTGTGTTAGTTTTAACCATTCCTCTAAGCTTAGCTCCTCAGCTCTTACTGTAGCCTCATGGCCTAAACTCTTCATCAAACCTGACCAATCTGCTATGTCCTCGTTTTTAAGCTGTTTTTTGAGTTGCTTGCGACGCTGAGCGAAACCCACACGAATAAGTCTATCAAAATCAAAACGATTCAATCCATCATAAAGCTCATTCTTATCTTGGCGAGGAGTGAATCTCACTACGGTTGAATCAATTACAGGTTCCGGCAAAAAACATTCTGGAGGCAACACTTTAAGCTCTTCAATATCCCAGTCTAATTGCATACGTAAACTTAAGACTCCATAAGCCTTAGTTCTCATATCTGCAGTCGCCTTCATTCTGTCAACAAATTCTTTTTGAAACATTAGTATCGCAACTTTAATAGGTGTTGGATGATTTAAAAATCTTTTAACAATAGCCCCCCCTGCACTGTAAGGCAAATTACCTATAAATTTAAGATTAGGATAAGCATATAGCTTGCCTATATCAAAACGTGCTGCATCTATATGTATGACGGTGACGTGAGCTTCATCTTCAAAACGTGTGGTCAAGTACTCAGCCAAGCGCGCATCAAATTCAATGAGTATAAGTCGACCGACTTTAGTCACTATATGCTCTGTTAATGCTCCTGTTCCCGGCCCAACTTCAACGACTGTATCATTTAGTGTTGGGTTTAATTGATCTACTATCCAAGCTGCAGCTTCTTTATCTGCCAAAAAGTTTTGCCCTAGTTTGCGACTAGGGACAACCCCTTTTTCGTCTAAAATAGACTGAATTTTTGATGGGGTCATTTCAGACATGACCTTACTTATTTAAAAGTTCTAATACTTGGTTTAAATGCTCTTTAGGTTTCACTTTCTCAAGGATAGCCTCCAGCTTTCCCTGCTCATCTATGAGAAATGAGCTGCGTTCAACACCAAAATAAAATTTACCATACATAGATTTCTCTACCCAGACCCCGTAATCTGTAGCTAGGGTTTTTTCTGGATCACTAATCAAAGGGAATGGCAAAGACTGTTTAGCAATGAATTTCTCATGGCTAGCAATTTTATCTGGACTAACTCCAAAGACTTTAAGCCCTGCAGCTTCAACTTGGCTCCAATCATCTCGCAATGCGCAAGCTTGAGTGGTGCAACCTGGTGTACTGTCTTTAGGATAGAAATAGATTAAAACTTTTGATCCTCTAAAGTCTTTGAGACTAATTTGAGTTTCTTCTTTATATTCGCCTCCAATTACAGAGAGCTTAAATTCAGGAGCTAACTCTCCAATCGTTGGTTTTACTGCTTTTTTGCTCATAGTAATCTTAGTTGAAAATTATTTAGCTATATTAACTAAAACCATACAACGTTAGGAACGTAAGTTATTTTAGAAGAAAATTAGCTAGCAATAAAATGTGGTGCACAGTGTAGACAAGGCTACTCGAGCACTACAAAAATTTAGAACCTCTAATTTTTATCTAAAAGCGTTACTTTATCTCATTTTATTAGTCACAACCACAACCGCCGCCACAACAGCCTGTTTGCTCAATAAAGTCTTCTTTTGTCGGAAGCTTTCCTAATTGCAATGTTAACTCTACGTGTTGAGCTACATTTTGATGAAAAGCTTTGAGACTACTTTGAGCTTCAAAAAACTCTGTAATAGCTGGTGTGTCTTCTAGTTTATCACGCAAAATTTCAAACTCTTTGACTGCCTCTGGATCGAGTTGCATACCTGCTTGTTGTTGTTGCTCAAGCTCTGTACCCTTTCTCTGAACTTCTTCAAATTGAGAGCGAGCAGCATCATCATTAAGAAATGCATCAATTTTTGATGAGCAAGCTTTGTAACCTTCAGTCTCTAAGATTGCTGAACATAGTTGAGTTACTTTATCTACAATTTCAGGGTCATTTTTGTCAATTAAGGTATTCATAGTAGGTGTGTTTAAAATATAATAAATCAATCACTTAATAAATTGGCAAGATTAGCAACAACCTCTTTTTTGAGCTCATTAACAGCTCTCTTACCTTTATTTGTGATGTGAACACAGATTTTTCTCCTGTCTTCTATGGCGTTAAAGCGTTTGACGTATGCAAATTTTTCTAATCGATCAATTAAACCTGTTGTCGCGGCTGTTGTATGATTCATTTTTTTAGCAATCTTACTCATAGTTAAGTAATCTTCATTAGCTAAATAAGTAAGCAAAAAGAACTGAGGGTAAGATAAGCTTTTTTCATGAAGCGACTTACTCAAATCTAACATACATGAGCGCTCAGCAAACAGCATGCTATCCACTAGCTTTTCTGCCCTGTGTAGTGCTGTTTTTGGTTTACTAGTATCTGAAGACGCCATTGTAAATAAAAAATAAAGTAAGATGAATTAAAACTCAATCATTTTCTATCATTTTTCTTATAAAAGCTAGTCTAGCCTTTATATTTTAGGGTATTCATACACCTTGTTTTCATAATTTTTGAGCTGATAATGGGTGTCTGTTTCACCTAAAAAATAAGAAGGATTAATCAGGATTTTGCCCCCACCTCCTGGCCCATCAACTACATA
The DNA here is from genome assembly GCA_002386905.1 of Akkermansiaceae bacterium UBA4581. Lineage (GTDB taxonomy): Bacteria > Verrucomicrobiota > Verrucomicrobiia > Verrucomicrobiales > Akkermansiaceae > UBA4581. Next base: position 5,482 of record DGKB01000056.1, on the reverse strand, counting down.
GTTAGGCACAGCATAACCTGTGGTGTGCCCTCGAAGCTCTTGCATAATATCCATACCCTTGAGCATATCCACTCTAAAATGTTTAGAGCCTTCAATCAGGTCACATTGATATAAATAATACGGGCGAACTCTAAATTTAAGTAAGCTATGAATAAGTTCTTTTTGTATTGTGGCATCATCATTAACCCCCTTAAGTAAAACACTCTGATTACCTAGCACTACACCTGCTTCGACTAGCCTATCTAAACCTTGCTTAACCTCTGATGTTAGTTCTTTTGGATGATTAGCATGAATAGAAATAAAGAGCGGCTGTATTTTCTTAAGCTCTTGTGCAAATTCCGCAGTAATACGCTGTGGCAAAAAAATGGGTATACGACTACCTATACGTATAAATTCAATATGCTCAATATCTTGTAAGCGATGTAAAATTTTTAATAATTTAGCATCAGAAAGCAGTAGCGGATCACCACCAGAAAGCAAAACATCTCTGACCTCGGTATGCTCTTCTAGATACTTAAAAGCTTGTTCCCACTGAAGCTCTAACTTTTGCTGACCTACTCCTGATACTACTCGACTACGAGTGCAATAACGACAATACGAAGCGCATCTATCCGTAACCAAAAACAAAACTCTGTCAGGGTAACGATGAACCAAACCAGGAACAGGCATATCTCCATCTTCTCCACAAGGATCAGTCAACTCTTCCGCTGAATATTGGGTTTCTTGAATCCTAGGAATAACCTGCTTACGAATGGGGCAATGAATATTTTCTTTATCGATAAGATTAAAAAAATATGGCGTGATGGCCATAGCTAGCTTTCCACCTGTTTCTAGCACACCTTGCCTTTCATCACTAGTTAGCTCCATAAGCGCTGCTAATGACTTATAATCCTTGATGCTATTCTTAAGTTGCCAAACATGACTGTTCCAGTCTTGTTCATCAATATGCACCCAAGGGTTTGCTGTTAGAGCTGGAGAAACTTGTGTGTTCACTAATTATTTTGGGCTAATTCTATGTCTTTTTCTGGTAACGGGATAGGTGAGAATTGTAGTTGTGTGACTTTTTTACCATCTGTTCCATTTACAATAACTGCGTAACTTTGAACCTCAACTTGGTCTCCAATATCAGGTAATTTTCCTAAAGTCTGAGTAATATAGCCTCCTATGGTGCTTACTTCTTTGCTCTCTAAAACAATATCGCTCAAAGCTTGTGTTACTTCATCAAGTGAAGCAGAGCCAGCAATAAGGTACTCACCATTTTTTAATTCAGTAATTTCTTCCTCATTATTATCAAATTCATCTTGAATATCATCACCGACTAGCTCTTCCATCACATTTGTCAAAAAGACTAATCCCGTCGTATTACCAAATTCATCGACAGCCAAAGCCAATTGTGTCTTATGTTTTAACATAAAATCTAATAAAGCATCCAACGGCATCATCTCCGATACCAAGCGTAATTGATGCGCTATTTTTTGAAAGTGAACTTCTTTTTTCTCATTAGCTAAGCGTAGCAAGTCTTTGACATGCACAAACCCAAGACTGTTATCTAAATGTCCTCTAACTAAAGGAAATCGTGTGTGCTCTTGCTTAGTAACTAGCTGAATACTATGCTCTAATGGAGCCTCAATATTAATGGTCATTACCTCACTCTTAGGCACCATAATATCTCTAACTGTTCGATCATTCAATTTTAACGTCTTATGTAGGATTCTGCTCTCCATCTCTGTAAGCTCCTCCTGCTCTTGACTCTCAGCTACTAAATGAGCCAATTCTCGTGAGCTATGCGCTCTTTCATGACCTGTATTAGCAACCTTAAAGAACACAAGGAGAATCCAATCTGTAATTTGGTTTAATACATTTAAAAAACGATAAGTTGACTTATAAAAAATATACAAAAATTGAGTGCAACCTAGGATCGTCTTTACAGGTTTGCGAATTGCCAATGATTTAGGTACTAATTCACCTAACACAACATGCAACATAGTAAAGATAAACATTGCTAGAGTGAATGAAGTAATGTGAACTACCTTATCTGGTAAGCCAAGCTGACTTAATGGCGGAGCAACCAGCTTAAAAACCAATGGTTCACCCAACATACCTAAAACAATTGAAGAAATGGTAATTCCTAATTGTGTTGCAGATAGATAGCCATCTAATTCTCTTTTAAAGGATAATGCTTTGTTTGCCAACTTTCGTTGAGAATCACTAGCCTCTTTTAGTTGACTATCTCTTACCTGAACCAAAGAAAATTCAGAAGCAACAAACATAGCGTTAAAGTACAAAAACAATATAATACCTAATGTATACCATATAATTGTCTTTATAGCTGGCCCTTCTGTAGGGATTTCGCTGGCAGCTAAAACCTGTAAAAATAAATCATTCATTTAATTTGAAAAGCTAATTCGCTTTTGTGGCATTGGGGGTTAAAGTTTTTCATAAACTCCTTCATCTCTTTTTTCGAGAATAGTGAAACCCTTTGATTTTGCATCAGCCACGCATAAAGGCTTGGCGATTTTAGGGCTACTAACTCGACTAATGAGTCTCTTTACTGCATGTTTGCACAGCGGGCACTTATCTAGAGGGCTTTGATTAAGTTGCCTTCTAATTTCAAAACCCTGCCTACAAGCAGGGCAACTTCGACTTACGTCGTCACTTTCTTCGGAAATATATTCGTAAAGTGGCATCTATTTTAAAATAGCAAAAATTTTGTGCTTGAAACAAGCACAAAATTTTAGGTTTAGATTATTATTTATCACCTAAGTGATAAATCAGCTATCAAATAATTACCAACTAGATTTAGTCACACCAGGAATCATACCTGATGATGCTAACTCTCTAAACGTAATCCTAGACATTTTGAAACGACGTAAATAACCGTGTCTACGACCGGTAATTTCACAACGATTCACTAAACGTGTAGGACTCGAGTCACGTGGTAACATGCTCAAACCAATATAATCTTTATCTTCTTTAAGCTGACGACGAAGCTCAGCATATTTCGCTACTGTTGCTTCCTTGCGCTTATTTCTTGCTATCCAACTTTTTTTAGCCATGGGACGAAGTTTCTAGTCTATGTTTTCTTAAGAAGCAAGTATTTTTTATTATTTTTCTCACTTTTTTATCTTAACAACTATTTTATTTGATTTTTTCAATATTAGACGTGTGCATAGCTTTAAGGAAAAAACTCCCATAACGCTTAGTAACAACCCTGCTATCTAGTATCGTAATAATACCTTTATCACTCTTTGCTCTGATAAGCCTACCAATTCCCTGACTAAATTTTAAAACCGCTTCAGGCACTGAATAATTCATGAATGGATTTTTGCCATCTGCCTCCATAGCTTGCAATTTAGCCTCTGTGATTGGATGACTCGGTGGAGTAAATGGTAGTTGCGTCACAATCACCTGACTTAGCGCCTCTCCTGGCACATCCACTCCTGTCCAAAAACTATCTGTACCCAAAAGAACACTATTAATATCAGACTTAAAATCCTCAAGCAATTGACGGCGATTAGCATGATAATCTTGATGTAGCAGATTCCAGCCCTTCTTCTTGCAATAAGGCTCTAATTCTTTTTGAACCTTATTCATCATAGCGTAACTCGTAAACAAAACGAGCGTCTTGCCCTGCGTCCAATCTAAAGCTTCTTTAATCCAATGCAGCATTTTATCAAAATGCTCTCGATCACTGCGCTCTGGCATAGACTGAATAACCTTAACCTGCATATTAGCCTCATAATCAAACGGGCTACCCACTTTGAGCTGTTTGACATCGTAAGCGCCTACACGTTGAGCAAAATAATTCAGATTATCTGGCTCCGTACTAAGTGTTGCACTAGTTAGTATAGATGTTTTATCTTCGCCAAAGAGTAATTGACCTAAAATAGGACTCATATCAATGGGTGATGCCTCTAATGACAAGCTTGCAGCTTCTCCAGAGCCAGGGTTTACCCAATAGACCCAATTAACCCTGTCTTGCTCAAGAAAAGCTTCAACATTATTTGCCATTGATTGTATTTTTCGCGCTAACTCTAGCACCTCCAATTTCCATGGATGCTCCTTGGCATTGAGAGGTCGTTGAATTTTATCAAGCTCTACTACAAGGGCATTTAAATTATTACTTAAAATATCAGGAACCCAGGCAGCCTCTTGCACTCTAAACTCACGCTGAAAACTATTGGCATTTTTAGGCAGCTTCTCTTTTACACTCTCAAAAAAAGCATCCACATCCTTGTCTAGCTCATCTACTAAATTAAAAGCACTTGATGACGCCTCACAGGTCTTAAGTAAGCCTTTCTTACTCTTACCCTGCACAAGGCGCTGGAGCTGATACTTAATAGCGCCTTGAGATACCCTAATGCCGAGATGATTTGAAGCAACCTGCTCAATTGTATGAGCCTCATCAATAACTAAGAAATCATTAGGCGAGAGGAACCCTTCTTGCGGAGCATCCACATCTAACTCAGCCATAAGACTAAAAAGTAAAGCATGATTTAAGATCACCACATCAGCTTGCAGCACATGCTTTTTAGCTTCTTGATAAAAACAATGACTATGCTTACCACAGGTTTGGGCTGTGCAAACGCCTGGCTCACTACAAATTTGTTGCCATAACTGCCATGAAGGAGAGAAATCTAATTCAGAGCGAGTCCCAGTCTTAGTATCAGCTGCCCACTCCCAAATACGCTCTACCTCTGCTCGTGCTTCAGCCTTGCTAAATAAATCTGAACCTTGCTGATAAATCTTAGCTAAGCGCTGAGGACACAGGTAATTTTGCCTGCCTTTGAGTAACGCTACATGTAAATCATCTGCTTTAAGAATCTTTTGTGCTAACACAATATCCTTAGACATCAGTTGCTCTTGCAAATTAATCGTATGCGTCGAAATCAAGCATTTACGACCTGTCTCCTTTGCATAGGTAATGGCAGGTAATAAGTAAGCTAGAGACTTACCCACTCCTGTGCCTGCTTCTACGATTAATGACTCGCCCGCAATGAGCTGCTCCGTAATGGTTTTAGCCATTTCTTGCTGCTGCGGGCGGAATTCAAAATCTTTAGATGCCGATAAAGGCCCTGAATCAGAAAGCAGGTCTGAAACCTCTTTTACTAAATGAGCTAATGACTCTTTATCTCCCCATGTATCTAGGTTGTCTTCCTCATTACTCACATAAAACATCATGATGCAGCTACTCTTCAAAAAAGCTCACTACAATGCAAGCTAATTTAAAAAATATCCGCAGCAAATAGCCTAAATTTAAGCTCAACGATATACTATAAATTTTAAAAAAATAGATTACTGCCCTAACTCAATTAAAACTGATGAAATAGCATGCCCACGGCTGTCTTTTAAATTCACGTAGTAGGTCTGTGCAGACTCGGGTAGCTTAGCTTGTACAGCTCTGCTCTTTTTATCTATTGTTGCTGGGAGCTTAAGCCAAGTACCTGGACCTGAATGCTTTGCTTTTTCATTAGGTTTCCTA
>DGKB01000002.1 GCA_002386905.1 Akkermansiaceae bacterium UBA4581 | reverse complement strand
TATTTATCATCAAGTTCAATGGTTGCATAACTGGCTCGATAATCGAGATCTCTAGAAAACCCAACAGAGCCAGGGTTTATAATATATTGTTGGTTTAACTCGAGTTTGTTTGATTCTTGGGTTAAGTTATGAATGCGTTGGTTTTGACTGTTTTTTTTAATAATTTTGGGAATATGAGTATGACCAACGCAGCAAAGAGAGCTCATTTGCCCAGTAAAATGATTGTGGATGGTTTTTTCGTCATCTCCGTTTAGATAGTGCCATTTTTCTGGTTCATATAAACTGGCATGGGTAAGGACTAGTTGATCAGTGACTTTGTGCACTAGAGGTAGATTGAGGAGCCGCTGTTTAGACTTTTTTGATAAAGATTTATGTGTCCATTCTAGAGAATTTTTAGCCATGGAGCTTATTGTGGATGGGTACTTATTAGTTGCAGCCATATAGTCATGATTTCCTTGGACACTACTAATGTTGTGTTGCTTGAGATACGCGATACAATTGTAGGGATCGATGCCATACCCCACAATATCACCTAAGGCGTAAATAGAGGAGATGTTCTGTGCATGAATATTTTCAGTAACGGCAGTTAATGCTTCTAAGTTAGCATGGATGTCACTAATAATAGCTACTTTCATGATGATTAAGGGGAAAGGGTGTATGAGGAAATATTAGGTTTTTTTAGAAAAGAGCAAGTATGACCAAAGGGTAGGCAATTAAGCTCATGTCAGCTAGATATAAACGATAAGGTTTCATCCAAATATCAGAGGAAAGTAGTAAATATATGTAAGAGCCAAGAGTCATTATAATAATAAGAATAAAACTTAATGGAAGGTTAATTGTCAGAGAGTTTGCCTTAAATATATAAGCGAATAAAATAAATAAGAGACTAAACACTATTTCTAAAGATAAATAATACTTAGTCTGAAGCTTAGGGTTGCTAGTGTCCCAGTATTCGCAGCAACGCATGTTTGTCCAAAATAAATAAATGATGACAGCTAATACAGTTAGTTTTGAATAGTTACATAAATTATCTGTAGAGTAGCTATTAACGAGTGTTACAAGTCCTAAACATAATATCATCGAGGCCATTAGATGCTTTGCCCTACCAAGTGAGATAATCGTATTGAAATATTTTTTATTTAGATAAGTGAGCCCAATATAACTAAGGCAAAGTAATCCCATTAATGGAATAAATGACCAAAATTTATTAGGTAGAGCTACAAAGCCCCATAAAACTAGAGGAGTTAAAACGCCTTGGGTGTAAAAAATAACTTTTTGATGCTTTTTGTGTTTTGCATGGCGTATAGAAAACAGCTGTTTGGCAGTAGAGTTGATTAAGTCAGGCTGGAGGTAGCTATCAATGAGTCTGTCCCAAGTATAAGCTATCCATGTAAGTGAGGCCACCCAAGGATAGAGCCACCAAGGCAAGTTAACTGAGAACCAATAACTCAATAAGCCTAGCCAGACAGCCATGACCAAAGTAGCGTCTAGGCTATAGTCATTTAGACTTTTGTAAATATTCAAGTTTCTACGTTTGCTTAAAAATTAAATAGAGGTAAGCCTCTTTGCTGTAATGTCTGATTAACTTTCTGAGCGCCCTCTATATCAATGACAATTTTATTAATTTGATGTTCTCTATCTAATTTAAGAGTGTGTAACCCTAATGATTGTGCGGTAGGTGCTAAACTTAGCTGAGATTTTAAGTCATGAATATCATTAATTTTTTCTCCATTAATATGAGTAATAATACTGCCCTCTACACCTGTATAGCCTCGAGTGATAGGAGAGGGGATAACCCTACTTAGAATGACCACACGTTTGGATTCTGGATCTAAGTCACTAAGAAGCTCATTATTAACTAAATTAAAATATGAATAAGGAACGTTTTGCAGCCATTTCCCACCGTAAACAGTACTCAAATAAGGCAGGCTCAGCTCCTGAAAGATAAAACCACCGTAGACAAAGTATAGTGGATCTTCATCAAAATAATTACGAATTAATTTTTGGTGCTTTTTAAGCTCTTGATTGAGTGGTACATCAAACTCTATGGGCTCTCCTTTGCGGTAACCTTTCATTTTGAGAGTGGCTTGTTTAGGGTAAGCCTGTTCAATGAGAGCTGTCCAAAAAATCTTAGGATAATTAGGGTGATTAAAATAACCCTTTGAATCAATATCGTATTCTTCAATATGAGTAATAACATCATACTTTTGTATGCCAGCTTGTTCGATGGGGCTATTAGGAATAATTTTAGTTACAATGATACCTTGCTCGTCATGAGGCAGTTTGAGCCAGTCACGATAGGTGGGGCTCAGAGTGTTTTTAAAATTCAATCCAAGTAATGGTAGGCCGTAATTGCCGTTGTTCTCAAAAGTATGAATAAACCGTTGAATACTCTCTAAAGAAACAGAAGTGCAGCGTTGCTCATCAGCACGGTAAGAAACCATAATTCCCAAGAGTTTTTCGTCTTTAATAACGGGTAGACAAAAGCTGTTCGATGAACGTTGCAAACTAGCTTTAAATTGATAACCTAGAGTGCTCCCGACTTCCCCTATAGTGCTTATCATAAGAGCTTTTTGAAAAGTAGCTGTTGTAGTTAGGGTTTCACCTTGGCTTTCTAGTTGCCAAATTTGAGCTGTATCATCTTTGGTAATAGGTTGGCTAAGTGAAATACCTGTGCTCTTGAGTTGACTGTCTGTGCCAAGCTGACTTTGAAGTAAGGCAAGGTTGCTGTCATAATCGCAAGCGACGACGACAGCCTGCTCCTTAATCAAGTCATCAGAGCTAGATATTTCTATATAACTGGTGTTGGCCACCATACTAGCTGAAGTGAGAATATAGCCGTTTTCCAGCACAACACCCATCCCATATTGATTCTGAGGTTTAGGTAGCTGCCAGGGTGCGTGAGCTAAAGGAGCTTTGATTGTTGATTGGATACGAATAAAACTTTGGCTAAAGTGATCTTTAGCCTCTTCTGCTATTTCTGGGTGAGTTGAGGTTTGGGAATTAGAGCTTTCAAGAGGTTTGCAGCTAATAATCAAAAGCAAGCAACTCAAGCATGAAATAAATAATAAAGGGAAAGAAGAGCGCATGATTAAGAGTTGAAGTAAAAAGGAGCAATATTAAGTTTCTTGAGTAAACGCTCATGGTTTTGTAGAGCATCTTTAGAATCCAAAATAAGAGGCATGTCAAAGCCAGAAAATTCAAAATGTAGATGAGAGCTAATTTTGGACTGCTCTTCAATCACTTGCCCTAATTGGGATAGTGAAACAATTTCGATGTCATTAACATTGAGGAGTAAAGCGCCCTTAAAATCCTGAATCCACGTAGTGCTTAGATCGCTTTCAATATGGGTAAGAGCAATGAGTTGAGTCTCAGGGTTTTCAGAGCGCAAATGGTGATTGTAAGCCTGTAGCAATGATGGGTCGCTAAGCTTATGCGCAGTTAAGGAATTTTGATTAAGGGGTTGAAAAGCCAAACCACAAAAGAATAGATAAGCAGGTCTTTCTCCATAAATAACTTTATAAAGATCCATACCTTTAAGCCTATCGAGTGTTACACTGGCATGAATGAGCTTTCCTTCTCTGATGAGTTCAAATTTTAGCTTATCACCTGTAAATTTACGTTCTGCGAGCTCGTAGAGAGGAACTGGGTTGCCTTTTAATTGAATAAAACCTGTATTGCTAATTGAGATGCCGTCAATTTTGGTTAGAAAATCACCAGTCTTAAGGATTCCATCAGCTGAACCATGTGGCATTACTTGCGAAATAAGAACTCCAGATTGAGAGTCTTTGATTTGATAATATTCTCTAAGCTTAGCTTGCTCTAGCGACCAGTAAGAAATCCCAAGCTCAACATAACCGTCATAAGTGCCATCTTCAATATCTGTGAGAAAACGTTTAATAACAGGCACAGGTATGAGATAGCCTGTATTATCAGCACTAGTTAAACCTTGAAAAGCAACACCTACTACCTCCTCTCCCTGAAAGGCAGGCCCACCAGAATTACCAGGATTAATAGCGGCATCAACTTGTAAAATGAGGTGACTATCCACACCTGAGTGGACATAATTAGTGAAGTCTATACGCGACACAATACCTTTGGTAATAGAAATGCGATTGCCTCCCATAGGAAAACCAATGACCTTAACTGTTGAATCTAGAGTAGGTAAGACTTCTTTGAAAGTTAGCACAGGTACATCTTCGAAATCAGTAAAATCCTCAATCTCTAAGAGAGCTAAATCACAATCATGCGCAATATATTTAATTTTTGCAGTATATTTTTTATCAACATTATGAGCGCTGATAAGAATCTGTCTGGCATCAGAAACTACATGGGCATTTGTAAGAAATTGATTTTTGCCAATCAGAAATCCAGTGCCTATACCGCCAGAGAATCTTGGTGCAGCCCAAGGTAAGCTGTAATCATAATTTTCTGTTGAAACCTCAATTTTAACAATAGATTTTTCAAAGCTGATAGCTTGTGTCAAAGATGAGAATACCGTGACTATGAAACCAATAAATAAGGCAGAACGTTGAATCAGATAAATTATCATAAAAGTTATTGGGAGCTAGAGAGATGCTTGGTGTTTTCAACAATTGCGAGACATTCACCTACTAAAAAAAGAGAGCCGGCGAGCAAGGTAGGAGATCCTATGGCATAAGCTAGATTAATAGCCTCTTTACATGTAGGAACAACCGATACTTGAGTTTCATTTTGTTTAACCTCTTTGACATCTAAAATGATACTCTTGTAAGATTCAGGATTCCAAGATCGTGGAGAATGTAAAGGAGTTAAGATAATAGCTGAGCTAATAGGTGCGAGTATTTGAATAACATCTCTAATTAGCTTGTCTTCTGCAAAGCCTAAAATAAGTGTGGGTTTAATTTTAGGATAATGCAGCTTCCAAGTATTGAGTAGCGACTCAATCGCTTGCGGATTATGTGAGCCATCCACGATAAGCGTAAACTCAGGCTGATGAGGTAACTCAACCAATTGAAACCGTGCTGGTAAGCGTAGAGCATCCCAAGCTTTTTTAATAAGATTTGTATTAAGTTTCCATTCTAATTTTTTAGCTACAAGTAGAGCTAGAGCTGCGTTTTCTTGCTGATGTTGTGGCTTTAAAATAGCAGGAAGGTTATCGATAGTCAGCTGATTAAGGTCGCTTAACTTGCTTAATGCAATAGGAGTGATGCCATCTACCGTATCTTTAATACTCTGGAGAACTATAGGCTGCTGAGCATTAATGCCTATGCATAAACAGCGCATAGGGGGGCGTGCAATAGCGGCTTTTTCACTCGCAATAGAAGACAAATTATCACCCAAGTAATCCATGTGATCTAAGCCAATAGATGTGACAGCTCCAATAGTAACAGGAATAGCCGAAGTGGCATCTAGCCGACCTCCTAAACCAGCCTCTAAAATAAGAATATCACAGCCAGACTGTTTAAAGCAGAATAAGGCTGAGGCAAAACTCAACTCAAAAAAAGTCAACCCTCTATTGCCTGATTGAACCCATGAGTCATGCCAAGTATGGATTTGTTTTAGAGCATTAATTAGGCTTGTATCACTAATCATTTTGCCATTAATGCGAATGCGCTCATTAAAATGAACAAGATGCGGAGAGGTGAACACGCCTATCTTTTTATTAGGTAACTGCAAAGCCAAAGACTCTAAAATAAGAGAGGTCGACCCCTTACCATTCGTCCCCACAACCTGCAAAACCTCTGTCTGAGGCTCAGGTATCAAGCATTGTTCAATAATAAACTCCTTGAGAGTAGCCAGATCAAAGTTAAAGCCTTTTGGTTGTTGTTCCCACAACCACTTTAAATGGGCGCTTTTGGCACATAGGGCGTCTTCCTCATGCTGTCGTGGTGCTCGATTATTATTTATAAACTGTGCTCCACGTTCATTCGTCAGCTCGCCCTCTGCACTAAAAATCGCCTCATTTAAAGCCTGAGTATGGCTTTTGGCACATAGGGCGTCTTCCTCATGCTGTCGTGGTGCTTGATTATTGTTTATAAACTGTGCTCCACGTTCATTCGTCAGCTCGCCCTCTGCACTAAAAATCGCCTCATTTAAAGGTTTATTAGTGCTTTTTGTGGATAAGGCGCTTTTTTCGTCAGGCTCCAATGCGGCTTGATTGTCGTGTTTTTTCTCGAGTGACTTCTCAAGACTTTTAGCAATCAAGCTAGGCTTGGCTTCAGCGTCGTTGTAGGGGTGAGGCTGAGTCACAAAGCTGATGTGATGGAGGCGTAACTATGAAAAAACCTAAGCAAGGTAATTCATTGCTTGAGCTAGTTTTTTCTTGAGATTATGGCGAGTGACTATGGCGTCAATGAGGCCATGTTCGAGCATAAATTCCGCAGTTTGAAATCCTGGAGGCAAGTTTTGATGTGTTGTCTCTTTAACGACACGTGGTCCAGCAAACCCAATCATACAGCCAGGTTCAGCAAAATTTAAATCACCTACTGTTGCAAATGAAGCGGTAACTCCACCTGTAGTTGGGTGAGTCATGATTGAAAAATAAGGTAGCTTAGCTTCTGAATGACGTGCTAGAGCTGAGCATGTTTTAGCCATTTGCATGAGTGAAAACATGCCTTCTTGCATACGAGCTCCTGATGAAGCTGAGAAAATAATGATAGGGCATTTATCTGCTGTAGCAGCTTCAATAGCTCTAGTTAATTTTTCGCCCACTACTGAGCCCATGGAGCCTGCAAAAAATTTAAAATCCATAATAGCAATGACTGCAGGTTTGCCATTAATTTTTATCTTGCCTGTTAGCACGCCTTCATCAAGTTGTGTTTTAGACTTTAGCATGATGAGTTTATCATCATAGCCTTTAAAGTCTAAGGGGTTTATTGCTTTAGTATTAGCGTTGAGCTCTTCAAAACTGCCGTCATCAGCGATAAGGGCTACACGTTCTTTGCCTCCAAGTAGAAAGTGGTGTGAGCATTTAGGGCAGACTTCAAAATTAGATTTGATATCTACATGATGGTGCATCTCACTACAACTTGGACATTTAATCCAATCACCTTCGTTAGAGTCTCGTCTCTCACTAGATTTAAGTTTTGGTTTGCTAAATATACCCATAATATTATTTAAATTTAATACTCTCTTGGCGGTAATCTTCTATACTAGATCTATTAGAATCATAATATTGATGACGTTGAAAACTACTACTGGTTTTGTCGACAGGCTTAGGTTCTGATTTCGACCCAAAACAATTAGTCAAACTCAATAGAGTAAGAGTCATTAAAAGTAGGCGAAGAAAAGTCATGTTAAAATATGAACTAGTGAGTTAATTTTTTCAAGAAAGCAATAACAGCAATAGTAAAAATCAAACCTCCAATAACCCATCCAAATGAATACCAGTGACTATCAGAAGGTTCAGAAATTTTAGAAAGGTTAAAACTACCAGCATCAATTACAGAAGTCGATGTATGAGTCGCGCCTGCTGAAGCTACTTGCGCTGCTGGAGCATTACTGGAATTTTCAGCCACTAGAGCTTGCAGTTGCTCAGCAGTCCAAGGAGTTAATTGCTCACTAGTCATTTCTTTAACTTGCGCAACGGTTTCTGCAGTTACAGGTTCAGCATTGTTGCTCCATGCTTGGCGAATATAAGTAGTGACGTCAGCAATTTGCTGATCAGTTAGGTAATTTGCAGCAGGCATCATGCTGTTGTAATTAACACCATTGACCTCGATAGGGCCTTGTAAGCCTTTTAGGATAATCGCTATAGGCACTCCTGCTGGGCCAGTTACCCAATCTGAAGCGTCAAGCGGTGGAAAGACACCTGGTAAACCTAAGCCTGTAGGTTGGTGACAAGCTGAACAAACCTGATTATAAACTGTATTTCCATTGGTGATATCGGGAGTAGACATAATAATTGAGTAAATTTGTTTTAGGTTTTATCCCTGTAAAGTCAATAAAAAACCATGGTTGTGCATATTTTTTGACAGTATTTATTTTTGTAGGTTTTGAGCCCAGTACTTAGCATAGTAGCTGACAATAATATGAGCTCCAGCACGTTTGATACTGAGCAAGCTTTCTTCTATGAGCTTGTCTTTGTCTAACCAACCTGCTGCCGCACCTGCTTCAATCATTAAATATTCACCACTAACCTGGTAGGCGGCGATAGGTAAATTAGACTGTTTACGATATTGGTAAATGATATCTAAATAACTCCCAGCTGGCTTAACCATGAGGATATCAGCATTTTCAGCCTGATCTAGTGCTAGTTCTCGAAATGCTTCGGAGGTATTAGCAGGATTCATTTGATAGGTTTTTTTGTCTCCTGCTTTAGGTGCTGATTCTAAAGCGCCTCTAAACGGGCCATAATAGGCAGAAGCATACTTAGCAGAATATGCCATAATCGCTATATCTTGATAGTCTTGACTATCGAGTGCAGCTCTAATTTCCCCAATGCGACCATCCATCATATCACTAGGTGCAACAATGTCCGCTCCAGCTTTGGCATGGCAGAGAGCCTGCTGGCAGAGCGTAGTTACAGTTGCATCATTAAGAATAGTGATGTTTCCATTTTTGTCAGTATTGACAATGCCGTCATGACCATCTGAATTGTAGGGGTCTAGTGCGATATCTGTGACAATAAGTAATTGAGGGTACTTAGCCTTAATTGCCTCAATAGCTTGAGGAATGAGTCCATCTTGATTGTAGCACTCAGCTGCACATGAAGTTTTAAGTTCTTCGGCAATGGCTGGGAAAAGAATAACACCTTGGATGCCGAGTTGAACGAGCTCTCCACACTCTTTGACTAAATCTGAAATACTTAATCTTGAGCATCCAGGCATGGCTTCAATGTTTTCGCTGACCTGTTTAGCGTGAACAAAAAGAGGAGCAATAAAGTCATGCACATGCAATTTATTTTCTTCAATAAGATTACGCAGAGCTAGACTTTGGCGGTTGCGTCTTGGGCGATTAGGTAAGTTAAGCATGATAGAGCAGCAAAATTTAATATAGGTTTAGAAATCTCTTAGAGTTTGAGAGGGAGTTTTATTCAGCGAAATAATAGCTGGTAAAATTGGAGCAAGCAAGCAACTTATGATGCTCAGTAGGGCAACAAAGACAATTGAAGAGCGTTCAATTTTAGCTGGAATAGAGCTGACTCCATGAAGCTCTTGAGGAAAAGGGTCTAACCCAACACTAGAAAGTATGAGCTCTACTTGATCACGTTGATCGATGACTAGGTACCCAAGCCCAAGTCCAAGCCCTAAACCTACAATTCCAATAATGATAGCTTGGATCCAAAAAATACTCATAATTTGAGTAGGTTTAGCTCCAAGTGCGAGCATGATGCCAATTTCACGTTTTTTTTGAATAGATTGAAGGAATAAAATCGCCGCCATGGAAAATGCTGCTCCGATGGTGATAAGAGATAAAACTAAATTCATCATAGTTTTTTCTCTAGCTACTAAATTAAACCACCATTGGTATAGTTCTGACCAAGTTTGGATAACATAGCCTTGAGGGAGCTGATTATTAATAGGCTCAAGTGTATCGACAACTTCGTAGGCATCTGCTACTTGGATAGCCCATTGCTTGACACTATTATTTTGACTTTGTAATTCGTAAGCTAAATCGATAGGGAGCATGAGTTCAGGCCCTTGGATACTCTCAGAGCTACGATAAATACCCGTGATATGTATTTGTGTAGGTAGAGCAAGTTGCTTAATCGTTTTAAATTTTTCCAGATCGGCTTGTTCAATATCTAGAGTAGATAGCTGGTTTGTGAGTTTATCGTAATCACTAAAAAAATTAGTAGGAAAATATTTAATATCAGCCTGGCTACCATTGTTTCCAGAATTAATTAATTTGAGCAGATTTAAGATAATTTGTAATTCAGCTTCTCTGGCTGGCTGACTGTAAATATCAACTAATTTATTATAGCTAGATTTCAGTAGATTGAGAGGTAGTAGTAGTTGCTGGTTTTTTAATGTACTTTGTAATTGCAGCTGTTTTTTAATTTCCTTTAAAGATGATTGGCTGGTTTTCCAAAGAGGCGCTAATGAAACGGTTTCGTAATAAGGTTCAAGCTTTTCAAAGTGCGTCCAAGATAAAAGCTCTATTTTGCTACCAACACTTATGGATAAGTTTTGCGCTAACTTACTTGAAATAATGGCTTGATTAAGGCCTAGCTTGGGGTCGTAAGTTTGATTATCAGGTATATCAGCATCAAGCAATGCTGTTAAAACTGCCTTCTGTTTAGGATTGGCGAAATCGACTCCTCTAAAATAAATAGGATGTTTATCTCCAGCGGACCGAGCTAAGGCAAAAGTTTCAATATAAGGATAGATGGATTCGACATTTTTTGACTCACGAATGTTATTGAATAACGCTTCTTGAGAAAGGTTTTGCGTATCATCAATCCAGTATTCATTAAGTAAAGCATGTGGAGTGAAGCTTAAAATGCGCTGCTTCATTTCGTCTTCAAAGCCAGCCATTACGGCAGTAACAACAAATAAAATCATCACGCCAAGGCTCACACCAATAACAGCCAAGGCGCTTAAGCTCGAAAAAATCGAGCGCACAGGACTTAAGTAACGAGAGGCAATGATCCAAGAGAAAGACATAAGCAGACACTAGGCTTAAATAGATAAAGGGTCAAATCCTATTATAGGTCATCAAATTAAATCTTAGAACGGCAGGTTAATATTAGCGCTAGTTACCGCTCATTTATTTGCTCAATTTGTAAGCTCCTAGGCACAACAAATGGCACCGTTTTCTGATTGACACTACCAAATGTAGTGCCTAGAATAATTACAACAGCATGAAATGTGTTAATTGCGGTAGCTTAAAAGATCGAGTTTTAGACTCAAGAGTTTCCAAAGATGGGAGCTCAACTCGTCGTCGCCGTATCTGTGCTCATTGTAATTATCGTTATACAACTTATGAGCAAATTGAGCGTACAGAATTAAGAGTGATTAAAAAAGACGGTACTAGAGAGGCTCTGCATCGCGACAAGATTCTTCAAGGCTTGATTAAATCTTGTGAGAAGCGCCCTGTAGCTATTTCTGATTTAGATACTGCTGTAGAACAGATTGTGGCAGAGTTGCATCAAGATCATAATCATGAAATGCCATCTGATATTATAGGTAATAAAGTCATGACAAAATTACGCGAGATTGATCCTGTTGCTTACGTTCGCTACGTCTCAGTTTACCGCCAGTTTAATGATGTTAGTGAATTTATTCGAGAAATTCAAAATTTAGAAAAAAAAGTCATATCAGAAAGCAGGCACCCAAAACTGCTGTAATACTTTATCGATTTATTTTCAACAACTCTCCAACCTCCCGTACGTTATAAACTTAGTTTTAATTTCCTGTTCACTTAACTTACTCAATTCTCCACTTAATTTATTATGATAGCATTTGTAGATAACAAACCCATTCTCAAAGTAGGAAATCAAAATATTCACAACTACGATTTAGACTGGTTAGAGCGAGCCATAGATCAAGCTCTAGAGCAAAACAATGCGGACAACCCAATGCTATCAGAAACTATTTGCGAAGCATTTGAAGAATACCTCACAGAAGAGTCATCTCAAATGAGTATAAATATAGAAGCGCTTTATGATAAACTTAGCTACATGCTTGAGTCCATTGGTTTAGAGTACCTTGTAGAAAGCATTGAAATACATGCTCCCGAAGTTACTTTAGATTTACTTAGTTATGTAGAAAAGCATCCAGAGGGGTTTGAACTAGGATTTATAGTTAACCTAAGTCAAGATATTCAAGCTCTGCAGCCTTTTAAGCACGGGCAGATAAACATTGCTAACCAAAAAGAAGCAATACAGAGCCTAAAAGGAGCTAAGCGCTGGAGTCCAGGCTGCCAAGCTATGAGCGAAGAAGTCGATCGTTGGGTTAATATAATACGTGACTAGATATAAAAACCAAATAACTAGTTGTGCAATACTTTTTTAATTGCGCCAAATCTTGTCACTTATTGGGTCAAAAAGCTTATCCTGTTGACATAAAAATATGAATAGAGTCATATGTTATACCAATTATAAAAATATGAATAAATATCTTCAAATAATCTCAATTAGTTTTATTGCTCTTTTCTCAGCATGTAAATCAGATTCTGTTAAGCAAGAAGCTCAACCAGCCATTTTTGATATCACAACTTATGGTGCTATTGGCGATGAAAAAACAGTCAACACAGCAGCGATACAGAAAGCTATTGATGAATGTACAGCTGGCGGAGTCGTCTACGTGCCTGCTGGTAATTATGTAACAGGTACATTGTGGTTAAAAAGTGATATTGAGCTACGTATTGCTAAAGATGCAAAATTATTAGGCAGTACGGATATTAATGATTATTCTCGTGACAACCAAGGTTCTATTGAGGCACCCGCTTTTGATGAGTGTCTAATCTATGCGGAAAACGCAAAAAACATCACGATTACAGGTGGAGGAACTATTGACGGCCGAGGTACTAAAGACAATTTCCCTATTGGTAAGAGAAAGGCTTACAATGACCGCCCTATGCTCATGAGATTCGTAGACTGTATAGGTTTGAATTTTAATAATATTACTTTAAGAGATGCGGCTTCTTGGTGCGTACATTTAGTTAATTCTGAGGATATAGTGGTGAGCAAAGTTCATATTGATAGTAGAGTAAATCGTAATAATGATGGTTTTGACCTAGATGGATGTAAGAACATTTTGATTGAAGACTCAGAAATACATACTGGTGATGATGCAATATGTCCAAAAAGTACAGTTCGTGCCACTGAAAACTTAGTAGTACGTAATTGTATTGTTTCTAGTCACACATCTGCATTTAAATGCGGCACATCTTCACATGGAGGTTTTAAAAATATTCATATTTATGATTGTGAGTTTCGTGATGTAGGTATGGGAGCTATTAAATTGCAGATAGTTGATGGAGGCATTATGGAAAATATTACCATTGAAAATATTAAAATAGTGAATTCTGAAGGCCCTATATTTATTCGCCTAGGTAATCGCGGCCGCGGTTACACAAAAGCTATTGAGCAAATTTATAAAAAAGATGCAGAATCTGAAGGGGTTCCTGTTGGAAGCATCAAGAATATTATTATTCGTAATATAGATGCAGAAGTAGTTAGTGAAAAACGTGATCGTTGGGGCATACTAATTACTGGGATACCAGGTCACTATGTAGAAAATGTCTTACTTGAAAATATAAAGATTTCTTACCCGGGTGGAGGTGCAGAGTTAGAAGCAAAAAATGTAGTAGCAGAAGATGAGGCTCGTTATCCTGAGCAGTACTTTTTTGGTGTGTTGCCATCTTGGGGAGCGTACATTCGACACGCTAAGAATATTGAATTTAATAATGTGGTTATGAGCACGAGAGCTGCAGATGCACGCCAAGAAATTGTTCAGGATGATGTAATTAATTTTGTACGAAAATAGTTAAATTCACACTACACGACAAAAAAATTAATGATACCATAAGGTATTTTGCTCTTAGGCAAGGCGTGAGAGCCAACTGGTATATGCATACCAGTTAAGGGAGTAACACAACATAAGAGCAAAAGAGCTATGGCT
The DNA here is from genome assembly GCA_002386905.1 of Akkermansiaceae bacterium UBA4581. Lineage (GTDB taxonomy): Bacteria > Verrucomicrobiota > Verrucomicrobiia > Verrucomicrobiales > Akkermansiaceae > UBA4581. The sequence continues at coordinate 55,332 of DGKB01000002.1, read as the reverse complement.
TCTTTTATCTTATTAAAGTAACGCAGTTACTCTAATTTTACTAAAACTTTCATTTTCTTATTTATCATCATTCTTTTAATTAACTTCAATTCACCTATGACCCTTGAAATCTTCTTCCTATCGTTGATTTTTTGTCGTGTATTGTGAGTTAAATTACCAAATTATCATTAGCGTTAAATAAACCCTTGAAGTGTTTACCTATAAAATAGACTTACTAATTTTTTTGGTAAGTCTATTTTAGGTTTAGCGTATGGCTTAACCTAGTGACTTGTTATCGCAAATAAGTTTTCCATTAGTTAAATGGTATTGCTGTTGGCTAATCTTATTTAATTCATCGCGGTTATGACTAATCATAATAACTCGCATATCCCATTCCTTTTTATAAGACTCAATAGCTTGATAATAGTCAGCTTTTAATTCCTCGTTAATCGCTGAGAAGGGCTCATCTAATAACAGTAGTTGAGGTCGGCGTGCCAGAGCTCTAATAAAAGCAACTCGCTGATGCTCTCCTTGTGATAAATGTTGCGGCTTGCGCTGAGCTAAGTGTGTAAGCTTGAATTGAGTTAGCCAGTGTTGAGCATTTTTATCACTATGATTAGCATAGTCAATATTTTGGCTTACTGACATATTGGTAAATAGCTGCTTCTCTGGGAACATGAGACTGAGGTTGCGATTTTGGGGCTCTAAATCAATAGATTTTTCTGAGCTAAACCAAATTTTTTCATCAAAACTAATATTGCCTGATAATGGTTTTTCTAAGCCTGAAATTAGACGCAGCAAGGTACTTTTTCCAGCGCCAGATACACCATATATTCCAGTTGTACTAGCTGCTGCGACATTTAGCTCAAAATGGTAATCCAGTTTTTCATAGCGATTAGGAATATGATAATTGATATTAACCTGTAACATAACGTGATTTGAGCAAGTTTGCTGCCATAAGTGTAATCAAGCTGAAAATAAGTAAACTTAAAGCATATTGATTTGCTTGACTGTAGTTCATCATTTGCACCTCATCATAAATAGCGATAGAAACCACTCGGGTAGATTTTAGGTGCCCTCCTAGCATGAGTACTACACCGAACTCTCCAAGTGTATGAGCAAAGCTTAGAATACAGCCTGTAATAATAGCTGGTTTAGTGCAGGGTATTAACACGTTAAGCAGTGTATGTAATTTACTTTTGCCTAATGTATATGAAGCTTCTTGGTAAGTTTTAGGGAGTTGATTAAAGCCATGAATGATAGGTTGCAACATAAAAGGCAGGCTATAAATAATAGAGCCAATGACCAACCCAGAAAAGCTAAAAGCTAATTGCCAATTAAAAGTATTTTTAAGCCAAGCGCCTAGACCTTGATTAGGGCTAAATGTAATGAGTAAATAATAGCCTAAGACGGTTGGGGGTAGCACTAAAGGAAGAGTACAGATAGCCTCTAAAATAAACTTAGCTTTATGTTTTGAATAAGCGATATAATAAGCCAAGGGAATAGAAATAACTAACAAAATAGCCGAGGTTATAAAGGCTAGTTTTAAGCTTAACCAGTAAGGGTATAATTCCATAAAGTAGATTACTTATAAGTATATCGATAAATCAGGCGAACTATCAAATAGCCAACTACAGCTCCGATGCAATCGGCTATCAAATCACCCAAATCATTTCCAGAGCGACCAGGTGTATAGCTTTGGAGCCACTCATCAAAAGCGCCGATAGATGCAATAATTAATATAGAAAGCCACCCATAAGGCAAGTAAGATGTACGGTGCTCACTAGCCCAATAAAAATTAAGTAGCCCAGAAAGCCCCATGAAATAAACAAAGTGAATGATTTTATCAACCAAGATAAATGAAGTAGTATGTGCCATATTTAAAGGCAAGCTCGACAAAAAAATTAATAAGCCAATAAATATGATGAATAAAATTAGCCAAAGCCAAGAAACGCGAAATAATTTATACATATTGATATGAAATGGATTAAAGTTCTTTTAATTGTTCATTATCAAAACTATTTTCAAATAGTGGCATAATGAGATTTTTTACAGACTCTCCTTTGATGATAAAGCTAGGTTTTCCCCTGCCAATCACTTTGCCATAGAAAAAGTAGTATTGATTAGGTTGAGTTGGAGCCAGCCATAAAGTAAGGAATTGTTCTCTTTTTGGGTCTTCGTCGTCTTGCAGAATAATGTCTATTTTAATGCTAGGATTCTTGAGTGCATTACGAGATTCTTGATGTTGTCTAGGCAACCAACTAAAACATGTTAAATTATTAAGATTATTTAAAAGCTTATTGGCATCATTTTGTATTAGGTGTGTGGTTAAATCATTACCATTAATCTGAGCTGTCCATACATTTTGAAAAGACTGGTAATTTAGTATAATAGCTTGACCTCCTTGCTTTTCTCTAATGATTCCTTTGACTGACAGAGGTGAAAAGTTCCAAATTTTGCTAGACCTCCAATGGTAAGGAGGTGCGACTAAATCATAGTAGGTTTCTTCGCTAATTTTAAAAATAGTATTTAGATGATTCCACTTGGCATAATGAGCTCTAGGAGCATTTGAATTGTCTTGTGCAGCTTGAATTTGGCCTATATTTAGGGTGTAGAGTGTTTTTTTAGTTTGGATTTCAAGAGTTAAGCTAGGCTTGGCTAAACCGTAATCAGCTAAATTTTGTTCTTCTTGTTCTGATACAATATTAAGAGTCAAATTATCCAGTAATCCTTTCAAGAAAGGCTCTAATTTATTTTCATGAGGCTTTTCTATGAGGGTTTCTTCGTTTGAATAGGGAATGGTTAATTGCCAGTTATTAGGGCGAGGTTGAGATAGCACTTGCTTGAAACCATTAGGGTAAATCATGTTGATACTCTGTATTTCTTCAGCAGGTATTTGCAAAAGCCGTTTAGATCGCAAATCAGCTAGGTTAAAAGACAAATTTAAAATTCCAGGTTCATCTGATGACCCTATCGACTTTATTTGAAAATAACCAGATCTTTGTGAGTGCTTAGCTAACCAATGAGAGGTGTTATTATTGGGGTCTTTTACGGGAATTAGAGTGAGTGACTCGAGCTGTTGTTGCTGATTAACTTGATAAGTTAAAGTAAGCGTATAAAAATCACTTGTATTTAGACTAGCATAGTTTGTGTTAACTAAGCTGGGGTGAAAATCTGTGATTTTTAATTTAGAAATATCATTGATAAGTTGATTTATAGCTAATGGGTCTATATCGCAAATATAGGGCTTTCTAGCTTGCCACGCAGATACATTTTTTTCCAATTTCCAATTTTCTTTAGAGCTAGAAAATTCAATTTTTAAAAGTTCATCATTCTTAAAAAAGAAAGGGGATTTATCTCTTAAAATAGTAGGTCCTTGCTTAAGAAAGTCTACGCTTGGTGCACGCATTAAATAAATTTTCTGCTTAATTGGGCTCCAAATATAAAATGTTTTAATGTTTGAATTGGGTGCAATATCCCCAATCCAAGGTGAATCTGCACCGAGAATAAATTGTTGTAAAATGTGATTTTCATTTAACTGTAATTTGAGCTCAATAGACTGAGCGTTGATGCCATATAAATTCAAAATCTCAGCTTGCGATGCTTGTGTGTTTTTAGCTTGCAGCTCACGTAATGAAAAACTATCTATAATCTCAATATTGTGAAAACTTGCTAATATTTTAGCTATTAATTGATTATCCGCCCGATCAATCACTAAATCAGTTTGCCATTGCCAACCACGGTTTAATTTTTGTAATTTAACAGAGGTTTTGTCATCATTATTTAGAGAGTTGTAAGATAATGAGATTTCTTTTAAGTCGTTGAGTTGATTAATGCTAAGCCCAATAGGCTTAGCTTCAGGTATAGGAGCCAATTTAATAAACCAAGTCTGAAAAAATAAACTATAATTATATACAAAGAATAGACTCGAGAAAGCTAGGGCTAAAATAATAATTAAAGACTTAGTTTTCATCGTTTTTTTTAACGGCGACGTGTTAGCCATACCATAAATCCGACTAAGAGAATGCCAAAAGGAAAAATAACGAGCCAGGTAAGATTGATGAGATCTAGCTGTGCTTGACTTAAATCTAGCTGACTTATCACCAGAGGAGTTTGGCGAATCCCTATAAGTTCATAACGATTTACCATCTCGTTAATGACCGAAAGCAAGTAATGCCCTTGCTCCAAACTCAGTTGATTCACTGCCATAAAGTCAGTGGTGCTAAATACAAATAAATAGGAGCTGAGCTCTTCATTATTAATTTCGTAGCGGCGTTCAACTTTGGCTGCCATATACAGATTTTCAGCATAATCTTCCCCAATATCAAAACGAGCATTGGCGATAGGCAATGTTGTTTCTCCCCAATAACCTTTAGCAGCTTTAATCAAAGGTTGAGGGTAAAGCTGTTTAAGTTGTAATTTAGGGTCATTATTATAGATATCTAAACTGCCACTTAGACCTCTAAAAGTACTTGTAATACCCTTAAAAGCAGATGAATGTACATCTTCATCAACAAAGAATGCCTTAACTTGGTTTAGCTCATTATTTTGCACAAGTATATCAGACCTAGCTCGAACCCCTTGTTCACGAAGAAAAGCTTTAAAGCGTGATAAAGGATACCTTGGGTTTAAAGTTACCAAAATCGAGCTGTAAGGTTTATTCCAGTAGGTTTGTAAAATATCGAGATCAGCATTAGAAAAGTCTAACTCTGGAGAAATCAGCAAAACAGCATCAACATCATAGTTTAATGTAGGCAAGTCTTCGATATAACCGGTAATCCACTTAATATTCTCTCTTTCTAGTCGAGTTCTTAGAACTTCAAGAGTTTGATTTATCTTTACATCACTGGTGCTTTTATCCTTGAGGAACAAGAGTTTTTTAGGGGTGCCTTCGAGCGCGCCCATGAGTTGAGATGTAATCATATCTTCTTCTCTATAAGCTGTAGGTAGGATACGATTTTTTTCGGAATCTTTAGTATAAACCATTAAATCTTTAATGCTAAAAATACGTACATGTTTAGATTTTGCAGCATTGCTATCATCCTCGGTTTGAGCATCAATAATAATAAGGTCGTCATGAAAATCGATTCCATACTTAGTCTTAATTTGAAGCGCTTTGTTGGGCTCCTTAACTGGGTCAATCCAGCTGATATTTAGAATATCGGAGTTTAGCTTTTTATAACTACGTAAGAATAGTTTTAGATGAGTGATTTGAGGGTGATTGTATCGAATAGCAACAATAATATTGATAGGTTGATCACGGTTTGCTATGAGCGCTGAATTAAAAACTTGTTGAGTGATACTGTCGAGTTTGAAACGTGAATGCGCTTTTAAATCAATCATTAATCCTAATTGATAAAGCGTAGTATTAATAACAGCAGCCAGGATAATCACTCCGATTAACTGCAAAAACCGTATACGTTGGCGTTGACGTAATTTGCGACGTCCAGCTAATAGAGATGATGAAAATAAATGAAACATAAAATCAACAGCTGTATAATTAACGCTTGAGCCGCTTGAGGTTAAGATGATAGTAAGTAATCATTAGAATAATGACCCCACAAGAAATAAAATAAAACCAAGAATCAAAAGAAATAAGACCCTGACTGGCTACTTGGATATGCCAGCGACTAGATAAAAAATCAAGGAATTCAGAAGCTTGGAAAAAACTCCCCCAAATATGACTAGTCCACCCTATAAAATGATGTGAAATTAAACCAAGTAAGCAATAAATTCCAGCGAGTACCTGATGCTTAGATAGAGAAGAACATAAACACCCCCATGCTACAAAGCTGACACCCATAATTCCAATAAGAAGGTAAACAGCAATAACGTCTTCAAATAGAAACACATTTTTTAAGCTAGGAGTTAGGCTTATAATTAGCATGGCAATGACTGAGGGGATCCATAAAATAAGATACCAAAGGTAAGCCGCTAAGAATTTACTAATAAGGATCCAAGATAGATTAATAGGAGCTGTTAATAATGACTCCATGGTTCCTAAGCGCTCTTCTTCGGCAAAAAGTTTCATGGTTAAAAGGGGGAACAAAATAAAATAAAAAAACCAAAAAAACTGATTATTAAAGCTGGTGAAAAGCACAGTTTCTATAAGTGCTTGTTGTTGAAAAACCTTAAGGCTAGAGCTAATACAAAACCCTTGTCCTAGCATCATTACCGCCCAAATAACCCAAGTAGCTGGAGCTTGGCTAAGCGCTCGAAATTCTTTTTTAAGAAGGGCGTGAAAAACAGGCATAATTTATGGGGAAACTTTAGAAGTGTCAGAGTCATCACTCTTCTGTGCAGACGTGGTAGTCGACTCCTTGTCTGACTCAATGAGTTGGCTAAAAATAGCATCTAGGCTAGGCTCTATTTCATTTAACAGGCGTATAGGATAGCCTCTTTCTTGTATAAATTGGCTACACCAATTGAGTAAACCTACTTTGTTTCGATAGCCATAGAGCATGATATGCTGCCAATCATTTGCTTTGGAATCAATGATTTGAATTTGCTTAACCTGCTTTGAGTTTTGCAGTTCTTGCTTGAGCTTTTCAAGTGGGTGTTGAATTTCTAAATCAACACGTTCGACTTGTTTGACTTTTTTTCGCAAAGAGTTCAGTGAGCCTTGACAAATAAGATTCCCATTATCCATGACCAAAAACTCATCACAGATGGCAGATACCTGTTCTAAGTTGTGGCTAGATAAGATAATAGTGTAATCACCTTTAAGCTTCTCAATAACTAAGAGCATCTGCTGCATTTGTTCAGGATCAAAGCCACTCATAGGCTCATCTAATAATAAGATTTTAGGTCTGCCAATTAAGGCGTCTGCAAGTCCAACACGTTGGGTGTAGCCTTTAGATAAATGCGCGATTAAATGACGTGAAAAGGGTAATAAGTTGCACTGTTCCATCACGTGTTCAACAGAACGGTTCACATCTCTATGATCAACACCTTTTATGCGAGCTCTAAATTTTAAATATTCTTTGACTCTCATATCAGGATAAACAGAGGCTTTTTCTGGTAAATAACCAATAACCTTTCTGACCTTAGAAGCTTCGCTATAAATATCAAATCCAGCCACTTTTAATTCCCCTTTTTGAGGAATAAGATAAGTGGTGAGCATTTTTAACAACGTGCTTTTACCTGCGCCGTTTTTTCCAATTAAGCCTACAACTTTTCCCTGTAGAATCTGAATATCAAGCGAGTTAACTACAGTTTTTTTTCCATAGTTTTTGCTTAAATTATGAGTTTGAATAATGGGCATGAAAGAATGCTTAGATGGGATGCTAATTATTTTGATACATTTAATCACAAACTAATTAGAATCAAAGCATAAAAAATGCCACAAAACTAAGCTTGTGGCATTTTTAAGATGAAGAAAATAATTTGAATTACTTAATACAGCTAGGAGAGCTGATAATATTTTGGTATCTCTCTTCAACAACATCCCAGTTAAGTACTGACCAAAACGCACTAATGTAGTCAGGACGACGGTTTTGGTAGTTGAGGTAATAAGCGTGTTCCCAAACATCTAGGCCCAAGAGCGGACGGTTACCACAAGCTCCTGCAAAATCACCCATGAGAGGGTTATCTTGGTTAGGGGTAGAGCAAATAATAAGCTTGCCTTCTGGGTTGACGCATACCCATGCCCAACCTGAGCCAAAGCGTGTAGCTGCGGCTTTAGCAAATTCAGCTTTAAAAGCATCGAGTGATCCAAAATCAGCAACTATTTGTTCAGCAACCTTACCTGTAGGTTCAGTTGAGCCACCTGGAGTAATAAGCTTCCAAAAAATAGAGTGGTTAAGATGCCCGCCACCATGATTACGTAGAGCCGTTTGAATGGCTGCTGGAGCAGAAGCTAAATCAGAAATAATCTCACAAACTGGCTTGCCTTGCAGCTCTGGAGCTGATTCTAAAGCAGTATTAAGGCCAGCTACATAAGTATTGTGGTGCTTAGTATGGTGAATTTCCATAGTAGCTGCGTCGATATGAGGCTCGAGAGCGTCATAACTATATCCGAGTTCAGGGAGTGTGTGTGACATAATTAGTATAATAAAATTGAAATATTAAGATAAGAGTCAAGATCTGTATAGTCAAGATTCAAAGCTTATATTAAATAAACGTTAATGAGTGGTTTTTTGTCTTTAATTTAACCAACGACAATATTAACTAGGCGCTTGGGTACAAAGATTATTTTGCGAATCTGTTTGCCTTCGATGTATGACTCAATACTGGACTCTTTTTTAACCAATGCCTCTACAGCAGTTTTATCAGCGTCAATAGGTACCACAATCTCACTACGACGCTTGCCGTTGATTTGAATAGCAAGAGTAACTTGAGTTTCAACGATTTCTTGAGCAATTGGCCAGTCTTGTTCTGAGCAAATGCCCGATACATTTTTAAACTTGGCAGCTAATTTAGACCATATTTCTTCGCTGATGTGTGGTGCAAATGGAGATAAGAGCTTAAGTGTATCTATTAGCACGCTTAATGGTAGTTGTTTTTTATCGCTGGCGTCCTTGAGTAGGTGGCTCAATTCCATAAGTTGACTAATGGCAGTATTGAATGAAAGCTTACTGATATCATCGGTAACTTTAGCAATAGTTTTTTGTAAAACTTTGAAGAGCTCAGGCGCTACATCGCAATTTTCGATGATAGATGATTTTAGTTGCCAACTTGCACCGTCATCTTGAGATTCAAGCACTGTATTCCAAATACGACCAAGAAAGCGATGAACCCCCTCAACCCCTTTGGTATTCCATGGTTTTACCTGCTCTAGAGGCCCCATGAACATTTCGTAGAGGCGTAATGAGTCAGCTCCATATTCAGCAACAATATCATCAGGGTTAATAACATTGCCTAAAGATTTAGACATTTTTCGCCCGTCTGCGCCCATAATAAGCCCTTGGTTGACGAGTTTTTGAAAGGGTTCAATAGTTGAAACCTCTCCTAAATCAAAAAGTACTTTGTGCCAAAAGCGTGCGTACAGTAGGTGCAGTACGGCATGCTCAGTACCACCGACATAAAGATCAACGCCACCGACATTTTTGCCGTGACCTTTCATCCAGTAATCTTCGGCTTCTTTACTAATGAAGCGCTGGCTATTATGAGGATCACAGTACCTTAAGTAGTACCAACAAGAGCCTGCCCATTGAGGCATAGTGTTCGTTTCGCGAGTGGCTCCAGATGGGTGAGTCAGCCAATTAGTTGCTTTAACTAAAGGTCCGCGTGGGTCACCCGTAGGCTTGAAATCCTCCATCTCTGGCTGAGTGAGAGGTAATTCAGATTCGTCGAGTGCACGGTGTTGGCCATTTTCCCAAATAATAGGAAATGGTTCGCCCCAATAACGCTGGCGTGAGAATAGCCAATCACGTAATTTATACTGCACTTTTTTGCTGCCCGCATCATGCTCTATTAGCCAGTTGAATATAGCTTGCTTAGCATCCTTAGTCTTAAGCCCATTGAGAAAGTCAGAATTAATGCAAACACCTGACTCGGTATAAGCTTGCGCAAGCTCTGAATAATTATTGGCTTCGTATTCGGCTTTAGGAGCTACAACTTGCGTGATAGGCAGGTCAAATGCTTTAGCAAAATCAAAGTCACGTGGATCATGAGCTGGAACAGCCATGACGCATCCTGTGCCATATCCCATCATCACGTAATCAGCTGTCCAGATAGGGATTAACTCTTGAGTAATTGGGTGTGTGGCATAAGCCCCAGTGAATACACCTGTTTTTTTCTTACCCTCAACTTGGCGCTCTAAATCAGTTTTGGCTTGGCAATCTTCTTGGTATTTGAGAACAGCTTCTTTTTGCTCACTAGAAGTAATTATTGATAATAGTGAATGCTCAGGTGCAACTACCAGGTAGGTGACTCCAAATAACGTATCTGGTCGTGTAGTGAATACGCTAATAAGTTCATCACAATTTTCAATAGCTATAGGGAAATGTACTTGAGCTCCGTAAGATTTTCCAATCCAATTTTTTTGATGTTGTTTGATGGATTCTGGCCAGTCTAAATCATCCAATTCATCAATAAGACGCTCAGCATAAGCTGTGATACGCAGCATCCATTGGCGTAGAGGGCGTTTTTCGACTTTGTGCCCTTTTGATGTCCACTCTTCAACTTCTTCATTAGCCAGTACTGTCCCTAAATCAGGAGACCAGTTTACAGAAACCTCTGAAATATAAGCAAGGCGAACATCATCAATTTGCTCTTGATTCCAGCCTTTTGCAATAAGTTCGCTTACGGGCTGAGCTTTTTGATTTTTTTCATTAAAGTAACTATTATATAGCTTTAAGAAAATACTTTGAGTCCATTTAACATAATCAGGGCTGGTGGTGTCAATTTCTCTTTCCCAGTCATAAGAGAATCCTAGCGCTTTTAACTGACGGCGAAAATTATTTATATTAGTTTCGGTTGTGATACGAGGATGTTGACCTGTTTTAATTGCATATTGCTCAGCAGGTAAGCCAAAGGCATCCCATCCAATAGGGTGTAGCACCTGAAAGCCTTGCATACGCTTGCTGCGAGCTACAATATCTGTAGCTGTATAACCTTCTGGATGCCCTACATGTAAGCCAGCTCCACTTGGATATGGAAACATGTCTAAAACGTAGTATTTAGGTTTTTTTGGGTCAAAATGACTGTCTTCAAAACCTGGCGTTCTAAAGCTATTGTTTTCTTCCCAATAGTTTTGCCATTGAGGTTCAATTTGAGAGAATGGATAAATACCTGTTTTCATGAGGGACGATAAAAACCTAAATGAGAAGACTTTTAAAGTAAAATCACGAGACATTAGAAAAAATCAATCATAAAACTACAAACAGAGTGATGAAAAACTATTATAACGCTCTCTCAATTGTAATATTTAAAAGAGTTAAATAAGTCAGCTGGAGTTATGAGTTACAAGAGTAATATTAATCTAATCTCTTGGTTAATCTTAATATTTTTTTAATGCTAAGGCTGATATTTTAATTGAAAATTGAGCACAGGTAGCCGTTGTTCTTTTTGCCGTAAGCTGTGTCGCTATATTAGCGGTATACTTATAAACGCTAGCGGTCACTTCTTACTTGTGGCAAAATTAACGAGCGGGCTTATTATCATTAGACTTGCAACAGCCCCTTTTAGCATTTTTTCTTACTTAATATGAGAAAAAATCTTGACGAAATAAAAGAAAATTCATAAAGTCCTATCCCTTTGAGGCATAAGCAAGGCTAAATATGCTTATTTCAAAGATAATTTTTATTTAATTTATTATTATGGCTAGAGTTTGTAGTATAAGAGGTTCACGTGTAAGTGTAGGTAATAGAGTTCATCGCTCTGGTCTTGCCAAGAAAAAAGGCGGTATTGGTCGTCACGTAACTAAGGTTGTTAAGCGTACTGTAAGTCCTAACTTGCAAACTAAGCGTATTTGGGTTCCTGAGTTAGACAAGTTTGTTAAAGTGAAATTGTCAGCAAAAGCAATTAAAACCATCACTAAAAACGGCGCTTACAAGACTCTTAAATCTGCAGGAGTCATTTAATCACTTAATCATTAAAAAACATGTTGCTAGTTAAAGAGTTTACAATTGAAAACAAGTTGGGTCTACATGCGAGACCTTCCGCTCAATTAGTTAAGTCAGCTAGCAAATTCAACTCGCAAATTACAGTTGAAAAAGAGGGTGAAGTTGCTGACGGTAAAAGTATCATTGGCATTATGATGTTGGCAGCAGGTTGTGGTAGTCAACTCAAGGTCTCTATAGATGGTGATGATGCGCAAGAAGCAATGGATGCTATCGAGTCGCTCATCACTTCTAAATTTGGCGAATAGAGCTTAGGGTAATGAAAAGCTCTAATTCAATTGAATATATTGGAGTACATCCTAGCCAACGAAAAACTAACAATCAGGCTAAATTAGCTTGGGGGATGGTTTTAGCTTCGGCTTTGATAGGTATTGTTGTTCTGTACCAATTCTCATTTAAACTGATTGCTGCTGACAATCAAGTTAATCAAGACTCGTTACGCTTTACGTTAAACTCGCTAAGCTCAAATAATAATTTGGAAATATGGCGTAAGCAAATAATTACAGGGGCTTTAAAGCAAGTAGGCAAAGTATCTTCCTATAGTTTAGAATACCAAAACTTATCTTATCCAGGTGGGGACATCAATCCTACTCAAGGCAGTGAGGGCGACTTATTAGTTAGAGCATTCCGTTATGCAGGTGTCGATTTACAAGTGTTGGTATATGAAGATAAGCAAGATAATTTTTATGATTACCCACAATTATGGAGCCAAGATCAAGCAGATTTTAATATAGACCACAGAAGAACTCTTAATTTAATGCGCTATTGTGAGCGTCATTTAAAATCTCTCCCTATTACAAATAGCAACAAAAGTGATTACCAATTTGGGAATATTGTTTTTTGGCGCATGCAAAACGGCAAGACTCAGTTAGGCATCGTAGTTCCAGGTCCAGGCACCTATAAAAATACACCTTGGACGGTTAGTAATTTAGGTCAAGGACCTCAATGGCAAGATAATTTATTTAATTTTCAAATTATTGGGCATTACAGTCTTAAGTAATTTACAGTAGAGCTTCATGCAGATAAAAGCATTTAAAGAATGGACGGTTGTTTGCCAGGCTTTAGCTCAAGGTAATCAATCTTTGATTATTAGAAAAGGAGGGATTTCAGAGGGCAAAGCGGGATTTTCTTTTGAAGCAAAAAAGTTTTTGCTATTCCCTACGTATTTCCATGCTCAAAATGATAAAATTAAATCAGCGCAAGTAGAGTTGCGCGCTGAGCATCAATTGGGAGATAAAATTGAGCTGACACATTTAGCAGAGCTTAGTTATGCCACTTCGATTGCTGATTGGGAAAAGGTACAAAACTTAGATAGCTTTCATATTTGGAGTGAAGAAACAATACGAGAACGTTTTGATTGGCAAAAGAAATCAGACAAGTCGAATTCACTCATTCAAGGTCTAATACATGTAGCTATTGTGCGTATTTATAAGCTGCCAAAGCCATTTATTATGACGTATGAAAGATCGCATCATGGCTGTAAAAGCTGGATAGATATCGATGGGGTTCCAGAATTGTTAATAAAAACTGCTGAGCCAGTTATGAGCGATCAGATGCATGAATCTAAAATAGCTGAGTTACAAGCTATTTTAGATTAAGTTAGATTTTAATCATGAAGGTATTAATTACAGCTGGCCCGACAAGAGAGGCGATAGACCCAGCTAGATTTATTAGTAATTATTCTTCAGGTAAAATGGGATATGCTTTGGCAGATGCCTGTGTGCATAGCGGACTAGAAGTGCTATTGATTTCTGGGCCAACCCAGCTAGAAGTCCCTATAAATTGTGATTATATAGCTGTTGAATCAGCGCAAGAAATGTATGAGGCAGTTGAGCAACATATTGTAGATTGCGATGTTGCGATATTTTCAGCTGCTGTAGCTGACTACACCTATAAAACGCCTGCGACTCAGAAAATAAAAAAGAAAGAAGATTCATTAGTTTTAGAGTTAGAAAAAACTAAAGACATATTAGGTTCTGCAAGAAACACTTTTAATTTTACTGGATTGCTTATTGGTTTTGCCGCAGAGACAGAAAAGCTCGTGGCAAATGCTCGCACTAAATTAGAAATAAAAGGTTGCGACCTAATAGTAGCGAATGATATTTCGCGCAAAGATAGCGGCTTTAACGTGGATAACAATCAGGCCTACTTAATTACTTCTAAGACAGAGCAAGAATTGCCATTGCTTAGCAAAAAAGCATTAGCATTGGCTATCACTCAATGGATAAAAAAAAGGCTTAGTTAGCCTCTAATAGATAGGTGAAATATACTTATAATAGGTAAAAAACACCTTGTTTTTTTGCTATTATATGATAACTTCCTATTCATGATTAATTTCAAATTTTTATATGCTTTAGCTATTTGTGTAGTTAGTTATTCACAAGCTGGTCTTAAAGAGCAACACGAAGGTTTAGAGCCTCTGCCAGACAAGATACATCAGGGAGAAGAAACGATAGCTTTAATAGGTGGAGGTTTAGCGTCACGCATGATTCACTATGGTGAATTTGAGACAGAGGCTTATCTGCGTAATGAAGGCAAAAAGCTCATTATTCGCAATATGGCAGATGAGGGTAACACCCCAGGCTTTAGACCTAATTCAAACCGTGATTCTCCTTGGGCCTTTCCTGGAGCGCAAGAGTTTTATAAAGGAAGCGAGTTAGCAGTAAAAATTTCAACAAAAGGTTTTTATCCTAACCCAGACAAGTGGTTAGAAATGGTAGAAGCCGATCACGTGCTTGCCTTTTTTGGATTTAATGCAGCTTATGAAAGAGGTGTTGGAGGATTAGATATTTATAAACAAGAACTTGCAGCTTTTGTAGATCATACTCTTGCTCAACAATACAACGGCGAAACAGCACCAAACTTAGTCTTAGTATCACCAACAGCGATACAGGACTTATCAGTTAAATATTCGACACCAAACGGAATCAAAGAAAACCAAGCTTTAGAAGCCTACACCCAAGCCATCGAGGAGGTAGCTAAGGCTAAGGGAGTTAAATTTATTGACTTATTCACACCAACTAAAGAGCTCTTTGCTAGCACTAAAGAGGAATACACAGTCGACGGAGCACTGCTCTTGAGTAATGGTTACCAGTTTATTGCTCCAATCATAGCAGATGCTATTTTTGGCAAAAGCAAGGTAGATGAGTCTAAAAGAGCGGCTGTAAAAACTGCGGTTCAAGAAAAAAATTATTATTGGAATAATGATTATAAAGTTCCTAATGGTGTGCATGTCTACGGTCGTCGATATAAGCCATTTGGTCCAGATAACTACCCTTATGAAGTTCAAAAGACTCGTGAGATGACGATGATTCGTGACTCTGCTATTTGGGCCGCCGTAAAAGGGCAGAGCCTAGATATTGCAGCAGCTGATGCTAATACATTAGAGTTGCCACCAGTCGAAACAAACTATACCCCTCAATCTGAAGGTTCAAATGGACGAGGAACAAGCGCTAGCAAAATGGGGCAGTTGGGCTATTTGTCGGGTAAAGAAGTGCAAGAAACATTAGTGACTGCTGAAGGCTATCAAGTAGAGTTATTCGCGTCTGAAGAAATGTTCCCAGAATTGGCTAATCCTGTACAAATGAGCTTTGATAGTAAAGGCCGCTTATGGGTGGCAGTTATGCCTAGTTATCCGCATTATAGAGTAGGAGATCCAAAGCCAAGTGATAAACTACTTATTTTAGAAGATACAGATGGTGACAATGTCGCAGACAAACAAACTATTTTTGCTGATGATTTGCACCTTCCTATTGGTTTTGAGATTGCAACAGAAGGTGTTTATGTAGCGCAGAGTACAAATTTGGTATTACTCAGGGATACCAATAACGATGACAAATACGATGTCAAAGAAGTGCTTCTAAGTGGCTTTGATGACCATGATACGCATCATTCTATTAGCGCTTTTACTGCCGATCCATCAGGAGCAATATTATTGTCTGAAGGGGTTTTTTTATATTCAGACGTGGAAACAGTTTATGGTCCAGTTAGGGGTACTAACGGTGGTTTTTATCGTTATCAACCGCAGACAAGAAAGCTTGAACGTCACGCTCAGCTTGCGATTCCTAATCCATGGGGTACTGCTATAGATGAATGGGGTCAAGAGTTTTTCCTCTATACCTCAAGCACTAATGTGTCTTGGATGGCTCCAGGCACAGTAAAACCTCGTTATAACACTAATATAATCTTAAATGACATACTAAATACAGACAAAGTTCGCCCAACATCAGGCATAGAATTTGTTTATAGCTCTCATTTCCCTGACGAAGTCCAAGGTGATTTTATTATTAATAATAATATTGGTTATTTAGGCGCTAAACAACATAGCTTAAATGATGAAGGAGCTAGCTTTGAAGCAATTTATCGTCAAGATTTATTTAAAACAGACTATGGTAATTTTAGGCCAGTTGATTTAGAGTTTGCGCCTGATGGCTCACTCTACTTTATTGATTGGAGTAATATTTTAATTGGGCATATGCAGCATAATGCTCGTGACCCTCTACGTGACAAAAAGCATGGACGAGTTTATAGAGTGACATATCCATCGAGAGATTTAGTCGATCCAGCAGCAGTGGCAGGAGCTAGTATTGAAACCTTACTAGACAACTTAAAGCTACCAGAATCACGTAGTCGTTACCGCACAAGAGCTGAGCTAAGAGGCAGAGATGCCGCTGAGGTCCTACCTGCTATTACTAAGTGGGCAGCAAGCTTAGATCAATCATCAGAGCGTTATGAGCATCATGTACTAGAAGCGCTGTGGGTATCATGGGGCTTAAATGCGACAGACAAAGATTTACTCACACAATTACTAAGCTCTAGAAACTTTAAAGTAGTAGCTGCGGCTGTTCAAGTACTACGTCATAGCACGCATTTAATTGACAACCATGTTGAATTATTTAAGCAAGCAAGTCAACATGAGCACCCACGTGTTAAGCTTGTAGTTGCCACTGCCTTATCTAGAATGAATAATACTCAAGTTGCCGTAAATATTCTCAATGAGATGAAAAGTGACAACGACGACGTTATCAATACTATTGCTTATGCTACAGCACATTTAAATAACGAGGTAGCTAAGATAAAAAAACCCAAGATAGCTATACCTAGTTTTGTGAGAGATAAAAAGCTCTATAAGCATGGTTATGAGGTCTACAACGAGGGAGAAAACTGTCTGCAATGTCACGGAGCTGACGGAAAAGGCCTTGCAGCAGCAGGCTTTCCACCATTAGTTAACAGTAAATGGGTAACACAGGATAAAACCCGTCTTATTAAAATTATTTTGAATGGTTTAATGGGAGCAATAGAAGTAGATGGTAAGCAGTATAATGGAGCTATGCCTGGTTTTGCCTCACGCTTAAACGATCATGACATTGCTGCTATTAGCTATTATATACGTAATGCATGGGGACATAAAAACTCTGTTCCTATCAGTAGAGAGGAGGTGGCGAAAGTAAGAGAATCACTCAAAGACAATCCTCAGCTAATGATAGCAGATGAATTACTCAAGCAATACCCACACAAGTAAAGCTTAGCTAGAACAACAAATGAAAACAGAAGGTTGCCACTCACAAGTGGTAGCCTTTTTTATGATAAAAGTGCTATCTATATCTTAAATGAATGCTTTTTAATTAATGCTTTTTAAATAGGGTGAGCAATTCTTCAATTTTAGCTTCTTTATCTTCCTCGTTAGTACTATTAAAGGTGTCTTGGATACAAGACTCTAGATGTAACTTGAGGATAGAAGCCTCGACAGATTTTGTCGCAGCTTGGACAGCTTTGAGTTGTGTCATAATATCAACACAGTAGCGCTGATCATGAATCATCTTTTTAACGCCCTCTAGTTGCCCACTAATACGGTTAAGTTTAGCTAGTTGGGCACTATGGTCAGGGTGTTTTGAATTACAACAGGTGGACATGAATTAGTTTTTTTGAGGGTCATAGTTTCTAATAATAGACACAAGAGTGTAACCATTGTCAGTAATAAGCTTAGCTATTTTTTTATCTGTTAAAGTTTCGTTTTTAACAAAAAATAAAGTGATTGTTTGCTCTTTTAGGCTCACGTCAATAGAGTGGACTTCTGGAGTTTTTTTACCAAAAGTTTTTTTAAGACCTACGGCACAGAAATCACAGACGAGACCTTTGACATTCACCAGTACGGTTTCGCCTAATTCTTTTTCAGCAGCGAAACTCAAGTTGATAAGAATAGCGCAGAGGCTAAGGAGTAGTGTTTTTTTAATCATGATATTATAGGGTTAGAGTTATGATAGGTTGGTTATTAAATAAGTAGTTTAAAATCGAATAATGAGGTTGATTATAGCGTTACCATTAGAATTGATGCCAAATTCAGTGAGATAAGCACCTTTAAATAAGCGAACTAGAGGAGTGACGATGAACTGTTGGGAATCCTGCTCCTCTTCTGGGTGATGCTCAACTTGTAACATAAGCCACGTATGCAAATCTCCGAATTCAGCGATGTAGGGAGCTATACCCACTCTGGCTTGTTGGTGAAATGACCCATTATCTAAATCATCACTATAATGCAAAGCCGTTTCATAAGATGTAAAATAACGCCTCGTCTCCCAATCAGCGGCTAAGCCGAGGTGACTATTAAAATACTCATTATTACCTTCAAAGGCTAAACCTGCTTTGGTTTTTAAATAAAGGTTGGCTTGAGATGTTCGAGTATTTTTACGTTTAATGAGCTTATTGAATTGGAAATTAGTGTCGTAACGATTCGATTCATTATAATTTTCTAGGCTAATACCAAATGATTCAAAAGCAGTTGGTGAATAATGATAGTGTGCGATGCTGCTTTCCCAGTTATTCATAGACATAAATGTCCAGCCTCCTGCGTATGAAATCGGCCGAGCTTTAGCTGTGACTAAGAGTGCTGATAAAATGAATACTATTCTTAACATATAAATAACTATACCCCTTATGGGTATAGTTAAAGCGCAAAAAAATGAATTATTTGTTTAAAAAGTTAGGAAGGGTAGTTGTATTTAACTAAAACCTAATGTTTAGCTACTAATGAAGCAATATATGTAGAGGCAAACCTTTCTCCGATTATAAAATGAGATGGGCCGGCCCAATGAATATTGTTATCGACACCACCTTTGGTATCAAGGTAATCAGTTAAATCAGAGTTATCAATGTAGTAGCCATGATTTAAGGATGCCATGACCTTTTTTTGTGCAGTTTGAACTACTAGAGCTTTAGCGAGCTTAACCGTATCCGTGCTGACAATATTATTAGTGGAAAAGCTACCATTCATGAATCTTGTCTTGCGAGTATCAAAGCCTAACTTTTGTAAATGACTAAACATATCTACTACTAAGTGTGTAAAGTTGGTTTCATACTGATTTGAGTGTGACTTGACATCGCTTTCTCCTTGAATCCAGCTAATACTAGCAATATTGACAGTATTGCCATTGAGGGTTTCTTTAGCAACTAGTTGGTTTAACGCAAGAGTTACTTGCTTAACCCATCTTAGCCATGTCAGGTTAGTTCCATCTGAGGAACGTGAATTCCAGTCTACAGCCAATGAGGTTCCTCCTTGGCCAATTTTTAATATGACATGGTTGCTGCCTAACTTCTGATACAGTTGTCTACCAAAGCTAATTTCTGAACCAAAATGAGGAGATTTATATAGCATTGAGCCACTACTATTATTATAAACATCCAAAGTTTTCCAAGATCCTGAATTGACAATAGTTTTACTTGATTGGTTTACAAAGTGGAAATTAATATCATAGTAATAACCTATTTTAGCATCAATAGATTGGGGTTTGTATGAGCCATCGCTAAATTTACCATGTCCCATCATATTTGATTGCCCTGACATGATGTGCACATTAACTATTTCTGCATGTAACGGTAAATACAAGAACCAACAAAAAAGTATAAATTTAATCATATATAAATATATTTTTTAGTTATAAAAATAACAAGACTAAATAAGTTGCCTTAAATCTCATTAAAGCTAAGTACTTAGCTAAATTCAAGGGTCGTCCTGTCTAATGGAGCGTCAAAAATCTCGCAGACTTTTTGGTTACGATAGCTAAAGATTGTGTGTAATTGTTTTTTGACAAAGAGTGCGTGAGCTATACGACCAAAAATCCCCATTGGTAGTAGATAATGAACATAATCAGTGATGAGGGTGCCTCCCTCGTGTTCTTCAAAGCGGTGCTCGTGATGCCAGTAAGAATAAGGACCTTTGAGTTGGGTATCAATAAATCGGTGTGGAGCGTCATATTCCTGGATACAACTAGTCCAACGCATAGGGAATCCGGCAATGGTAGTGATGTAGTCAATCACAGTTCCTGTTTGCATAGTAATATGTCCAGGAGTTAAGATTTTAAAAGATAGATGTTCAGGTGTGATTTTTTGTAAATTCTGCGCTTTATCAAAAAAAGCATAAGTTTCATCTAGTGGCAAATTAACCCACATCGAGGCCTTGAGTTGGTAAGTGTTATTTTTCATGAGAGTGAGTAATATTTATTATAGTAAGTATAATTAAGGTTGGACTGACTTATAGAGCGCTAGAGCATCTTGACGGCGTTGTTTGTAGTCTACAATAGGAGCAGGGTAGTTGCCTATAAATAGGCTAGAAGTATCAGCAGCATTAGCATGTGGTTCATGAATACTCTTGTTATCTAGAGCGCTGAGCTCAGGGCACCATTGTCTAATAAACTTGCCTTCTTTGTCGAATTTTTGTGACTGCGTGGTCGGATTAAAAATACGAAAATAAGGAGCCGCATCACAGCCGGTACCAGCAGCCCATTGCCAACCACCATTATTCGATGCAAACTCATAATCGAGCAGTCCAAGTCTGAAGTAACGTTCTCCATGACGCCAATCAAGTAGGAGGATTTTACAAAAGAAAGAAGAAACCACCATACGCAAGCGATTATGCATCCAGCCTGTTTCATTAAAACAGCGCATAGCCGCATCAACAATAGGAAATCCAGTCATGCCGTCTTTCCACGCTTGCAACAGCTGCTCATCATAAGGAAACTCTAAATCACGGTATTTCTCTTGGAATGTATGCCCTTTGACATGAGGGTAGTGATAAGCAATCATCTGATAAAACTCTCTCCATATTATTTCATTGAGCCAGGTCTCAGCTCCTTCATTATGCTCTGAAATAGCGAGTGTGAGCATATCACGTACAGAAATACAACCATGGCGAATATAAACAGATAGCATAGAAGTCTTGTTTAAAGCAGGGAAATCGCGATTAGCTTTATATTGACCAAGGTAAGGAGCAAATTGCTGTAAGCGTGTCAATCCGGCTTGGGAACCACCCTTGAGATAAGCTGGGCTAGGTTTAAATCCAGCCAAAGACAAGAACTCTTCTGTAGTGACTAACACGGGGTATTTATCGGTAGAACCCATATTGCTTAATTGACCTAGATTTACCGTATAGTCAGGCTCAGATTTTTGCTCGCTGAGCCTTTTCTTCCAAGCTTTGGAGTAAGGAGTAAACACCTTATAGGGTAGCCCTTGTAAATTGAGCACATCAGAAGGCTCCATGCAGACATGATCTCTGAAATCTCTCACCAGCTTACCTTGGTCTTGAATAGCTTTGCTTACGTAAGCATCCCTATCTGTTGCATAAGGTGCATAGTCACGATTAAAATAAAGAGTATCAACACCTAATTGAGTAACAAGTTCTGGGATTTTTGTAATAGGGTTGCCCTCAAGCACGATGAGTTGACCTCCTGCTTTATTGAGTTCTTGTTGAATTTCTGCAAGTGATTCAGCAATAAAATGCAACCTAGTATCCTCTGTTGTATATTTACGAATGGGATTGAGCACCTCTGAATCGAAAACAAAGACGACATAAGTCGTATCATTATCCTTAAGAGACTCAGCAAGAGCAGGATGATCGTGGACACGTAGATCACGTCGCAACCAAACCAAGCCTGTTTTTCTCACTTTTTTAGCCTCTGCATGCATGCAATAGAGTATGCCTAGCCTCGATAACAATGACAAGACCTAAGGTAGTCATTAACCAAACCACCCAAACTGCCTAAATCACCTAAATCACCTAAACCATGACTAATATGAACAGCATCATTCACCGACAAAAAGCCTGTAACTAAGCAATAAACCGTCACAACAAAAAAACCCAGTGCTTATTAAGCACTGGGTTTTTGGATATTAATTATTCAATATTTTAATTAAGCCTTACGTCTTCTGTAAAAAGCAAGAGAAAGTAAACCACCAGTAAGCAACATCAAGCTAGATGGCTCAGGAATAACAGTTAATACTAAATCATTACCTACCTGGCTTATCACACCACCGCTAGCAATACCTGTTACGGCAATGCCAGCTAAATTAGAGTAAGTAGTACCAGCAACACCACTGACTAGAGTAACCACATCACCGTTAACTAATGTGTTAGCTCCAAAATTAAAGGTATCAACCTTAGCAAGATTATTAACAAAAGAAGCGCTAGTAACACTAATATTTGCAACTGTAGATGTGCCAGATAAAGCCCAGTTAAAAACAACATTTGTTAAATCAGCATCGCTAAAGGAAAAATTACGAAAACTTCCTGTTCCAGCATTAAAATTAACAAATGATTCAGCCCTAGTAGCTCCTGAGCCACCTACGCCTTGAAGACTGCCGCCAAGACTTATTGTGCCGCCATTTAGGTTTAGAGTGCCACTACCGTTGACAGTATTACCCACAGCAAGATTCATACTAGCTGTTGTGTTAATAGTATAACTAGCACCTGTGTTAATAGTTACAATACCATTACTATTTGCTTGGCCTACATTAGAATTTCCAGTTGTGTAAACCGCACCACTGTCCAGAGTGAATTCAAATGAGCGTATGAGTGTATTAGCTGTAGTTGCTGAGCTACTCAATGTTACGTTACTGGAAATATCGACACCGTCACTTGATGTAGGAAGAACGCCTCCAACCCAGTTGCCAGGTGTTTCCCAAAGGTTGTCACCAGCACCATTGTTAAAAGTTGCAGCCGAAGCTATCTGCGAAGCAGCTAGAGCTGCAACAATTATTGTTTTTGTTAGTTTTTTCATAATTAAATAGTTTTAATATCCAAATATTTATATTCACAAACACAAATCAGGTCAAGTAAAAAAATCTTATTTGGCGTAAATTTAAAATTAACGATGATATTTATTTGTTAAATATCTAGCTGCATCATTTAGTAGGCTTTGTTTAAATCCATGCCTATTTTATGTGCATGCCTATTCTGTTTACATGATTGTTATGTCATTTTGTTAGGCATTGTTAGTACGGCTTGTTCTCAGTGGCTATTAGCAACTAATGCAAACTAATGCAAACTAATGCAAACTAATACAAACTAAGCAATAAACCGTCACAACAAAAAACCCAGTGCTTATTAAGCACTGGGTTTTTGGATATACAAATGAAATAACTGCTTATTTCTTAGCGTCACGTTCTTTTGCTTCTTCAATCACTTTTTCAGAGATGTTTTTGGGGCAAGGGGCGTAGTGGGAGAACTCCATAGAGAATTGACCACGGCCAGATGACATAGTACGCAAGTCGCCAATATAACCAAACATTTCTGATAGAGCTGCTTCGGCTTTTATTCTAATGACACCAGAAGGGGTTTTTTCTTGAGATTGAATCATGCCACGACGACGGTTCAAGTCACCGATAACATCACCAATGTTGTCTTCTGGGCAGAACACATCGAGTTTCATGATAGGCTCGAGAATCTGTGCTCCTGCTTTAGGAATAGATTGGCGATAGGCACCACGTGCTGCTAATTCAAAAGCTACAGCTGATGAATCCACTGAGTGAGAAGCCCCATCGGTAAGTGTGACTTTTACATCTTCTGTTGGGTAGCCTGCGAGCACACCTTTGACCATTGAAGTTCTGAAACCTTTTTCAATAGCAGGAAAGAATTCTTTAGGTACGTTACCACCTACAACAGTTGAGGTGAATTCAAATCCAGCACCCACTTCATTAGGCTCGATAGTGTAGTCAATCTTACCAAACTGACCCGAACCACCTGACTGTTTCTTGTGAGTGTAACTATCTGTGATTGTTTTAGTGATAGACTCTCGGTAGGCTACTTGTGGTTGACCTACAGTGACTTCTACACCATGTGTACGCTTTAGGATATCTACCTTAATATCAAGGTGAAGCTCACCCATGCCTTTAAGAATAGTCTCACCAGAATCTTGATCTGTTTCTACGTAGAATGATGGGTCTTCTGCTACCATTTTACCAATAGCTACACCAAGTTTTTCTGCGTTAGCTTTGTCTTTAGGTGATACAGCAATAGAGATAACAGGTTCGGGGAATACCATCGGCTCGAGAGTGGCAGGAAATTTAGGGTCACAGAGAGTATGCCCTGTTTGAGTACCTTTAAGGCCTACAATAGCGATAATGTCACCTGCTTGTGCTGAATCGATTTCTGTACGTTGATCAGCATGCATTTCAACGAGGCGACCGATACGCTCAGTTTTGCCTGTAAATGAGTTGAGCACGTTCATGCCTTTCTCAATTTTACCTGAATAAATACGAGTGAACGTAAGCGCACCAAATTGATCATCCATAATTTTAAAAGCAAGAGCACGCAATGGTTTTTCTGTATCCACGATAGCAAACTCGCCTGTCTCATTACCTTCGGCGTCTACTTCTGGTTGTGGATCAACCTCAGTTGGGTTAGGGAGGTAGTCCACTACAGCGTCAAGCACGAGCTGAACACCTTTGTTTTTGAAAGAAGAACCACAGTAAGTAGGGAAGAAGTCTAGAGCGATAGTTCCTTTGCGGATACATTTTTTGATGTCTTCGATGCTTGGTTCTTCGCCTTCGAGGTAAGTCATCATGAGTTCGTCATCTTGCTCAACAGCCGTTTCGATAAGAGCGGCACGGTATTCTTCAACTTTGTCTACCATGTCGGCAGGGATGTCTTGGATTTCGTAGTTTTCTGGCTGACCTGAATCATCCCATACCCAAGCTTTGCGAGTAAGCAAATCACAAACTCCGACAAAGTCACCCTCAATACCAATAGGAAGCACCATCACAAGAGGTGTAGCACCTAAAATATCTTTGACTTGAGCAACCACACGGTAGAAATCACCTCCAATACGATCAAGTTTGTTAATGTAGATGACACGAGCAACTTCTGATTCATCAGCGTAACGCCAGTTAGTCTCTGATTGAGGCTCAACACCACCAGATGCACAAAATACACCAACACCACCATCAAGGACTTTTAAAGAACGGTAAACCTCAACTGTGAAATCAACGTGACCAGGTGTATCAATAATATTGAAACGATGATCTTTCCAAAAACAAGTAGTCGCTGCTGATTGAATAGTAATACCACGCTCAGCTTCTTGCTCCATAAAATCTGTTGTTGATTCACCATCATGAACCTCACCAATTTTGTGGATTTTGCCTGTCAAAGAGAGAATACGCTCTGTAGTGGTAGTTTTTCCCGCATCAACGTGTGCGAAAATTCCTATGTTTCTGTATTTTGATAAATCTGCCATAATATTAAATTCTACGAATAGAGGCGATACATAAGATAAAAAGTCTAATTATGCAAACTTTCTATGTATTTTTTTTAGGGATGGTCGTAGCGTTACTAAAATAGTCTTGATAACTCAAGTAAGTTAGGCAGGTTTCATATCAAAAATAAGCACTTCTGCATCGTCACCCTGAGTAAAAATTAATTCTTCTGGATTTGTAATGTTTTCAATAGTTGCTCCGTCACCAGCTTGCAGAGCAATATCATTCATGCTTACAGATCCTCTGGCTATTTGCACCCAAGCTTTACGGCCTTGAGTTAAGGGGTATTTGACTGCTTCATGACCATGAATTAAACCAGCTAACATATCCACATCTTGGTTTAGGGTCATAGAGCCATCTCGACCTAACTCGCTAGCTATGAGAGTCAAGCAACCACGTTTTGTTTCAGCGGAAAAGTGTTTTTGCTCGTAGCTTGGTTTAATATTTTGAGTTTTAGGCAAAAACCAAATTTGCAAGAAATGCACTTCCTCATCAGCTGAATGATTGTATTCACTGTGAGTGATGCCTGAGCCTGCGCTGATGCGTTGCACATCCCCAGCTTGAATAGCTTCTTTATGACCTAGTGAATCCTTGTGTGCTAATGTGCCAGACAGCACGTAGGAGATAATCTCCATATTTTGATGAGGGTGCTCACCAAAACCAGCACCTGGAGCGACTCTGTCATCATTAATCACACGCAAGGTTTCAAAGCCACGATTTTTAGCGTCATAATAATCGCCAAATGAAAAACTGTGTTGGCTCTTAAGCCAGCCCAAGTTTGAGGTTCCTCTATTAGCTGCAGGTTTAGTTGTAATTTTCATAATAATAAAAAAACGCAATCAAATCCATTTCTTGCTTTTGAAAAACAAGAAGATCATCAGTCCAATTATTAGAGATAAGGCACAAACTAACCAAAAAGCAAATCCCTGATCTGCTCCAGGCATGCCGCCCACATTAATACCTAATAAACCAGTTAAGAAACCAAGTGGGAGGAAAATAGCAGAAATAATAGATAAGATATAGAGATTGCGATTGAGTTTATCACTAAGTAAGGCCCCTATTTCTTCTTGGATGAGTCCTAAGCGCTCACGCAGGGCATCTAATAAATCACAAATACGCGAGGTGCGTTGCTGCAGATCAGTGAATTGGTGACGAATAGCCTCGTCGGTATGGGTCAAATTATTACGAGCTAGTTGATTGAGCACCTCACGTTGGGGCAACAAATAACGTCTGAGCTCGATGACTTTTTTGCGGGTCTTCATGATGGAATGACGAGCTTCTTGACTAGGGTGGTCGAGCATATCATCTTCGATAGCTTCGATTTGCTCCTCAAGGGAAAAGATATGTTTTTCAATTTTTTCTGTGAGTTTTTCCACTAAGTCTAAGATTAGCTCCTCTGTGGTAGTGAATTTTTCAAATTCGTCGATGAGCTCATCGAGTGATTTGACTTTTTTTCGATGCGCCACAAACAAATGATCAACGTGATTGCTCATCCTTAGTGATACAGTTGTTTTATCATCATCCCCATCAAAATTTATCCCTCGTAGCACCAAGACAAAATCAGTATTGTTGGTCTGATGAAACAAGGGGCGAGGCTCATCACCTAAAAGTATATTGACCTCTGCTTCATTAAGGCTTTGATTGATAAGATGGTTTTCAGCTTGAGCTAAATCAGCTGACTCATCAATACGTGTGATACTTAGATGATGCTGGTTATCAATGGTGGTGATTTGAGACATGTTGATCAATTAAAGTTTGCCTGATTTGATGTGAATATCGCGTTGGGGGAACGGAATCTCGATGCCAGCTTCAGCGAGGGCTGTATTAATAGCAAAACGCAATTCACTTTGAGCAGGGGCTTGATTGGTGAAACCTTTCACAAAATAACGCAATTCAAAATTAAGGCTAGAATCAGCAAAATCTTGAAACAGTACAACGGGTTCGGGAGATTTTCTTACTATTTCGTTTTCAGCGGCAGCTTTGAGGAGTATTTCTCTGACTTTTTCTACATCTGAACCATAGGCGACACCCACCAATAAATCCAAGCGAATCACAGGGTCACGTAGTGTCCAGTTTGTGATAGATTTAGAGATTAAATCTGAGTTGGGAATAATAACTGAGGCTCGATGAATGGTCTCAATTTCTGTAGAACGAATACTGATTTGCTTAATCGTACCTTGCAGCCCACTGTCGAGCACAATCCAATCTCCAATTTTAACAGGTCTTTCGAATAGAAGAATCACGCCAGATACAAAATTATTAATAATATTTTGTAAGCCAAACCCAATCCCTAGTGACAGCGCACCGACGACAATGGTTAAATCTGAGCTTTTAAGGCCTAAAATGCTTAGGCTAGTAAAAATAGCGACCATAATTCCCAAATAACCAGTCAACGAAATCATGGCTTCAGCCACGCTTCGTTTGGTTTGCGTATACTTAAAAACACGCTCTTTTAAGAACCATTGGATAAAGCGGAATATATATAAAGTAGCAATAAAACCAATAATTGTGAGTAAAATATTACGTGGATTTACATTTGTTTGGCCAATCGTAAAGCCATTTTTAAATTTTTCATAAAATTCAGAGTAGTTCTGCAGAGAAAACCCCCAAAAACTGCTGATAAGCACCAAAATCACCACACCTAAAAGTAATTCAACGACAATAATCGATAAGGCAGATAATGTTTTTGTCTTTTCGATTTGAAAGAAATGGATAGCTCGTTCTGCTAAACTTCTCAAAAAGAAAAATAAGACGAGGCCTGCAATGGTAATAGTGATATTAAACGTGATATAAGCGCCTAAAATCACGTAACCTAATATTAATAAAATAGGGACAGTAATAGAAAGAAATTCAGCTGTATAAACCGTAAGTTTAAATAAACGCCTTTGATGATGTACGATTTTTCTATCTACAATTTCTTTTTTTGGTTTGATGTCGAGTTTGCGTAGCAAATCAAAAAGTAAAAAAGAGCAACTAGCATAACAAAAAAAGTAAATGACACCTATTAAATGAGGGTTTGTTTCTTCTGTTCCTAAGCTATAGTAGCTGCGATAAGCAATGATGATGAGTGAGATAATTATTCCTATTTTATATAGGTAAGATCGAGGGAAATTAGCGTCTTCCAATTTTAGTTTAAAATGGAACGCATACAAGCGTCGTCCAAAAATTAGAATGAGAGCATTCACTACTAATAAAATAATAATGGTAATAAGCGTCTCTAAGCTATACAGGTTGTCTTTGGTAGACCTCCATTCATTAGATAAGTTTTTAAGAGCATCTAGCGATAAAATAAGAGGTGATTTTTGAAATAAAAAATCACTAAAAGTAGAAGCATTGAGCGAGTTAATTTTGTCTAACAAGTTAGCAGATTGAACTTTGATTAATCTGACTTTTTTGAGCGCGGCTCCATAATGATTAAGCTCTGCTTCTAAGGATTCAATTTGCGCTAGAATCACCGAGTCTGTTTCTTCAAAATTTTCAGACTCATTATTTTTGAGGATAGATAATAGCTCTTTGACTCCTGCAATATCTTCGGCTAATTTTGCCTGTCTAGCTTCCGCTTTTTCTTGCAATGTAATTAGCTCTATTTTGAATTGAGCAGTTTTACTACGTGTATGAAATGTCTGCTCAAGAGGAAGGCTGGCCTCAATATGAGTAATTTTTACTAGCTGCTCATCAAGAGTTTTTAGAAGCTCAATTTGCGCAGGCGTAACGGCTAAAACCCAATTAAACCATAAACAACCTAATAATAGTAGATATTTCATTTTGAAGAAGTTTGAGCTAACCACGAGATAACTTCAATACTTTTCTAATTTGAAATATGCAATTATATGAGAGTCTTAAATAGTTGTGATGAGCACAACACTGTTGTCCATGGCTGTAAGTGATAAGCTATTTGGAGGCATGAGAATAGTTTGACCCATAGGGTAAATCGAAGATCCTAGTTTAAGACTGCCTTGCACAACGGTATATATAGCAAACTTATCGGAATCGTTAGGTGTTATTGTTTGACCTTGTTCTAGAGTTTTTTTAGCTACTTGGAAATAATCACAACTACAGATAACATCACCCTTTGGTGTATCCATAGCAGGAGAAATATCACTAAAATCTATAGATTTAATAGCTTGTTTGATATGAAGCTCTCTAGTTTTACCATCAGTGTCAATTCTATTCCAGTCAAAGACGCGGTAGGTTGTGTCAGAATTTTGTTGAATTTCGTGAATGACAAGACCTGCTCCAATAGCATGTAGCCGACCTGATTCTAATAGAATAGATTCACCTACTTTAGGGGTGAGAGCATGGACGTGTTCACTAACACTTCCCTCAAGGATAGCTTTTTGAAAATCCTCAGGAGTGATATGCTCTTTAAATCCCACGTATAGTTTAGCGCCTGGTTCTGCATGGGCTATGTACCACATTTCAGTTTTAGGCTCGCCATTTAATTCTTTGGCGACTTCTTTAGGAGGGTGTACTTGTATAGATAAATCTTGTTGGGCATCAAGAATTTTGATGAGTAAAGGCAACCTTTTAGAAGGGTGCTCTAAATAAGACTCTCCAAAAACTTGAGCGCGATGCTCATTCCATAATTGATTTAATGTCTTGCCATGAAAATCGCCTGCGCTAGTTACTGTTGATTGCTCATCATCACCATGACGATCTGAGATTTCCCAAGATTCACCATAAAGAGAGGCGTCAGGTAGCGCGATATTGTAATGGGTTAGCAGTTTTCTGCCTCCCCATAATCGTTGTTTAAGGTGTCTGTTAAAAGTAATAGGAAGAGCAGGCATGATTTTTATTTTTTATAATTAAGTTCTATTTCTTCGAGTGTTTTACCTGCTGTTTCAGGCATATGTTTCCAGATGAGATAGAGTTGAGGGATAAGAATGACCGCAAAGAGTAAGAACGTGTAATTAACTCCTATACCGTCTCGAAGAGCAGGTGTAAATTGAGCCACTATCGTATCTGTTGCCCACATGGTAAGAATAACCATAGACATAGCATAAGAGCGTATATTAGAGGGGAAGATTTCTGAGGCAAAAATGAATTTGATAGGCCCCAGAGAAAAGGCAAAGAAAGCTACAAAAGCACACATCATAATAATAAGCAAACTACTGCCGTTTTCGTTAAATGAACTTGAAATACCGACTAAACAAGCAATACAGCCAACAGTACCGATAAAGAGTAGTTTTCGGCGACCAAACTTATCGACAAAGAGCATAGCTACAGTGGTGAATATCATATTGAAGAATCCAATAATTGCTAAACCACTTAGAGCGCTATCCGCTTTAAATCCTGCGGACTCTAACATAGAAGTTCCGTAGTAAAAAACCACATTAATACCACTAAATTGAGCAAAAGCAGCAAGAGCTATGCCAATTAAAAGAGGTTTGATATAAGGCTTTTTGAAAATAGTAGCAAAAGGAACTTTAGCTGCAGCCTCTTGGGAAAGGTTTTCCTGTATTGCTGAGAGCTGCTTGTCTACTCCTGATTTAAAAATACGGCCAAGAACAATAGCGGCTTTTTCATGTTGACCCTTCTTTACGAGAAAACGAGGACTCTCAGGCAAGAAAAATGCCATAACAAGAAAGATAACACCAGGAATAAGCTCAGTTGCAAACATAGCGCGCCATGTTTCATCTACAATAAACCACTTGGCGAAACTCTCAGGAGCTACTTTGTCTGCGATAGAGCTTGCCCATTGGGTAATTCCATAATTACTAAAAAGAGCAATCATAATTCCTAATGTGATAGCAAATTGAAATACAGTTACAAGCCTACCTCTAAGGTGAGCTGGTGAGATTTCAGATAGATAAAGAGGGCAGACCATAGCAGATAAACCTACTCCAAGACCACCAAACCAACGCATAAATGTAAGAAGCTCTATGCTGTTAGCGTACGCACTACCCAGCGCAGAAACAAATAAGAAAATAGCTGCAAGCAAGAGGCTTTTGGCTCGTCCAAAGCGATCTGCAAATATCCCTGACAATGCTGAGCCAATAACAGCTCCGAGCAATCCAGAACTGACAAAGAAGCCTTCCCAATTGGCACTTAGCGCAAATTGATCAATTACAGGTTGGCGAGCTCCTGATATAACAATCGCATCAAAGCCCCAAAGGAGTCCACCTAAGGCTGAAGCAATACTAATAAAGACGAGGAATTTTACATTTGGCATATTATTTAGTTATTAATAGTGTTGTTTTCGGTTAAAAATAGAGAGGCAACACCTAAAAGTGCTGCGTCATCTGGGTGAGTGATACAAATAAGGGGGGTATTCTTAAAATCTGCCCAAGCGTGAGCGGTTATAGTTTCTGCGAGTTTCTTAAGTACAGGTTCTGGATTATTCATGATACCTCCTCCGATGATGACAAGCTCTGAACCAAGCATATGAATCATGGAGACAATGCCACGTCCCCAGCTAGAGAAAAGATGTTCTTGGATATCTACAGCACAACTATCTCCTGAGTTTGCGGTTTCAATAATCTCTTTAAATCCTACTTTTTCTAGGTCATTAAGCGGGCTCATCTTGTGGTTGGGATGCTCTTGAATCAGTGTTGGTATAACCCATCCTGATGCTTCGCTTTCGAGGCATCCTCGACCGCCGCAGGTGCAGGGGCGTCCATTAGGGTTTACTACGATATGTCCACCGAGGTTCCCACCGCAATGGTTATGACCTTTGAGAAGATTTCCATCAACTAAGGCGGCGGTTCCAATGCCCGTGCCAAAGCCAACAAAGAGAACATTTTCTATTCCCTTTGCAGCACCGTAGTGATACTCACTCAAAAGGGCTGCTTTTGCATCATTGAGGATTCTAACTGGTAAGTCAAAGGCTCTTTGCCCCCATGCTATAAAGTCTAAATCAATAGCGTCTACATATTTACCGTTAGTTGATAAGACTCGCATTTTTTCACTATCTACCAAACCAGTAGAGGAAATACCAATACCCCCACAATCAAATGGTTTTAAATCTAATTTGGCTAAAATATTGAGCAGTTTAGGTTGTAGTTCTTCTAAATGTTCAGCAAGCGAACCTTTAGAATCCGCATCACACCAATCTGAATCAAGGACAACGCCGTTTTTGACGACGCCATATTTTGTACGAGTACCTCCTAAGTCTAGGGTGATAATGGGCTGATGATTCACTGTGATAGGTATTTAATATTTTGCATGGCCTTACTTGAAAATGCAAAAAAGTTTATGTTCTTACATAAGCTTTTAGAGTAGCGCACTCTTGCCCTTGTGATTCTCCGTGAGGGCGAATCGTGTAAGCTCCAACGGCTGCAGGGACAATGAAAGTTTCAGCATAATGCACAATGAAGGGGGCAAAAGCATCTGTTGGACTTTCAACAATGACTTCTCTGCCTTCTACTAAATTGATAACGTGAACACCACCCTGTGTATCATGGTTTACTTTGCTTGTGAACCAATGACGACGAGTTTCGATAAATTCTCTCTCATGAAGTCCTGTGCGTTCTTCTCTCCAGCCTTCACCGCTATCGACCTCTTCGATGCAATTGATAAGATGCTTTTCAGCGTAAGTAGCATCTCTATCCCAAGCAATATTTTTTAGACCTCTTTCAACATTAATAGGGCGAGGTAAGCCGTCGAGACCAAGTTTTCCCCAATCCCACATTTTAAAAGTGAAGATATAAGGTGTGGCTGAAATCTCTAGCACCATACCACCTGATCCTCCACAATGTACTGTGCCAGCGGGGATGAGAAAGTGATCGTGTTTTTTTGCAGGGACACAGTTTACGTATTTTTCATCAGGAAATTGAATTTCACCTCGTTGAGCGGCACGTAAGTCTGCGGCCATCTCCTCTGGATTCACATCATCTTTTAACCCAATATACATGGTGCCTTCTTCGACAGCGTCTAAGTAATAATAAGATTCATCTTGAGTGTAGGGCATTCCAAAATGTTGATAAATATATTCTGTAATTGGATGAACTTGAAATGAGAGATTTCCACCATCAATCGTATCAAGGAAATCAAAACGAATAGGGAATTCATCGCCAAAACGAGCATGTACTTTTTCACCCATCAAATCTTGAGGTTCTTGGAAGACGAGGTTAATGGAAGGTAGCTCCATCATGGTTTCACCAAAATTGAGTAAAAGAGAGTTCTCTTCTGGTACACAGTCAAAGCCCCAACCATAATTCTGAGCACTTCTATCCATATCACAAGCCTCTTTAATCCACTGACCTCCCCAGGGAGCTGGGTCAAAAAATGGCATGACTCTAAATGGGCGCTGAGTAGCTTGAGTTAAAGCTTTGCGAACTGATACTCCAGTTGCCATTACAGGCTTATCAACTATGGTTGTATCAAGCATATAGTCTGCTTGAGGGTAAACATCTCTTTTGAGCCTATCAAGGATACGCCAATCAGTAAAATAAGCACGTTTATACTGGAGCGACCATTTGAGATCTTTGTTTTCTACTCCTAAATTAGAAACTTCATCACGACGAAAGCGTAATTGACCTTCCCAACGTGGCATGTCAGCATAAATGAGTAAATCTCCTGAATGCACTTTGCTGGCACCTGCACCAATAACGAGTGTGATTCCTTGTGAGTTTTGAGATAAAGATTGTTGCAGAGCCTTTAATTTATTCTCATCGATAAGATCTGTAATTCTCAAGTGATTCATGATGCCAAAAACGGGATCATCACCACCATTGAAAACAAGGACTTTGGCGTCGACTTCTTTTTCTGAGAGAAAGTAATCTGATTGCCTGATAATGCGAGTAATAGGTAACTCAGCTAAAGCATCAATAATTTCTTCTTCGTGGACTCCAGCATAACATTCAATAGTTAATATTGAATGTTCAAAGTTGCTAAGGTTTCTTTTTATTTCAATGGCAACTTCTTTCCAGCCACTTTGGCAAGTAGCTTCAAAAACATCAATGAAAGGTTTTTTGTCGTAGTTTGATTTCATATAAAGTTAATAATTATTTTTCTAATCCCCATTTTTTATTAGGCTCAGAGCCTAACCAAAGTTCTAGTGTTCCGCCTTTAGCAAATGTTGAATGAGGGAAATGATAGGTATTTAAAGCTTTGCCGTTAAGCATAGCTTTTTGAATATAAATATTCTCAGGAGACTGGTTATGACAAATGATTTTAAACTCTTTGCCAGAATAATAACGTGGATCTAATTGAATAACAATTTCGTCAAATTCGGGAGTAGTAATTTCATATCTAGGTTCCTTAGAGCTAGTGCCTCTTAGACTAAATAACCCTAGCTTCATCAAGGCGCTGACTCCGCCCATTTGACCTTGATCTTCGTCATGTCCTCCGTAACCAAGGTTTGGATTAGTGTCTCCATAAGCTTGCTTACTAACTGCTCGCACCCACTTTTGACTCAACCAAGGATGGTTTACATGATTAAAGACATGAGCATTAGAGCACCCAGGTTGATTAGCATAGCTGACAGTTCCATCACCATAACCAAAGACAAAATCATCGTCCTCAGATTTTACAAAAGCCTCATTAAGCTTAGATACAAGCTGATTGTTTCCACCCATGAGTTCGGCGAGACCCGGAATATCGTGAGAGACTCCAAAAGTCCCTTGCCAATCATTAGATTCAATCCATTTTCCGCTTAAAAGTTGTTTTTCTGGGTTATAATATTTTTTCCACTTTGTAAGCCATGGCTTGTATTCAAGAACATCTTCGGTCTTTCCTAACTCTTCAGCCATATTAGAAAGAGCCCAATATTCAAATGAACCTTGAACTGCCTCACCAACATTATGATCGTGTATGAGTAATTCGTTACTGTGCTTCATAGCTCGGTAAGCATTTTCAGTGTCAGCTTTGGTTAGAATTCCTTTTTGCCATGTCGCTGTGATAAGACTAGTTGCAGGCGAACCACGCATAATTCCTGTATATCCACCACCACTTGGCCCTCTAGGCAATGTTCCTCCATGTTTTTCATATTCTAGTAAACAGGCAGAAAATTCATCCATAACTTCTGGCCAGCCTAGTCCCCAAAGAATATTCAAATTCCACATGGTGAGCCATAATGCATCAAAGTTGTACATATGATGTACAGGCTCTCCTTTGTTATTTTTAGAAACAGATCTAACGACTAGCTTCGGAGCAGTTTGGAGGTCAAGATTACTACTCTCGATGTGCTTGCCTGTACCACGATTAACTACAGCGGTTTCCATGGCTCTTTCTTTAGAATAATAAGTTGGGTAATCGCCGTTGAGGTCATCAATTTTGTGTCTTCCAAGCAGAACATGCCAAAGGTCAGTGTAGAATTTAACCCGTGCTTGTTCTTCTCCGCCTTTAACTTTTACTTTTCCAAGCCATTCATTCCAAACATCTCGTGATTCTTGACGAACTTCATCAAAATTCCAATGAGGGCATTCGCCTTCTAAATTTTTACGAGCATTCTCAATTGAGGTGTAAGATATACCAATTTTAACGAGAAGAGGTTCTTCTGTTTTTGCGTCATAATGCAGAGCTACTCCAGCTTGATCTTCAGGATGATTAATAAATAGTTTGCCTTTTAACTTAGTAAAGTAACCTTTCGCTATACGCTCAGGGTCTACAGGATCAGAGAAATCAGTGATATTTTTGAACGTTTCATCTGCATTTTTCCATCCATCCATACTTGTAATTGGCTGACTAAAGTCCATGACAAAAAATACGTGAGTAAGCTGAGGACCTCCCCAAAGACGGTCAGTAAGACCGTGAGAACCCTCTACACGTGTAGATGAGACCAATTTAGCAGAGCCATCAACATAGGTATTGGCTCCAACGTAGCCACCGAGTTGGAGTAGGATTTTGGCTGGGTCTGTAGTTTTATTCGTGAATCGGTAAAAAGCTGTGCGATCAGTAGAGGTGTACTCAACTTGAGTTTTGTAGCGATCAAGAAAAACTTTATGGTAACCCGGCTCCATGATTTCCGTGTCATGAGAGAAAGAAGATTTCCATTTTGCTTCCCCTTCATTAGGAATAACATCAGTTCCTGTAACTGGCATGATGTTTACTCCAGACATAATCCAACCATGAATATTGGCAAATCCAAGGATTTCAGTGCTATTATAATTATATCCACCACCGCCTTGGTTTTTATTACGTGTGTAAGCTGAGCCAGACACAAGTCCAAATGGACGACTAGCAGGAGTGCAGAAGAACCAACGACCTCTGGAGGTTTCTATAGTAGGATCAACATAAGAAACTAGATCTGGATAGTCTTTGTTAATAATAGGAGGATTCTGAGCATTAGCATCGTAACTGACAGAAACTTCAGCTAAACCAATGTTTTCGCCTATACCGTCGACTATATTGAGGGTTAAACTTTTGACCTCACGTACAGGAAAAATAAGACTCATAGGAGACCCATCATTTGGAATGGCATTAAAGTGAATTTGATGACCATCATCAAATTTAACAATGATTGCAGCAGCATGTTCCTCGATCTGAGGGCGATCTTGAATAGTTATTTTATTGATTTTTTGTGCTGATGTCCAAGATAGATTTAATGAAGGGTAGTCAATAAAGCCATACCATGCGTTTGGGCTACCGCCAACCCAAGCAGTCTCTGAATCGCCATCAAGAACCTCTAAAACCGTGGTTTGATGATTGGACTTAGATTTTGAGATAGAAGTTAGCTCAGCTTTAGAAGCTAAATTAAGTGGACTGGCATTTGCCCAAATTGTTGTTGATGCTAAGAATAAGAATAATCGAGTAGGCATAAGATTAGATATGAGATTAGACATAAGATAACAATTAAATTTGTTAGTTTGACTTTTCAGTTAAATGTGAGTGATCTATGCCCCACTGCTTGTTAGGTTCAGGGCCAAGCCAGAGTTCTAACACACCTCCAGCTTGGAAGCTCGAAGCTTTCAAAAAGCATGAATTGTGAGGTTTGCCATTAAGAGTTGCTTTTTGGATATAGCAATTCTTATCGGAATTATGATGAGTAATTATTTTGAATTCCTTGCCTTCGTAGTAGTCTTGATTAAGCTTGATAGTAACTTCATCAAAAATAGGTGCAGTAATTTCGTAAAAAGGCTCAGCATCAGCAGCTCCGCGTACTGAGAATAATCCAATTTTCATTAGAGCAGATACAGCACCCATCTGACCTTGATCTTCTTCTCCAGCATAGCCTGAATGTGGGTCAGTTCCTCCAAACGCAATATCACTTACTTGACGTACCCAATACTGACTTAGCCACGGTTTATCTACATGATTAAAAAGATGAGCTAGATGACATGAAGGTTGATTGCCATAACTAAAGTGACCTTTGTGGCCTCGA
Source organism: Akkermansiaceae bacterium UBA4581 (assembly GCA_002386905.1). GTDB lineage: Bacteria > Verrucomicrobiota > Verrucomicrobiia > Verrucomicrobiales > Akkermansiaceae > UBA4581. Next base: position 18,006 of record DGKB01000002.1, on the reverse strand, counting down.
TGGAAGTCATAGGGTTTTTCTGCTTCTAACATATTTACGAGGCGTTCTGCAAAAATGTCATTACCACCCATAAGTTTGGCTAATCCTTTGACATCGTGTGGCACATACCAGTTAAAGGTATGTGCATTACCTTCGACAAACCCGTACCATTTCATGGGATCAAATTTATCGTACCATGAACCGTCTCTGCGTTTTGGTCGCATAAATCCAGATTCTGCATCCCATTGATTAACATAGTTTTTAGCGCGAGCAGAGAAATGTTCGTATTTTTCTGTATCATTAATTTTTAACGCCACTTGACCTGCTGCCCAATCTGAATGTGCCCATTCAAGAGTAAGTCCTGCAGCCATGTCAAAGCGGTCTGTGGTATCCCACATGGGGCAGTAACCATTATCGATGTAAAATTGCAAGTCGCCAAATTTTTTATCCATGACACCTCCGGGTTGATGGTTTCTGTAAAGTGTAGAAAGCACCTTTTCACTTGGATAATCTAAAACTCCTAAATTATGTGCAGACGCTATTAGAAGAGTAGCAGGAGAACCTGTCATTATGTAGGAATATCCTCCACCATTAGGCCCACGAGGAAGGTTACCTCCAATTTCATCTAACTTTAAAAATGATAGAGCGAAGTCCTCTAAAACGTCCGGGTAAGCAAGCCCCCAGAGTAAATTCAAGTTGAAATTGGTAAGCCAAAAAGAATCAGCATTATAGTAGTTATGTTTTGAAGTGCCGTCTTCATTGATGGGGAGTTGGCGAACTTTAAGTTTATCTGTATTGCCACCTTTACCATTTGTGTAGTCTGGAATGGCTCCATTCACATCATTAAGTTTATGGCGCCCCATAAGAACATGCCAAAGATCTGTGTAGAATTTAGTCTGTTGTTTAGCTGAGCCACCTTTTACCTGAATGCGTCCAAAAACATTATTCCAAGCTGTCTGAGATTCTGACTTTATTTGATTAAAATCCCAACCTGGGCACTCTGTCTCTAAATTTAAACGAGCATTCTCAATAGAAGTAAAAGATAAGGCCACCTTCATTTGCAGTTGAGCATTTTTTTCTAAATTTTCAAATACAACGACTCCTGATTGATCATTGAATTTGCCCGATCCTTTATTGCTCTTGCCTTTATTAGGCTCCAAATAGTCATCATTAGTCCAATTGCTAAATTTTTGGAATTCACGATCATACTCAATAACAAAAAAAGTCCGAATACGAGGAGGGCCATTCCAACGACCGTCTGTGCGATCATAATAACCTTCTAATTTATTAGCGCTCACTTGTGTGATTGAACCATTTCTCATAATTGCAGAGCCACTAGGTCCTCCCAATGAAGTTACAATATCCAATCTACCACCTTCAGGTGAAGTATAGCGATGAAATCCAACTCGCTCTGTACTAGTGATTTCGACATCTAAATTATACTTATCAAGATGAGTTTTATGGTAGCCTGGCTCTACAATTTCATTTGTGCGGCTAAAGGGAGACTTCCATTTTTCTTTGGTTAACTCATAATTTCCCTGTGTGGTAGGCATTACGTCAAGCCCAACAGTCATCCACCCATGTAAGTGGCAAAATCCGAGGACTTCATTAAATTTCCAATTATATCCACCTCCAGCTTGCCCTTCATTACTGGTATCTGGAAAAACATTGACCATGCCATAAGGGCGTTTGCCTGTTCCAAAAAAGAACCAGCGTCCTCGTGCGGACATAATATAAGGGTCAACCAAAGAGACAAAGCTTGGTTGAATAGAGGTTTCAATTGTGTCGCTCTTAGCAGAGCTTTCCTCATTGGATCTAGCTATCGAAGCTGTAAGTAAAAGCATGAAAAAACATTTAATATTCTTTGAAGTGAGCATTTTATATTGATTTTTCATATTGAAAGAAAAAGACATTAATTTGAATTGTTTTGTAGAAGATTAACAATTAAAAATTAAATACATTAAGTCAATGTTTTTTAAGTATCGCGCCAAAAATAATTATAAGTGCCAGCCAGTAGAAAATTGAAAAAACTCCACAAGGGCAGGCTTTTTTATTAATGGCAAATCGACGACTATATAAGGAGGCGATAAGACTCGCAGGCTACGCAGTAGTCGAGAAGCCTCCTTGAGGGGTAAGAGACAGCTCGAGTAGAGCTGTGCGCATCAAAACAGGAGGGATTATCCTCGTTACTTCGTAACGAAGCTCTGCAGTGAGTTGCGCTTGCACGGGAAGGAACTTATCCTCAGCTTGTTGACACAATCTGAGTTACTGCAGTCAACTCCTTTTGAGCATGGGACATGCTCAATGGTCGCAATACTGCCGTATTACGCCCAACAAAAAAACCTACCACAAGGGCAGGCTTTTTTATTAATGGCGGAACAGGAGGGATTCGAACCCTCGATACCCTATAAAAGGTATACACCCTTAGCAGGGGCGCGCTTTCAACCGCTCAGCCACTGTTCCAAGTTGATATGTTTCTCTTGTGGAGAAAGTCACGAAATCTAGTCTCTATAGTGGTGGTTTGTCAACTAAACTTTGTAATATTTACCAACTTGTACTGAGTTTGGTTCTTAAAATCTTGATTTTTGATGGTTTCATAGGCATAGTCTCGCTTTAAAACCCTTTTACAAGCAGAACACTATGAAACACTTCCTGTCTATTGAAACTATTAGCGCTCAAGATTTAGCTGCGCTTGTACATCGAGGTATAGAATGGAAAACTCAGCGCGCAACTAGTAATGAATTACCGTTAGCAGGTCAGACATGGGCGATGATTTTCAGCAAAGCAAGTACACGTACTCGAGTTTCATTTGAGGTGGGTGTACGTGAATTAGGTGGAAATGTCATGTTTCTTTCTACTAATGATATGCAGCTTGGTCGTGGTGAACCGATTAAAGATACAGCGCGTGTACTAGGCCGTATGGTGCATGGTTGTATTATTCGTACTTTTGATCATGCTGATGTAGAGCAGTTTGCACATTATGGACAAATCCCAACCATTAATGCATTAACAGATAGCGAACATCCTTGCCAGATTGTAGCTGATCTCATGTCTGTTGTCGAAGAGCTAGGTACTTGGCAGGGTAAGAAAATTGCCTTTGTTGGTGATGGTGATAATAATGTCTCACGTTCATGGATGTGGGCAGCTAAATTACTAGGCTTTGAATTTGTTGTGGCAACCCCTGAGCAATATGCTGTCGATGCGAGTTTTCTTCAGCGCCTCCAAGCGCCTAATGTGTCGGTCACTCATGATGTTCAAGCAGCTGTTCAAGGCGCTCATGTGATTAATACGGACGTATGGCTTTCTATGGGACAAGAAGGGCAGGCAGAAAAAGAAGCTGCCTTTGCTCCCTATCAAGTCAATCAAGCCTTGCTGGATATGGCTGATTCAGATTGCAAAGTCCTGCATTGCTTGCCAGCTTACCGTGGCAAAGAAATCACAGAAGAAGTCCTAGAGAGTCAAGCCGATGTCATTTTTAGTCAGGCAGAGAATCGTCTCCACGCGCAAAAAGCTGTGATGGAATGGCTGGTTAAATAATTCCTGTATTTTATGAACAGCAATCAACGCACTCTGGCATATGTTTTGCCGTTAGTGGTGTTCATGGTGCTAAGTCAGATTATCCTAGGTTTGGGAGATTGGTTAGGTTGGTTTAGAGCTCATCCTAGTTTGCCTTGGTATCAGCAAGCTCCAGAGCATTGGATATACCCATTACAAACTTTAATTGCAGGTTATTTAGTTTGGCATTTTCGTCGTGCTTACCAATTTGATAAGCCGAGTCTTAAGGTTTGGTTATTAGCCATTATAACTGGAGCAATTGGCATTAGTGCCTGGTTACTTCCTAACTATATAGCTACTCAAGTTGAGGATTTGCCAGTGTGGCTAGTAAGTATAGGGTTTAAACAGAGGTTAGAGGGATTTGATGCCACTGTTTTTGACTCTGCAAGCGCGCAAATTATGACTTATGTGTGGCGATTTTTCCGTGCTGTGATTGTGGTCTCCTTTGTGGAAGAGATTTGCTGGCGAGGCTATGTGATGCGTTTAGGTGTGAGCTTGGACAAAAAGAGCCCAATTGAGTATAAAAATGAACTGTGGAGCATACCGTTTGGTACGCATTCTTGGCTGGCTTACTTAATCAGTACAGGTGCTTTTATCCTCGTGCATCAGCCAGCGGATTGGCTAGCCGCACTGATTTACGGGTCACTGATGTACTGGCTAGCTATTAAGACCAAATCCCTCACCGCTTGTGTCATGATGCATGCTGTTGCCAACCTCCTCATGGGAACCTATATCTTACAAACCGGTCAAAACGGTCTGTGGTAAAAGGGCGTTTAAATTAGTGATTTAACCTTCCTCAATCCAAGGGTGATGACTATCGCTGCACTACAAATAGCAATGGCGGTGATACCTATCCAGATGCCTATCATGCCATACATAGTAATCATGATGGGCAAAATAATTAGAGGCAGGGCAAATTGTCGGCTTAGACCTAGGAGCAGACCAAAGAAAGGTTTCTTGAGTCCTTGATACACCGAGATAGTTTGAAACATTACCATATAAAAGTAGGCGAGGATAGAAGCAAAAATTAGATAAGTCGCACCAATATTAATGACCTCTTGATCATCAGTAAAGAGTCCCATGAGTTGGTAGCGTAAGGTTTGCAACCCGATAAAGCAGACAATGGCAATATAAGCACCATATTTGAGAGAGGTGTAATAGATTTCTTTGACTCGAGCATATTGCTCTGCACCTGCATTCTGAGAGACGAGATTAAGTACAGCAATATTAAGCCCCACCGAGGGGAGCAAGAATAGTTGTTCAATACGCATGCCGGTGCTGTATCCAGCAATGGCGCTTGAGCCATATTGCGAGAGGAAATAGTTATAAATAAACATGCCTGACGCCACCATTAGCATAGAAAATGAGGCGGGGAATCCCTGCTTGGCTATCTCTGCATATGTGCGCACATTTGGTTTAAGTACAGACCACGTAAAACTGCATAAGCATTCAGTGAGGAGCTTAGACTTGAGCACTTTTGAAGCCATATAAATACAACTGAGGATTTGGGTGATCACTGTAGAAATGCCGATACCTTGGATGCCTAATGCAGGTAAACCAAGCCAGCCATACATGAGCATAGGGTTGATGATAATATTGAGCACAAACCCAGCTATCAGAGCATTACGAAATGATTTAGTGTCTCCCTGCACCTGTAAAAAAGCATTGAGCATATTATTAAGCAGGAAAAATACCGCTCCATTCATAATCACGGACATATAAGCTAGCGTGAAATCTAGGTACTCACCACTCGCACCTAAATAACGAAAAATACTCTCAGCATAAATATTGCCTAATATAGAGAGTAAGGCGCTAATGATGATAATAAAAGTCAGCCCGTTAAAGATATAAGTCCGAGCCAAATTCGTGTCTTTAGCGCCTAAAGCTCGACCAATAAGTGCGGTGATTCCCTGTCCAAATCCACTACCTATAGCAATAATGATAAAAAATATGGGAAATGAAATCCCTAGAGCCGCCAGAGCTTCTGGCCCAAGAGACCCAGCATATAATGAATCCACGACATTATACATCGTGTTAAAAAAGAACCCAATCGCAATAGGAATAGCCAGCTGTCTTAGCAGCTTGGGGATGGGGTCAATTAATAAGTCCATAATTTATTGGTGGGCTACAACTATGAGATTTCTGCAAAACTTCAAAATAACATGGTTTTAGATAAAATTGAGCATGATGAGAAACTCGTGGAAGCGCAGTGTAAATAAGTTACTCGAGCACCACGAAAATTTTGAATCTACTCAATTTTGCTAAAAGTGAAGAATTTGCAGAAATCTTAAAATTAAGCTTCACGCACCCAAGCCATATGACCTCCTTCGAGGTGAGCAATACGCTCAGGATTGTAGCCTTGCTCGAGAAAGAATTCTAAAGCAATGAGTGAACGTTTGCCAGACTGACAGTAAAAGAGTAGTTCGTCATCTGGGCTAAGCGTTTCTAAGTTGGCAGGTAATTCATTTAGAGGGATGTGGATATGTCCTTGGATAGCTCCGTATGTATCAAGCTCTTCGGGTTGGCGAATATCAATAATTTTGGCTGATGGGTTAGCCTGCATGCGATTGATGAATGTGGGTACGTCTAAGTTCATGATTTCTGGATTAGGGGTTGAATGATGAGGGTTGGAATCTGTAGGTATTGAGCAACCTGCTTCTTGCTCTTGTTTGATGCTTTTAATGGTAGCTTGCTCTGAGCATAGAGGGCAGGCTGGATCGGCGGCGAGTTTGATAGTATGGCTGCGATGGGTTAAAGTGTCGTAATGCAGGAGCTTGCCTGTAAGTAAATCACCTACACCTACGATATATTTAATGACCTCGATTGCTTGAAATGAGCCAATGATACTCGGCAACACACCAAATACACCAGCTTCGGCACAATTAGGCACAGCATCAGGTGCAGGCATATTACTCAACAAACATCTATAACAAGGTAAGCTGCGGCTTTTAGCGTGCAAGTCACTCTCGACAGACTGCCGTTTCTCTTGAGTAGCGTTATTATCTACACCGCGTTCAACGGTTCTGTCTCGAGCACCTTGCTCATCTAAAATCTCTTGCTTACCATTATCTAGTTGTTGGCGGCTTGTAGCGTCATTATGCGAAAAATCAAAGACACTAACTTGCCCCTCAAACTGGAAAATAGCTCCGTAAACAAGGGGCTTTTTTAGGAAATAAGCCACATCATTGCTCAGAAATCGAGTGCTAAAATTATCGCAGCCATCGAGAATAATATCATACTCGCTAGCTATTTTTTCTGCGTTATCCGCTGTAAATCTCTCTGGATAAGCGATGATATCAATATGAGGGTTGATCGCTTGCAGGCGTGCTTGAGCAGTGAGCGCCTTGGACTGTCCAATATCTGCTTGGGTATAGAGGATTTGGCGTTGTAAATTAGAGGCTTCAACCACATCAGCGTCAATGATGCCTATCTTGCCCACTCCAGCAGCAGCTAAGTAATTTAGAGCAGGACAACCTAAGCCACCAGCACCAATACAAAGAACCGAAGCAGCCTTGAGCTTTTTTTGTCCGACTAAACCCACTTGAGATAGCTGAATGTGACGACTATAGTGAGCTAGCTCAGTCGAGCTTAAATCTATATTTAAACCTACATTTAAATTCACAACGCAAAAGTACCTTAAACTTAGCCTGCAGGTCAACTTATGAGTTGCTTAATTTACTAAATCAGTTAGTTTCAAATTGAAATACAGATTAAAACTATGGCAGAAGTACAATCTACATTTAACCTCAAGTTAGGAGAAATAGCACCAGAATTTAATCTTAATGATGGAGCTGGTAATGAGCATACACTTTCCAAAATCAAAGGTCATCAAGGAACTCTCGTGATATTTGCCTGCAACCATTGCCCGTTTGTCCTGCATCTAGGCGACGCTATTAGCGAATTAGCTAAAGAAATTCAACCGCAAGGAATCAATACTGTAGCTATTAATTCTAATGATATTGAGAATTATCCTGCTGACTCTCCTGATAAAATGCTAGAGTTTGCTAATGAGTATGATTGGGATTTCCCCTACCTCTACGACCCAACCCAAGAAGTAGCCAAATCTTATAGTGCAGCTTGCACGCCAGACTTTTACCTCCTCGATGCAGACAATAAGCTTGTCTATCTAGGACAATTTGATGAATCAAGACCCAATAATGGCAAGCCAGTTAATGGTACGGATATTAAAGCGGCTATCCATGCTCTCTTGAGCGGTAAGTCACCACTCGATAATCAATTACCTAGCAGTGGATGTAATATTAAGTGGAAGCCTGGTCAAAAACCCAGTTATTTTTAAAATCAATGATTTAGTTTGAGGTGAGCAGCTGATTTTCTGCGCAAGATAGTAAAGCGTTCAAACGAGAGTCATCAATCAATTTAGATTAAATTTTTACAAAATAAGATGAAAAAATTTAATGTCATTATTTTAGCTCGAGGAGGTAAGGGGCCTTTGCATAAATCTCACAGCTGTAAAAATAAGGCATTATTAGAGATTCATGGTAAGCCCATGCTAGATTGGGTGGTTGAGGCATTTGCTCAAAGTGACTATATTGATAATATTATAGTATTAGGAACAGAGGAGTTAGATAAACTTTCTTCAATGCGCTATGTAAATAAGAGAATTCCTTCAGGACTTGACGTGGTACAGGATATAATTCATGGAGTGACTTATTTGAGTACTTTTGAACGCAAGCAGAGTAAAGAGTCGGGTTATCTAATTGCTAATGCAGATACGGTATTTTTAACTAGAGAGGCCATAGATAAAGCATTAGAAAATATTTCTCAAAGCCAGGCAGATGTTAATTTGCATTATGTAGAAGAATCTACATTTAATAAAAATCAAACTGATTTAAAAGAAAGCCGAAGCTATATAAAAATTGGCGATAAATCTTACGCGCAAACAGCTATTTACCATATTAAAAATTTTCATTTTTTGCGCAACTTCATAGCTGAGACGGTTGAGTTACGAGCTAATTTAGATGATGCGCAAGCTTTGGTTAAAGTTATAGGAGCTCAAAATGCACAAAGCCTAGATGAAGTGAGAGATTTATTGGCTGCAAAAATAAAAACCAGTGTTTCTATTTTTGAATCAACTCATGTTGAACTGGCTATGGATATCTATGATGAGCATGATTTAAGATTGGCAGAGCGATATCTAGAAAACCCATGGAAACATCAGTATAAAAAAGCTAAATTAATTTACAACCCTCAAGCAGCTAGAGGAAGGCAGATGTCGCCTTTCTTTAAAAAAATGCTAGGGATTAAGTACCGTAAATTTGAAGTTTACAAAGAAAAAGAGCAGTACATCACTAAGATAAAAGAGTATCTAAATAGTTACGGTATAGATGTAGAAGCAGAGCAAACTCAGAGCCAAGACCACGCCACACAAATAGCCAAAGACTGTGTCAAGCAAGGCTTTGATCTAGTTATCGCAGCTGGTGGAGACGGCACAGTAAATGAGGTAGTCAATGGTCTAGTTAACAGTGATGTTGTGCTTGGAGTTATCCCTATGGGAACAGCTAATGTGTTTAGTATTGAAATTGATTTGCCGATGGAGATTAAAGCAGTTTGTCAAGTCATCGCCCAAGGCAATACTCGTAAGATAGATTTAGGCAAGGTTAATGATAGGCATTTCATTTGTATGGCAGGAATAGGGTTTGATGCCTATATTTTAAAAAAATCTGATTCCAAATGGAAAAAAATCTATGGAGCATTAGCTTATATATTCATAGGGATATGGAACCTATGTACCTATAAATTTAAAAAAATTATTATCACAATTGATGATCAGCCTGTCCCTAAAAAAGGCTACTTTCTCGTTGTAGGTAATGGTAAATGCTATGGAGGTGATATGAGTTTTACTTCTCAGGCATCATTGGATGATGGCTATTTAGATATCTGTTTATTCAGGCACAAGAACATACCTGCAATATTTAATTATTTACTCGGCATCAATAAGGGTAATGTGGACAAACATCTAATTGTTGATTATTTTAAATGCAAAAAAATCGTTATTGATAAAAATGGAAGCCATCCAATACATATTGATGCAGAATATATCTGCGACACTCCAGCAGAAATAACGGTTTGCCCTGCCAGTTTAAATGTTGTAGTCTAATCAAGCTTAACAATTGCAAATCTTAATTATGTTGTTTGACGCATTAACTAAAAAAATTCAATCAGGCAGTGAGCTATCGACACAAGAGATAGCAGGTATTTGTGAATTATTAGTAGAAGATTCACCCGAGGGCTCAGCTGAGTTTGTGGCTAAAATGGATTTTTTGAGAGCTTTGTCACTACGCGGTGAAACAGCAAATGAGTTGGGGGCTTTTGTACAGAACTTTTTAGCGTTAGCTCGCCAGCCACAGTGGTCAATGGCCGCTGGATCGAAAATTTTAGAAGGTTACAAAAGCATAGATGTCTGCGGTACAGGTGGTGATGGTCTGCACCTTTACAATGTCTCGACTACAGCCGTTTTTGTATTGGCAGCTTGTGGCATCAAAGTTCTCAAACATGGAAATAGGAGTATTACTTCGCAAAGTGGAGGCGCAGATGTATTATCTCAATTAGGTTTTACGCCAGAATTAGATGAGGATTTTTGGAGTCGCTGTTTAGATGAGCAAGGTTGGGCTTTTTTATTAGCTCCTCAGTACCATCCAGCCTTCAAAGCCATTATGCCCGTGCGTCAGGCTCTAGCAGCTCAAGGTCAAAAAACACTGTTTAATTTAATTGGCCCACTACTTAATCCAGCTAGTCCACAATATCAATTATTAGGTGTGAGCGATGCCAGCATAATCCCTAAATTTGGTTCGATTTTACAACAACTAGGACGTAAGAATGCTTGGGTGATTTGTGGGCATTCAGAGCAAGGAAAACCTACTGATGAATTTAGTAATATGGGAGATACGCTCTATGTAAACCTTAAAGAAGGCATAAACAACATACAAACAATTAAACCTCAATATTGGCAATCATGGGGAGTGAAACAAGCGCAACTAAGCCAAGTAGTAGGAGGCACACCAGAAGAAAATGCCCAACTTATTCAAGACCTATTGTCAGGTAAGGAACAAGGAGCTAAAAGGGAGTTGCTTTTACTCAACGTAGCCGCGGCCCTAGTTGCATGTGAAGAGGTAGAAACATTGGAGCAAGGATATGCAACAGCCGCCAAAGCTATCGATAGTGGCGCAGCTTATAAAAATCTCAAAAGCTCGCAACAACTCTTACCATGAACGCTTCGATGATAAAAATACTTGGGTCAACTTGTTTAGCCTTATTAATAGCTGTCCTATTTACCAACTGTCAAACGAGTCAGATATCTCAATTAGAATCCAACGGCTCTCACCAGCATGTTGCCAAAGTAGGAAAACTCTCACTCAAGGATAGAGAGTGGCTTGCCGACAAAATCTGGCAAAATGAAAGTAGTGGTAGTTATCTAGGGTTAACTAGCTGGAATCATGGCGAGCAATTTCCCTCACTTGGGATAGGGCATATGATTTGGTACCCAGTTAATTATCAAGGAGCATTTGATGAATCATTTCCGCAGTGGATTAAATGGATGCAAAACTATCATAAAGAGCTACTCCCTACATGGCTTAACCGTTACCCAGTGCCACCTTGCCCATGGACATCGAAGGCGAGTTTTGATAACAGTCAAAATAATCGTATGATGAAGGAGCTACGCAAATTCTTGTTAGACACAAAAATTGAGCAGGTTGACTTCATCATTCTGCGCTCACAAAAGAGCCGTGCAAAATTAGCACAAGAAGTAGAGCCCAGGCATCGTGCACATATACTCAGTAATTATGATAAGCTCACGCAAAGCCCTCAAGGGCAATATGCTCTTATAGATTATGTCAACTTCAAAGGAGAAGGGCTTAAGCTCAGTGAACGCTACCAAGGACAAGGCTGGGGGCTCTACCAAGTCTTATTAGAAATGCCCAAAAATACTAGTGTATCACAAGCCTCATCAGCATTCTCATTAGCAGCAAAAAAAGTACTCACCCGCCGAGTTCATCTATCACCACCCAGCAGAGGTGAGAAGCGTTGGTTAGAAGGGTGGATGAACCGCTGCTCCACGTATCGTTGAGCTATTTTAGCGATCAAGGCACTCTCTACAGACTGCCGTTTCTCTTGAGTAGCTTTTTCTACACAGCGTTCAACGGTTCTGTCTTGAGCGCCTTGCTCATCTAAACTAGTCTCAACGCTACCCGCCTTAAGGTTGCTTAGTAAACCACCACCTCATCTAAACTTAAATTATTTAGTTGAATTACTGTCTTGAGCGCCTTGCTCATCTAAACTAGTCTCAACGATACCTTACTTAAGGTTGCTTAGAAAATTATCACTTCATTTGAAGTTGAATTAATAAATACATAGATAAGTTGTTAATGAGAAGATTTTACTATTTAATATGATAGATAGTGAAATAGATTCAATTTTTATGCGCATGCATAAAAATTTTACTTTATATATACTTTTAATATTTTTTTAATTTACTTTAATTTTAATAATTATGTTTCCTGCACCTATTCGTATATTCATAGCTTGGCGCTTTAATCGCTATAGCCTCTATCAGATGACTCAAGATCTAGATCAGATATTAGATAATTATTCCATCATCGTGCAGTGCTTAAATGAAGATCAACTCCAACAAATAGTCAAAGTCCCTAAATCCACAGGCATCAATGAGAAAATGCAAAATTGGTCCATCCTCATGATTCTAGAGCATAACATCAAAGTGAATGAATTGATTCAGCATACCGTCACCCAACTGGCTCATGGCAAAGATATTAAAGCTTCCAGTCTAGAAGATATACGTGCGCAAGTCATGCCTAGCGAGCAGAAGAATGCTAGCCAAATTACGGAGGATTTCAAGGCTTCCGTATTATGCTTTACTAAACTCATCGAAACTGAATTAGTTGATATCGATTTAAAAAATACCAAGACCTCACAACATATGTTATTTGGTGATTTTAATGCGCATCAATGGGCGCGTATGTTTGTATTCCATTTGAAAATTCATTTGAAGCAAGCTCGTCAAGTGCAACGTAAGCTAAGCTAGAATTTAAGTTTTATGAAAATCATTATTATTTTAGCTGTTATCTCAGTACTTATTCTATGCGGACTATTTGATAGCTTTGCTTCAACTACAGCTATGCTGTTTATTAAGTCTATAGCTTCTTGCATGGTTGTTTTTTGCTTTTCTGTATGGTGGAAAATTTATAAATAACTGGTAAATGAGTCTTGCTTTTTAAACATTAAAACCGCATTTTTTAGCCAATGGTATATGACCTTATAGTAGTAGGTGGTGGCGCAGCAGGTTTTTTTACTGCTATTCAAACGGCAGAACAAGCAGAGCAATTAGGACTCGAACCACTCAATATTCTGATTCTGGAAAAAACAGCACAGGTGCTAGGTAAGGTCAAAATATCTGGAGGAGGTAGATGTAATGTGACTCATGCTTGCTTCGATCCAAAGCTACTTGTCAAAAACTACCCGCGAGGAGAAAAAACACTCATGGGAGCCTTTTATGAGTTTCAACCACAAGACATGATTGAGTGGCTTGATTCACACAATGTAGAAATAAAAACTGAGGCAGATGGCAGAATGTTTCCAGTATCAGATGATTCTCAAACGATTATTCGAGCTTTGATGAATGCTGCCAAGTTTCATCATATTGAAGTGCAAGTGAAGCATGGTGTCGATTGGGTAGAAGCGCTTGAACAAGGTCAGCAAGATGACGCTAGATTTCAGCTATTCACCGCACGTGAGGAGACACTTAGGACTAAAAATCTTATGTTAGCCACAGGTGGAACTAGGCTAGCTGCTGGAGCAAAGCTTGCCGAGCAATTAGGGTATGAGCTAATTGAGGCGGTGCCATCGTTGTTTACTTTTAATATCTCAGATAGACGTATTCATGATTTGCCAGGTTTGAGCGTAGATAATGTAACTGTCAAGGTCCTTAATCAAAAGCTCGAAGCAACAGGACCATTACTCATTACCCACTGGGGCATGAGTGGACCAGCAATTCTCAAACTATCAGCATGGGGGGCAAGAGCACTTGCAGAGGTGGACTATCAGTTTAGTATAGAGATTGATTGGTTGCCTGCACGTACCCAAGAGCAAATTAGACAAGAGTTCAAGAGACAGCACTCAGCACACGGCAAGAGATTCATTAGTAAACGCTCAGTATTTAGCGAGCTGCCACGTCGTCTCTGGGAGCAACTCGTCCAAGCAGCAGGCATAGATGATGACAATACTTGGGCACAACTCAGTAAAGCTCAATTACAAGAGCTCATCAAACAACTCAAACAAGGGCATTTTAATGCCAATGGGAAAAGTATCAACAAAGATGAGTTTGTCACCTGTGGCGGAGTACAGCTCAAGGATATTAATCCCAAAACCTGCGAAAGCAAGCATCACCAAGGGCTCTATTTCTCAGGTGAAGTCCTAGATATCGACGGTATTACAGGAGGCTTTAATTTTCAAAATGCCTGGACTGGTGCGCATCTAGCCGCCAAATCCATCACGCAGTCTTAGAGGACTTAGAGGGTGATTTAAGCAATATTTTAAAGAACCACAGAAGTTGGGATAGAGCTAGTTGTATTCTGCTCACGCAAGGCCGCGAAGACGCTAAGTGAATAATTAAAAGTGAAGAATGAAATCAGCGACCGCATAGGTAACTGAAAAAAATAAAATGAAGTGCTTTATCCTCAGCTAACGGTGACACTCCAAATTTAGTTTGTCTACCGACAAAAGTCAGAATAATAGCGAGCCAACTAGAGATGACTTGAAGCATGGCTTAATTTAACGTAAGTGCGTGAGGAGCTACAGAAATGATTGGAAGCGCCTAAAGTGAAAAGTTAAGCATCTATTCACCATAGAGTTTTAACTAGTCACTTTTCATTCTTCACTCTTAACTGTTCACTTGCAATACAGCAGCGTAGCTACCATCAATCGCATCTAGGTCTGGTCTGGTGCTGTGTTCATCAACGAGTGTGAGTTGAGGGTATTGCTTGAGGAAGCGCTGGATTTGTTCTTGGTTTTCCTCGTTATCAATTGAGCAAGTTGAATAGACGATGCGACCTCCTGGTTTGACGCAAGCGAGAGCATTAGAGAAAATCTGTGCTTGGATACGAATCAGGTTCTCAATATCGCTGGAACGTAGTCTCCATCGAGCATCTAAACGGCGACGTAATACACCTGTATTTGAACAAGGAACATCGAGGAGGATAGCATCGAATTGACTATGCCATTCTTGAGGAGCTGGAGCGAGCCAGTCATGCACATGAGATTTGAAATCTGTGACTCCAAGACGCACGAGGTTTGATTCGAGACGAGGGATTTTTTTCTCCAAATCAGTGATAGTTATCTTAGCTTGGTTATCGCTAAGAGCAGCTATGAGCGAGGTCTTGCCACCTGGTGCGGCACAAGCATCGAGTATTTTTTCTCCTTCTTTTGGATTGAGGAGGCGTATGGCGTTGAAAGTACTAGGATCTTGGATATAGCAGCTGCCATCAGCAAGGAGCTCTTTGGGTAATCCACGGCCTTTCCATTCATAAAAATGCGGGTAATTATCACCTACGGCTTTAACTTGTTCATCACCACCAAGCTCGACTATATCTTGCTTAGTAAGTTTAATCGTGTTTAGGCGCAGGTAGTTGGGAGCTGGTTTTTGCTGCCATTTAAGTAGATTAATGGCAGCTGCTTCTCCTAGTTGTTGACTCCATTTTTTGTAGAGCCATGTAGGGCAAGAGTAGAGAATATCAGGAGTTTGTTCCTGGGCACTAGAGAGGAGTTCTGCTTTTTTGCGTTGAGCATTACGTAGAATAGCATTAATGAGACCTCGAGTACGAGGTTTAGAGCAATTAACAGTCTCAAAAATAGCGGCATGCTCTGCAATATTGAGAATGAATAACTGTGCTAATCCTACACGCAAGATGTCACGAGTCTCAAAATCGAGTTTTTCACGGCGTAGTTTTTTAATCCAAAAATCTAGGAGGTTTAGATTGCGTAGAGTCGTGAGTAAGAGGTTGTTGAATAAAGCTCTTTCTTCGCCACTGAGTTGGTTGCGTTGTGCGTGACGCTCAACGAGGGTCTCTGCGTAGTCATGGCCTTTTGACCAGGCTCTTAGAGCGGAAATAGTAGCACGTCGTGCATTCTTTGCTTGAGTTTTGCTCATATATTTAGCTCTTAATTTCTAAGAGCATTTGATTGTTATTAGGGAATCTTTTGATAAAGAAGAGGAATTTTTCCAGCGCGTCAGCTGGGTGACGATTACCTGATAGCCCTTTGCGGATACGGGATATTTTATCACAATGAATTTCTGCTAGGAGTAGTTCTTCGCGACGTGTACCTGATTTGAGTATATCTACAGCTGGGAAGATATACTGCTCGGCAATCTGTCTATCAAGCACGAGCTCCATGTTACCTGTCCCTTTAAACTCTTGGAATATAGCTTCATCAGCACGTGAGTTAGTTTGCACAAGTGCTGTAGCTAAAATAGTCAGGGAGCCGGCTTCTTGTGTATTACGTGCAGCAGCAAAAAGTCGTCTAGGTGTTTCGAGTGCGCCGACCATAATACCACCGCTTTGGATGCCTCGGCCTCCACGGCCATTGTTGCCACGGTTGCCTTGGTTTTTATTACCACCAGAGAGCATTTGGTTGTAAGCGCGGGCTAAACGGGTGATAGAGTCCATGAGAATTAACGCATCCTTGCCTTGCTCCACAAGACGCTTACCACGTTCGATACACAGCTCAGCGACTTGGGCATGTTTTTGTGCGTTATCATCATTAGAGCTAGCATAAATTTCTGCATTAGGGAATTGGCGTTTAAATTCAGTGACCTCCTCTGGTCGCTCATCAACGAGGAGGATAAGTAATGTGCAATCATCACTATAATTAGTTTCAATAGCGCTAGCTAAATCAAGGAGTAGAGAAGTTTTACCTGAACGAGGTGGGGCTACGATAAGTCCTCGCTGCCCTTTTCCCACAGGCGCTATAATATCAAGCACACGAGTGCTGTACTTGTCACTCGTGGTTTCGAAGGTGAACTTCTTATTAGGATTAATAGCACGTAACTCTTCAAAGATAGGTAGATTATCGATATCTAATTTACTTTCGTTATTAATACTTTCGATACTGATGACTTGTAGACTTTGTGGAGCTTTTTTGGCTATTGCCTTGATATAGAAACCAGGTCTGAGTCCGTGTTCTTTGATTAGATCTGGCGGTATGACGGGATCGTTAGCTTGTTCGCCAAAATTATTTTGTGCAAGACGTAACAGCCCACAACCTTTGCTATTGATAAATAAGACACCTTCTATAAGAGTAGGTTCGCCTTGGAGTTGGTCCTCAGCTAGGTAAATGATAGGTTTTGCACCACTACCATTGTTGCGGGGGCGTTTATGATTAGGACGGCGGTTATGGTTAGGACGCTTTCCTCCATTATTTTGGTGTTGAGGGCGTTTGCGTTGTGGTTGTTTTTGAGACGCAGGGCGTGAAGATTCTTCTGACATAAAAAAAGTTAGTTAGTTAAGTGACCTTATCACGTAGGTTATTCGGCAGCATCGAGCTCTTGTAAGACTGAGTCGGCTAATTCAAAGTTTGTGAACACATTCATCGTGTCTGGATAGTCGTCGAGCGTTTCATATAAATGTAAGGCTTTTTTGGCAGTTTCAATATCCTCAATAACGACAGGTGTAGTGGCTACTGAGATAATTTTTTGACCTGTGAGAGTAAATTTCTTACGAATCGAGTTGGCCATCTCATTGAGTTGTGTGCCTTCGCAGATGAATACACTTTGCTCATCTGCTTCGCTGATAAAGCAATCTTCGGCATCGGCCTCTAGAGCAATTTCCATCAGTTCGTCTTCACTGAATTCATGCTCTTGGATACGGACTTCGCCTTTCTTTTCAAAAAGATAGTTCACACTACCAGGAGTAGCAATGTTACCTCCATTTTTGGCAAAAAGTACGCGGGTTTCAGCTGCTGAACGGTTGATGTTATCTGTAGCCACCTCAACTAGCATAGCAATACCATTAGGGCCGTAGCCTTCATAAACCATTTCTTGAATAGCTGCTCCACCAAGCTCACCTGTGCCTTTTTTGATTGCTCTTTCAATATTATCTTTAGGCATGGACTGAGATTTAGCTGCATCCACGGCGGTACGTAAACGAGGGTTCATGTCAGGGTCTCCTCCACCATCACGTGCTGCTATAGTGATTTCATGAGAAAATTTACTAAACATTTTACTACGCTTGCCGTCGACACGCGCTTTAATATGCTTAACCTTAGACCATTTGTTATGTCCTGCCATGATTGATAAATAAAAATAAAAGTGGGGGTATAAAAAACCTTCAGTCATATCTCTTGCGAAAGAGTAAGAAGGGTAGTTCGATGCTTCGTGTGAAGCTGATCAATAAAAGTGATTGTTTTATTACAACCGTAACCTGCTATTGATGAGTTGAACTGAAA